>NZ_JASBQZ010000030.1:0-67090 GCF_029960685.1 Pseudomonas sp. AL10
CTTCGCAGGCAAGCCAGCTCCCACATTTGGATCGCGGTGCGTCAGTTAGATCAGCATCGTCTGTCAGGCCGTCACGGGAGCAAGCTCCCTCGCCACAGGGGCCGCAGCTCCCACATTTGTTTTGTGTTGGCAGTAATGGTTAGTTCCAGGCATAAAAAAACGCCGCGTACCTTGCGATACGCGGCGTTTTTTACGTCAACACACCGTTAAGCTTGAATCACCGGGATGTTGGCGCTCGCTGCGATCTTACGGAACTCAGCGATCTGGTCGAAGTTCAGGTAACGGTAGACGTCACTGGCCATGGTGTCCAGTTTCGCCGCGTAGCCCATGTACTCTTCGACGGTCGGCAGGCGACCCAGGGTAGAGGCCACGGCCGCCAGCTCTGCCGACGCCAGGTAGACGTTGGCACCATCACCCAGGCGGTTCGGGAAGTTACGGGTCGAGGTCGACACCACGGTGGAGTTTGGCTCAACGCGTGCCTGGTTACCCATGCACAGCGAGCAGCCTGGCATTTCCATGCGTGCGCCAGCCTTGCCGTAGATGCCGTAGTAGCCTTCTTCGGTCAGTTGGTGCGCGTCCATTTTGGTCGGCGGCGACAGCCACAGACGGGTTGGCAGCTGGCCCTTGACCTGCTCCAGCAGTTTACCGGCAGCGCGGAAGTGACCGATGTTGGTCATGCACGAACCGATGAACACTTCGTCGATCTTCTCGCCAGCGACGCTGGACAGCAGACGGGCGTCGTCCGGGTCGTTTGGCGCGCAGAGGATCGGCTCGTTGATTTCCGACAGGTCGATTTCGATGATTTCGGCGTATTCGGCGTCGGCATCGGCTTCCATCAGCTCCGGGTTGGCGACCCAGGCTTCCATCGCTTGAGCGCGACGTTCCAGGGTGCGTGCATCGCCGTAGCCTTCGCCGATCATCCAGCGTAGCAGGGTGATGTTGGAGTTCAGGTACTCGGTGACGGACTCTTTGGACAGCTTGATGGTGCAACCGGCAGCCGAACGTTCAGCCGAGGCGTCGGACAGCTCGAAAGCCTGTTCCAGCGTCAGGTCGTTCAGGCCTTCGATTTCCAGGATGCGGCCAGAGAAGGCGTTCTTCTTGCCTTTCTTCTCTACGGTCAGCAGGCCAGCCTGGATCGCGTAGTAAGGAATGGCATGCACCAGGTCACGCAGGGTGATGCCAGGTTTCATCTTGCCCTTGAAGCGCACCAGAATCGATTCCGGCATGTCCAGCGGCATGACGCCGGTGGCGGCGGCAAACGCGACCAGGCCAGAACCGGCCGGGAACGAGATGCCCATCGGGAAACGGGTGTGGGAGTCGCCACCGGTACCGACGGTGTCCGGCAGCAGCATACGGTTCAGCCAGCTGTGGATGATGCCGTCGCCCGGACGCAGCGATACACCGCCACGGGTCATGATGAAGTCAGGCAGGGTGTGGTGGGTGGTCACGTCGATCGGCTTCGGGTAAGCCGCGGTGTGGCAGAAGGACTGCATCACCAGATCGGTCGAGAAGCCCAGGCACGCCAGGTCCTTGAGTTCGTCACGGGTCATTGGGCCGGTGGTGTCCTGGGACCCCACGGTGGTCATCTTCGGCTCGCAGTAAGTGCCTGGACGAACGCCTTTGCCTTCTGGCAGGCCACAGGCCTTGCCGACCATTTTCTGCGCCAGGGTGAAGCCCTTGCCGGTGTCGACAGGCGCTTCAGGCAGCTTGAACAGGTCGGTAGGGCCCAGGCCCAGCTCAGCGCGGGCCTTGTCGGTCAGGCCACGGCCGATGATCAGCGGGATACGGCCGCCGGCGCGGACTTCGTCCAACAGCACCGGAGTCTTCATTTCGAACGTGGTCAGGACTTCGTCGGTGCCGTGTTTGCAGACTTTGCCAGCATGCGGGTACAGGTCGATCACGTCGCCCATGTTCATGTTGGTGACGTCGAATTCGATTGGCAGTGCGCCAGCATCTTCCATGGTGTTGTAGAAGATCGGAGCGATCTTGCTGCCGAAGCAGAAGCCGCCGGCACGCTTGTTCGGCACATACGGCACGTCGTCGCCGAAGAACCACAGCACCGAGTTGGTCGCCGATTTACGCGACGAACCGGTACCGACCACGTCGCCCACGTAGGCAATCGGGAAGCCTTGGCCGCGCATCTCTTCGATCTGCTTCATCGGGCCGGTCTTGCCTTGCTCGTCCGGCACGATGCCTTCGCGAGCCATTTTCAGCATGGCCAGGGCGTGCAGCGGGATGTCAGGGCGGGACCAGGCATCAGGCGCAGGCGAAAGGTCGTCGGTGTTGGTTTCGCCGGTGACCTTGAAGACGCGCAGGCTGATCTTGTCGGCCAGGGTAGGGCGGTTGCGGAACCACTCGCCGTCAGCCCAGGACTGGATCACGCCTTTGGCGTGCTCGTTGCCGTTGCGGGCTTTTTCGGCGACGTCGTGGAACGCATCGAACATCAGCAGGGTGTGCTTGAGTTGGGCGGCCGCGACGGGTGCCAGTTCGGCGTCGTCCAGCAGCTCGACCAACGTCACGATGTTGTAGCCGCCCTGCATGGTGCCGAGCAGTTCAACAGCGCGTTTTTTGTCGATCAGGGGGGAAGTGGCTTCGCCCTTGGCCAGGGCAGACAGGAAACCGGCCTTGACGTAAGCGGCTTCGTCAACGCCTGGTGGAATGCGGTTGGTGATCAGGTCAACGAGGAATTCTTCTTCGCCAGCCGGAGGATTTTTCAGCAGCTCGACCAGGCCTGCGGTTTGTTCGGCGTTAAGCGGCTGGGGAACGATACCCAGTGCTGCACGCTCTTCGATATGTTTGCGGTAGGCTTCAAGCACAGTTATTACCCTCATCAGTGGTCCCACGGGACGCTCATCCAGAAATGAACGGCACGCATGCGCTCGGGGGCTTTTTGGGCCGCAAAGCCAGCGCTGCCGCCATTTCTTTACAGAAGCTGCTTTCAAAGTTTTACGCCTGCAGAACGGAGCTGATGAGGGTTGGCGCGGGCTCTGACCTACCGGGTCGAACCTGCGCCAACACCGTTCTGAAGGAACGACTGTGCTCGTGACGCTTTGAAAACAGCTTCCAGCGGATTATTGGCGCCTTACAAGGCCGGGTGATTCTACGGCAAAAAAAATCTAAAGGTAAGTTGCCTGCTCAAGTTTGCTGGGTGATCAACCTTAGACAAAGGGCTAACATGGCGCACTGTTTCGCGGATTTGCGTGTCATTGCCCATGCCCAACCAAACCATCAAGACTCCCTGCGTCGGCCTGTGTTCCACGGTCTACGGCGATCTCGTGTGCCGTGGATGCAAGCGCTTCCACCATGAAGTGATCCAGTGGAACGGCTATAACGAAGAAGAAAAGCGCGCGGTCTGGCTCAGGCTTGAGCAGCTGTTGGTGCAGGTCATGGCCGGCAAAGTGGAGGTTTTCGACCCCAAGACCCTGCGCGGGCAGTTGGAGCAACGCAAGATTCGCTTTGTGCCACACCAGTCCGAGTATTGCTGGGCCTACCAGTTGATCGCCCGTGGGGCCCGGGTGATCAATAACCTGGAGGCTTATGGCATGGTGCTGTTGCCGGAGTTTCGCGACTGGGCGCTGCCTGAACTGCGCGATGCCATTGATCGCGAGTTCTTTATCTTGTCCGAGGCGCATTACCAGCGCTATATCGCGCCGGGGTTCTTGAAAGATGCGCTGGGTTAACTGACTGGCGAGGTCAATGTGGGAGCTGGCTTGCCTGCGATGGCGGTGTATCAGGAGCAAATGCGCCAGCTGACCCACCGCCATCGCAGGCAAGCCAGCTCCCACATTTGATCTACATTGCCTGAAGGTCGGTGTCAGGGCTTGGCCGCCAGCTCTTCCAGATGGTCCATGAGCGTCTGCGGTTTGAGCACCAGCACATCGCTTTGTACCGCATCCAGCACCACTTCTGCGGTATTGCCGATCAACGCGCCGGAAATCCCCGTGCGGGCCACCGTGCCGATGATGGTCACCGCCGCCCGTAACTGATGGGCCATGTGTGGAATCAGCACATCGGCCGGGCCTTCCTTGATATGCAGGTGACTGTCGTCCACGTCGAACTCGGCCTGGAATGCCTTGCACTGCTCGCGATAGCGCGCCTCGATGGTTTCCTTGAGCTGAAAGGTCGGGTCGGCCGCCGACAGCATGGGCGACGGGTGGGCACTGATGACATGCAATTTGGCTTTGGCCAGGCTGGCGATATCAAAGCCATGGTCGATGATCGAATTATGCAGCGAGCGGTGTTCGCCGTCGGCGTTGCCCACATCGATGGCCGCCAGGATCACGCCGCCCGCCCAGGGAGTAGCGGTCTTGACCAGCAACACGGGCGTTGGGCAATAGCGCAGCAACTTCCAGTCCGCCGGGGTCAGCAGGGCTTTTTTCAGCGGGCTGTCGGGGAAGTGCTGCTTGATCACCAGGCCGCAGCCTTCGGCTTGCTGCACATCGATGATGGTTTCATGCAGGCTGTCGTTCCATGCTTGCTCGGTGGTGACGCTGTAGCCGTCTTCCGTCAAGCCTTGCTTGAGCAGGCTCAACAGCGCCGAATGCTCGTGTTTCTTGTCACAGACCAGCAAGTGCAGGTGCGCGTCGGTCACCCCGGCAATCAGCTTGGCACGCTTGAGTGCCAGGCTTTCGGAGTGCTCGGGCTCGATGACCACCAGGATGCTGCGGATGGCTTGCATGGTCGGGTTCTCCTGAAAAGGGCGGGCGTTGAATAACTATAGTTGCTGGTCGGCAACCGTCATGTTGATACACATCAAGGCCGGTGGCTGGTGGTCTGCGGCGGGGTCGGTATAATCGGCGCCCTTTTGTGATCCTTTGCCCGTGAGCCCGATGAACCTGCCCGAAATCCATGAATTCCTCGGCTGCCGCACCCCCGATGCCTGGGTCCAGGCCGCGTTGGCCGATCAGGAAACCCTGCTGATCGACCACAAGAACTGCGAATTCAAAGCCGCCAGCACTGCCTTGAGCCTGATGGCCAAGTACTACGGCCACGTTGACCTGATCAACATGATGTCGCGCCTGGCCCGCGAAGAGTTGGTGCACCACGAGCAGGTCATGCGCCTGATGAAAAAGCGCAAGGTCGAGCTGCGTCAACTGCACGCCGGGCGTTATGCCTCGGGTTTGCGCAAGGTGGTGCGCAGCCATGAGCCGGTCAAGCTGGTAGACACCCTGGTGGTGGGCGCCTTTATCGAAGCGCGCAGTTGCGAGCGTTTCGAAGCGCTGGTGCCGCATTTGGACGAAGAACTCGGCAAGTTCTATTTCGGCTTGCTCAAAAGCGAGGCGCGGCACTTCCAGGGTTACTTGAAGCTGGCTTACCAGTACGGCGACGCCAAGGACATCGCCCAGGTGATCGAGCGGGTGCGGGCCACCGAGCAGGACCTGATCGAATCACCCGACGTCGAGTTCCGCTTTCACAGTGGCGTGCCAGCCTGAGGCCACGGCCACACCGATCAAGGCGGTGATCCCCGCCAGCAGCAGGATCACCGTTGGCGTGCCCAAAGGCGCTGCCAACACGGCAATCATCAAGCCCGCCAAGGGCTGGGCCAGGTTGTTGAGCAAGGTCATCACGCCAACGGTCTTGCCGAAGTCCTGCACCGGAATCACCCGTTGGCGGGTGCTGCGCAGGTACACGTTGAACATCTTGTCGAAGCCGGTCAGCAGCAGGAACCCCACCGTGTAGGCCCACACGCCGGGGCTGAGCGCTGTGATCAGCGCGCCGACGGTGATCATCGAGTACGACAACCCGCCCAGTACCTTCAGCTTCAGTGATGAATGCGCCAGGTAGAACAGAATCGCGATTGTCACCAGCGCCCCGGCGGCTTGCAGCAGGGCATAGGCGTCTTTGCCCGCTGCGTAGTGGCCAGTGACCATGGCAGCCGAGGTAGCCAGCGTCACGCCGACCATCAGGTTCACACCGACCGCCAGGACGATGATGCGTTTCAACTCCACCCGGTTGAGGATGTGGCCAAAAGCGGTGCGCAGGGGTTGCAGCCAGTTACCCGGCTGTTGTTCATGGATGTGCAGGTCCACCGTGGTGTTGCGCTGCCAGATCAGCATCGCCAGGTCTGCCAGCACAAACAGCGCGGCGACGCCCAGCACTACCCATGGCCACGCCCAGACTTCCAGCATCAGCGCCGCCACCAACGGCCCGAGCACCAGTCCGCCCTGGTCGGCGATCTGCGAATAGGACAAGGTCTTGGCATAGGTGTACTGCCCGAAGATATGCGGCATCACCACTTCCCGCGCCATGATGCCCTGGGTGGTCAACACGCCGCAAAGCGCGGACAGCATCACCAGCCAATGGATGCCGTCGAACAGCCCATAGCACGCCATCGCCACCACACACGCCAAGGCCCGATACACCTGGCTGATATGCAGGATACGCACCGGTGAAAACCTGTCGCACAGCGCGCCGCATACCGGAAACGCCAGGTAGCGCGGCAGTGACTCGACAAAAAACGCCAGCCCCGCCCACGACACGCTTTGAGTGGTCTGGAACACGATCAGGGGCACGATAAACAGCAAAACCTGGTCGGCCAGCCGTGAAAGGAACAGCGAAATGAAGAACGCCAGGTAATCCTTGCGCATGGAACTCCCTGTCAATGGCGTTAAAAAGTGCAGGCTATTTGTTAAAAACTCTTAAAAGCATGAAGCTTCTTCGCTGGGTACTGGCCAGCTGCTTCTGTCGGTCAGCTTGCCACCTATAATGGCCCTATTTCAATCCGCGCATCCACACTGAGAACTTATGGAAAACCTGGGTCTGGGCAAGGTCCTGCTCGTTGAGGACGATGAAAAGCTGGCAGGGCTGGTCTCGCATTTTCTGTCGCAGCATGGTTTCGAGGTACGGGTGGTGTACCGGGGTGATGAAGCCCTGGCGGCGTTCGTGGATTTCAAGCCGAAGATCGTCGTGCTCGATCTGATGCTGCCGGGTCAGAGCGGGCTGCATGTCTGCCGCGAGATTCGCAACGTGTCGGACACGCCCATCGTGATCCTCACCGCCAAGGAAGATGACCTGGACCATATCCTTGGTCTTGAGTCCGGTGCTGACGATTACGTGATCAAGCCGATCAAACCGCCGGTATTGTTGGCGCGCCTACGTGCGTTGCAGCGCCGCCAGGTGCCCGAGCCCACGGTGCGCGGCGCTCTGGAGTTCGGCCGCTTGTCGATTGATCGCAGTTGCCGGGTGGTGCGCCTGGGCGACGAAACCATTGACCTCACCACCATGGAGTTCGAGTTGCTGTGGTTGCTGGCCAGCAGCTCGGGCAAGGTTCTGTCCCGTGACGATATCCTCAACCGCATGCGCGGCATTGCCTTTGATGGGCTGAACCGCAGCGTAGACGTGTACATCAGCAAACTGCGCGGCAAGCTCAATGACAACCCCCGCGAGCCGGTGTGCATCAAGACCATCTGGGGCAAGGGCTACCTGTTCAATCCGTTCGCGTGGGAGGTGTAGATGCTGCGCTTGTATCTGCGCCTTTACGTGATACTTGCGCTCGGCCTGGCCGGGTCGATCTGGCTGGTGAACTTCGGCCTGGACACCTACATGCCCGAGTCCAACGAAACCTATAACCGTGAAGCCCTGCGCGGACCGGCGTGGGCCTTGGTGGAACAGCTGCGCCCCGTGCCGGCAGAGGCCCGCCAGGCACGCCTGGACGAACTGCAACCGCATTACGGCTTGCGGCTCAAACTGGTGCAGCGTGATAACCAGGATTTGAGCGAGCGCGAACACAAACTCCTCGCGGCTGGCCAGGTGGTGGTGCGCGAAGACTTCATGAAGTTTCTCGCGCCTATCGACGACGGCCCCCAATTGCTCGAAATCAAATTGCCGGAAGAGCCCAAGTGGTTGTACCTGTGGGCCTACGGCTTCCTGGGCGTGAGCCTGGCCATTGTTCTGTATTTCTGGGTGCGTCCACACTGGCGTGACCTGGAGCACATTCGCCTGGCGGCGCAACGTTTCGGTGACAACGACCTGGGCTCGCGCATCCTGCTGCCGAGCCGTTCCACCGTGCGTTCCCTGGCCGGGCACTTCAACCAGATGGCCGAGCGCATAGAGGGCCTGATCGCCAACCAGCGCGAACTCACCAATGCGGTCTCCCACGAATTGCGCACGCCGATTGCAAGGTTGTCATTCGAGCTTGATCAACTCAGGCAACAAAGCGACCCACGGCAAAGCCGAGCGCTGATCAACGACATGTACGCCGACCTCGGTGAGCTGGAAGAAATGGTCTCCGAGCTGTTGACCTATGCCAGCCTTGAGCCGGGCGCCACCCAGGTCACCCGTGAGCATATCGAGGCCCACAGTTGGCTCGACAGTGTTATAGGCGCCGTGGCCCTGGAGGCCGAGGCGCAAGGGGTGCAGCTGTCGTTGCGCACCTGCGAGGTGGACGTTATCCAGATCGAGCCACGCTTTATGGCGCGGGCCGTGATCAACCTGCTGCGCAACGCCATTCGTTATGCCGACCACCGTGTGGAAGTGTCGCTGGTCAAGTTTGGCAGCGGTTACGAAGTGCGGGTCAACGACGATGGGCCGGGGGTGCCGCTGGAGGGGCGCACCAAGATATTCGAACCCTTCCTGCGCCTCGACGCCAGCCGCGACCGCCGCACAGGCGGGTTTGGCCTGGGCCTGGCGCTGGTCAAGCGTGTCAGCCAGTGGCATGGCGGGCAAGTTGAGGTGCTGGATTCGGAATGGGGCGGGGCGTCGTTTCGGATGACGTGGGCGTATGCCGAGTAAAGGGGCTTGCCCCAATGTCATCCTGTAGGAGCGAGCTTGCTCGCGAAAACTCACAGGCGCCGCGTTTATCCAGAAAACACGCGTTATCGTTGACGTTTTTCGCGAGCAAGCTCGCTCCTACAGCAACTGCGTTACCGCGGCAAACGCCGCCTGGCGCCGTTGTTCCCAGCCCCCGCGAATCACCACCAGTGGCTGTTGGTGCTGCTGCATCCATTCCAGACTGGCCTGGAAAAACGCCTGCCTATCCGCCAGTTCCGGCTGGCAGCGCTGGCCGTCGGCACTCCATTCCACGTCTTCGGGGGAGAGCAGCAGGTGCAGGTCGTAATGCCGCGCCAGAAGTTCGTCATCCAGCCAGCCGGGGTAGTCGCCGAACAGGGTGTGGCTCCAGAGCCTGTTGGTGAGCAGGTGGGTGTCGAGGATCAGCAACGCGGGGCGTTTGGCGCGGGCGGCATCCTCCCAGGCCAACTGGCCTTGGGCAATGGCCGGGATATCCGCCAGGGTGGTGTCGCGCTGATGCTGATCGATGAAGTAGCGCACATATTCCCCTACCATCAACCCGCCGAAGTGCGCGTGCAACTGCGCCGCCAGCCAGCTCTTGCCGCTGGATTCGGGGCCTGCCAATACCACCACCTTCATGCGCGCAACGCCGGGTCGGCGCGCCACTCGCGCCAGCCTTGCACGGCAATCACGGTAAACAGTGCGTAGAGCGCGGCGGTGAGGTAGAGGCCTTTGTAAAGGAACAGGCCGACGAAGATCACATCCACCACGATCCACAAGGCCCAGCACTGCACACGTTTTTGCGCCATCCACATTTGCGCCACCAGGCTGAAACCGGTGAGCGCGGCGTCGAGCCAAGGCTGGGCGGCGTCGGTCCAGTGGGCCATGGCGGCGCCCAGCAGCAGACTGCCGACGGCACCCACAGCCAGGCTGGCCATGATCGCCGGCACGCCCAGGCTCGTGACTTGGCGGCCCTGCTTGACCTCGCCGGCGCGGGTCCACTGCCACCAGCCATACACCTGCAAGGCCGCATAGACCACTTGCAGGAGCATGTCGGAGTAGAGCTTGACCTCAAAGAACACCCAGGTGTAGAGCAGCACCATCACCAAGCCAATGGGCCAGCACCAAGGGTTTTGTTTGACCGTCAGCCAGACGGCGATCACCCCCAGGGCGGCGGCGAACAGTTCAAGCCCGGACATGGCGGATCCTTGGGGGAGTGGGAGAGGGCGGTGATTGTACCTAGAGGCCGGCGATCTTCAAACGTGCACCGCCAACGCTAAGGTCAGCCCCCGCCCATCGGGGGTATTGCCGGCTTCAGTTATCCATCGCACTCAAGATCGCATACGCCACTTTCACCCGCTCGGCATTCGGGTAGTTCTTGTTGGCGAGGATCACCACACCCATGTCCTTGCTTGGCACAAACGCCACATAGGCGCCAAAGCCGCCGGTGGAGCCGGTTTTGTTGTAGAGCACGTTGGCAGGCTGCGCCTGGGCAGGTTTGAGCCAGTTAACCTTGTGCGGCTCCATCGCCATCGGTGTGGAGTTGCCCTCAAGCAACGCTTGCAGCGCGATGGGGTAGGGGTAGCGTTCCCAGCCCAGGCCCTGGGTCATGCCGTTGACGGTGTAGTAGCCGGCGTGAGTGGTGGCAATGGCCTGCTGCACCGGTTGTTCCAGGGTTTGCGGGTGCATGTTGGCGATCACGTAGCGGGCCAGGTCCTGGCTGCTGCTCTTGATACCGTAGGCTTCGAAGTCCAGGGCGCCGGGGTTGACGCGTACTGGTTTCTGCTGGCTGTCATAGCCCTGGGCGTAGAGGCCGGCCTTGTCGGCGGGCACGCGGGTATAGGTGTTGGTCAAGCCCAGCTTGGGCAGCAGGGTTTTTTCCATGGCGACGGTGAACGGCAGGCCCAGGCTTTTTGCTGTCGCGTAACCGAACAGGCCAATACTGGGGTTGGAATACAGGCGCTGTTCCCCCGGCGCATAAGTGGGTTTCCAATGCTGGAAATATTCCATCATGGTGGTGGCGCTGTCGGCGGCGTCCGGAAACTGCAGCGTCAGGCCGCCGGGGGTATAGGTCGCCAGTTGCAGCAGGCTGATGCGATCGAACGCGCTGCCAGCCAGCACGGGCAGGTGTTGGCTGGTCATGTCCGACAGCTTGAGCTTGCCGATAGCCTGGGCATACCCACCAAGGGTGGCGTTGAAGGTTTTGCTCACTGAGCCGATTTCGAACAGGGTGTTTTCGGTGACAGGTGCTTGAGTGTCCTTGGCGGCGACGCCGTAATTAAAGTATTGCACCCTGCCGTGTTGGACGACCGCGACCGTCAGGCCGGCGATGCCTTGCTGTTTCATCAGAGGGGTGACGTGGCTGTCCACGACCTGGCGCATATCGGTGGCGGCCATGCAGCTGCCGGCCCCAAGCAACAAGGCTGAGATCGCATATTTTTTCAGGGTGTGTTTCATGCTTCGCTTCCATGTAAGTAAGGCAGTGACGATCGGAGCCTGCGCAGGCGTGGCAAATGTAGGTGGATTTCCGGGAGCGGGCAAACGATGATATCTCGCACCAGCCATTAGAAAAATTTGGGCCAAGTCATGTTGCGTTCCCATCTGCCGCTCAATGCCTTGCGCGCCTTCGAAGCGTCGGCGCGGCATTTGAGCTTTACCCGTGCGGCCATCGAGTTATGCGTGACCCAAGCGGCGGTCAGTCATCAGGTCAAAAGCCTCGAAGCGCAACTCAACGTCACGCTGTTCAAGCGCCTGCCACGGGGCTTGATGCTCACCAGCGAAGGCGAATCCCTGCTGCCCGTGCTGCGTGACGCCTTCGACCGTATTGCCCTGACCTTGGATCAGTTTGAAGGCGGGCATTACCGTGAAGTATTGACCGTGGGGGCGGTCGGTACCTTTGCGGTGGGCTGGTTGTTGCCGCGCCTGGCGGATTTTCATAGCCGCTACCCGTTGATCGACTTGCGCTTGTCCACCCACAACAACCGCGTGGATGTCGCCGCCGAGGGCCTGGATTATGCCATCCGCTTTGGCGCCGGCGCCTGGCACGGCACCGATGCCTGCCCTTTGCTTGAGGTACCGTTGACGGTGTTGTGTGTGCCGCAGCTTGCCGAACAACTGCGCAGCCCGGCTGACGTGTTGAAGCACACCTTGCTGCGTTCCTACCGTGCCGATGAGTGGAACCTGTGGTTCCAGGCCGCCGGTTTGCCCGGCGATACCCGGGTGCCGCGCAGCGTGGTGTTCGACTCCTCGCTGGCGATGATGGAGGCCGCGCTGCAAGGGGCTGGGGTAGCACTGGCGCCAGCCCTGATGTTCTCGCGGCAATTGGAGAGCGATGTGATCCGCCAGCCGTTCGAGGTGGGGATCACCACCGGCAGCTATTGGCTGACGCGCTTGCAGTCGCGGGCTGAAACACCCGCGATGTTGGCGTTCAAAGGGTGGCTGCAGACGAGTGTTGCCTGATGTGCGAGGGATTTTCCAATCAGTTAAGCGAACGCCATGCCCAAAGCAACGAAGACCCAATGTGGGAGCTGGCTTGCCTGCGAAAGCGGTCGTGCAGTAACAGGTGCAGCGACTGATACACCGCCTTCGCGGGCAAGCCTGCTCCCACAGTTAGCGCTTGGCTAGGCGAGGTATTTGCCGAACCACCCTAAAGTGCGTTCCCAGGCAAGGTTCGCCGCTGCCTCGTCATAACGCGGCGTCGAATCATTATGAAAACCGTGGTTGGCGCCCTTGTAGATAAATGCCTCATACGTGGTACCCGCCGCCTGCAATGCCTGTTCATACGCCGGCCAGCCTTCATTGATGCGGGTATCCAGCTCACCGAAATGCAACATGATCGGCGCCTTGATGCGCGGCACGTCTTTGGCGTCGGGTTGGCGCCCGTAGAACGACACTGCCGCGCCCAGTTCCGGGTAGGCCACCGCCGCTGCATTGGTCACGCCGCCGCCATAACAGAACCCGGTGATGCCGACCTTGCCCGTGCTGCTGTCGTGGTGCATCAGCCATTCGATGGCGGCGAAGAAGTCGTTCATCAGTTTGGTCGGGTCGACCGTCTGTTGCAGTGCCACGCCTTTTTCATCATTGCCAGGGTAGCCGCCCACCGAGGTCAGGCCGTCCGGGGCCAGGGCGATAAAGCCGGCCTTGGCCAGGCGTCGGGCAACGTCTTCGATATAGGGGTTCAGGCCCCGGTTTTCATGCACCACCACCACGGCGGGCAGCTTGCCTGCGGCCTTGGCTGGGCGCACCAGGTAGCCGCGCACGGTGCCGTTGCCTTTGGGCGAGGGGTAGGTGATGTAGTCGGCGACGATGTCCGGGTCGGTGAACTTCACCTGTTCGGCCAAGGCGTAGTTGGGGCTCAGGGCCGTGAGCAAGGCCGAAGCGGTGAGGCCACCGAGGGTGAACAGTGCAGCGCGGTCGAGAAATTCGCGGCGGTTGATCTTGCCATGGGCGTAGCCGTCGTAGAGTTCCAGCAGTTCGGGAGCAAAGTCTTTCGCGGTCAGACGAGTCATCGGTGCAGTCCTCGATTAGCGGTTGCCGTCACTGTAGACCAGAATCAAACCTCGCGGCCATGGGCGGCAGCGGCCAGTTGCCCGGTGTCGACGCGCACGAACACCGAGTCGCCGACGGCGGTGAGCACGCCGCCTGCATACACTTCGCAGACTACCCGGCTTTTGCGGCCGACTTCGCCTTCGACCCGAGCCCGCAGGACCAGGGGCACGCCCATGGGCGTGGGCTTGATGAATTTGATCCCCAGGTTGCCGGTGACGCAGTCGATGCGCGGCAGGCTGCCGGGTTCACGCTGTTCGGCGCGGTAGTGGTAGGCCATGGCGGTCCAGTTGGAGTGGCAGTCCACCAGCATGGCGATCAGGCCACCGTAGACCAGGTCCGGCCAGCCGCTGTATTTGGCCTCGGGTTGGTGCTCGGCAATGACGTGTACGCCATCATCATCCCAGCGGCTCTTGATGTGCAGGCCATGAGGGTTGTTGCTGCCGCAGCCGTAGCAGATGCCTTCCGGCGCCGTGGTGTCCTGGAGAGAAGCGCTGTGCATGCAGAGTCCTTGTTGTTTGGCGACGCTTCTATTTAGCAGGCCAGGGGTTAGCGAGCAAACTTCTTCGCCCCGGCCACGCAGCCGATCACCGCCACCGTCACCAGCACCATGCCCAGGCTGACTTGTTCATGCAGCAAGCCGGCTGCCAGCGCCAGGCCGAAGAATGGTTGCAATAACTGCAACTGGCCGACCGCGGCAATCCCGCCCTGGGCCAGGCCGCGGTACCAAAACACAAAACCGATCAACATGCTGAACAACGCCACGTAGCCCAGGCTCAACCACGCCGGCAGGCTGATACCGCTGAGGGTGGCAGGCGCCAGCACCAGGCTCAAGGGCGCGACCACCGGCAGCGACACCACCAGCGCCCAGCAGATCACCTGCCAGCCGCCCAGGCTGCGCGACAGCTTGGCGCCTTCGGCATACCCCAGGCCGCACACCAGCACCGCCAACAGCATCAGCACATCGCCCGCGGGTGCGGCGCTCAAGCCTTGGGCAACGGCATAACCCATCACCAACAGGCTGCCCAGGATCGAAAACAACCAGAACACCAGTCTCGGCCGCTCACCGCCGCGCAGCACGCCGAACACTGCCGTGGCCAGTGGCAGCAGGCCGATAAAGACGATGGAATGGGCCGAGGTCACGTACTGCAGGGCCAGGGCCGTCAGCAGTGGAAAGCCGATCACCACGCCAAGCGCGACGATAACCAGCGGGGCCCATTGCTGGCGTGTGGGGCGTTTTTCCTTGAATACCCCCAATAGGCACAACCCCAGTAGCGCCGCGAGGGTGGCGCGGATCATGGTCAGGAACACCGGATCGAATTCCATCACCGCCAGGCGCGTGGCCGGCAGCGAGCCGCTGAAAATCACCACGCCGATAAAGCCGTTGATCCAACCCTGGGTGCTGTTGTCCAGAGTGCCGAGGGGAGAAGTGCGTTCCATGGGGGCGTCCTGAAAAGGCAGTTGCGTGCTGGGCATCCTAGGATTGAAGATTAAGACAATCAAAAAATTGTCATGGATACATCCTTATGCCCCGTGCTCGCTACAAGTCGCTGGTCGATACCTTCGCCGAGGCCATCCGCAGCGGCCAGTGGCTGCCCGGTACACGGCTGCCCACCCACCGGCAATTGGCCGCCGAGCATGGCCTGGCGCTGGTCACCGCCAGCCGGGTGTACAGCGAGCTGGAAGCCATGGGCCTGGTCAGTGGCGAGACCGGGCGCGGCACCTTCGTGCGTGAAATCGCCTTACCGCCGGGGCAGGGCAGCGGGCAGATGACGGTTACGGCGGGTGTGCTCGATCTGAATTTCAACTACCCGTCTTTGCCGGGCCAGGCCGAGCTGTTGCGCACGGCGTTGCGCCAGCTCGCCCTGTCTGGCGATCTGGAGGCGCTGCTGCGCTACCAGCCCCATGGCGGTCGCGTGCACGAGCGCGCCGCCGTGGCACGGCACTTGTTGAACCGCGGGCTGACGGTGCCAGCCGAGCAGGTGCTGGTGGTCAGCGGTGCCCAGCATGGCCTGGTGGTGAGCATGATGACCTTGCTCAAGCCCGGGGATGTGGTGGCGGTGGATGCGCTGACCTATTCGGGTTTCAAGGTGCTGGCCGAAACCCTGCACCTGGAACTCGTCGCCATCCCGGTCACTCCCTGCGGCCCGGACCTGGACCACCTGCACAGCCTGTGTCGCCAGCGTCCGGTGCGAGCGGTGTACAGCATGCCGACCCTGCATAACCCGCTGGGCTGGGTGATGAGCCTGGCGCAGCGCGAGCGCTTGGTGGCAATCGCCCGGCAGCACAACCTGATGATCATCGAGGATGGCGCCTATGCGTTTCTCGCCGAAGAAGCACCGCCACCTTTGGCGACTCTTGCACCGGAGCGCACGGTGTATATCGGCGGGCTGTCCAAGAGTGTCGCCACCGGGTTGCGTGTGGGCTTTATCGCTGCGCCTATGGCTTGGGTAAACGGCCTGGAGCGCACGATCATGGCCACCACCTGGAACGTGCCGGGGGTGATGAGTGCGATAGCGGTGGGCTGGCTCGAAGACGGTACGGTGACGCAACTGGAGGCGCAAAAGCGCGCGGATGCCCAGGCCCGCCAGGCATTGGCGGCGCAGGTGCTGACCGGTGTGAAGACCATCAGCCACCCGTCATCCTACTTTCTGTGGCTGCCGTTGGCCGAAGATGCCCGCGCCGATCAGGTCGCCATGACCTTGCAGCGTGCGGGCATCTCTGTTTCAACCGCTGAACCGTTCGCGGTTTCGGCCCAGGTGCCCCACGCGCTGCGCCTGGCCCTGGGTTCGGTGCCGATGGCGGCGTTGCGTGAGGCGCTGGTGACGGTGCGTAAGGTGGTGGCGTGGTGAGGTTTGCTCAGTACTTGTAAGCCTGGCGCCCAATCAGCAGCCATTGGCCGTGCTGTTTTTGCCAAACCTGAAAGTTGTCGATATCGGTTGGTGTGTCCACACCGCTGTTCACTGCCAAGGCGTGGAAGTGGTTGCGCACCAGAGCGGTATCGCCGTTGAGAGTGATGGTCTGGTTTTGCATCTCCAGGGTTTTGAACGCGCTGGTATGGGTTTCCAGATCGGCAATGAATTGCGCTTTGTTTTGCACCTTGCCGCTGGAGTGGCCGTAGGTGAGCTTGTCGGACGTCAGTGCATGAAGCTGCTTGAGGTCCAGATGCAGCATGGCTTGGGTCAATTGATCGACTGCCTGGGCTACATCCTTCTCGGCAGCGCCGGGCGCGGCGGCGACGTAGCCGCAGAACAGGCACAGAAATCCGATCAGCACTTTGAAGTTGGGCATGGGGGGTTTTCCTTATTGTTGTTAAGAAATACGACGAGGTATGTCGTCGTACAACCATGCAATATTCTCAAGGCGGAAGGAAAGTAAAATTTTGCAGGAGCTTGAGGTGAGGAGGCGCTAGAGTGTCCATCACCATCCGCGCAGCTGAGGTACATCATGGATTTTGACTGGCACAGCGACGTCATCACCCGCGCTACACCCGTCACCCCTAGCTATAAAAACACCCAGAACGTACGCCGCTTTATGCTTGAGCAGTGTGGCCCGGCGTTCAAGTTCAACCGTCCATTCATGGCGTGGATTCGTAACGGCGCACCCAAGACTTTGGGGGATGTGGTGGAGGAGTGGCAGCGGCGCAACGAGGTGCTTCGGTCCTCGCACCACGGTGTTTGAACTGAAATATGAACAAAAAGTGTGGGAGCGGGCTTGCTCGCGAATGCGCCGTGTCAGTCACCTGATTTGTTGACTGACACACTTCATTCGCGAGCAAGCCCGCTCCCACACTTTGAGTGAGGAGCCCAGCTAGATAGCCGCCAGCGGTGGCGTACGCGGCGGGATCATCCGTTTGCTGCCGGTGGCTTCGAACGCCGAGGCAAAGCGCAACAGCGCCGAATCGTCATAGGCGCGCCCGGCGAAGGTGAGCCCCACTGGCATGCCGATGTCTGCCATCACGCCCATTGGCACGGTGACGGTAGGCACGCCCAGGTGGCGGATGGCGAGGTTGCCGTTGGCCACCCACACGCCGTTGCTCCAGGCAATGTCGGCAGACGCTTCGTTCACATCGGCATCCGCCGGGCCTACGTCGGCCACGGTGGGGAACAGCACGGCGTCAAGCCCCAGGGTATCCATCCAGTCTTCCAGGTCCAGGCGCCGGGTTTGCTCCAGGCCGCGCAGGCCATCGGGTACGGTGCTGATCTGGTCCCATGGGGTGATGCCGCGTTGGGCCATGCGCACGTATTCGTCCATGCCGGCGGCCAGGTCGTCTTCACGGTTGGGCAGGGTGCCGGGGTCGTGGGGGAAGATCTTCGGCCCGTCCACATCGGCCAGGCGGTTCAGGTGCGGGTCGCCGTTGGCGCGCAGGAAGTCATTGAAGGCCCAGGCCGACAATTCCCACAACTCGTCGTGGAGAAATTCCTTGGAAACCAGGCCACGGGTAAACACCGTCGGTGCGCCGGGGCGGTCGCCTTCGCAGTTGGACACCAGCGGGAAATCCACTTCGATCACTTCGGCACCGGCGGCTTCCAGTGCCTGGCGTGCGGCTTGCCACAGTTCGATCACCGTGGCTCGGGTGTGGATCTTTTGCCCGGTCGGGCCGCCGATACCGGGTTTTTCGCTGGTGCCAGCCTCCGGGTCGGCGTTGATGTACATGCGCGGCACGCCAAAGCGCTTGCCGGCCAGGCTTTCGCTGCTGACGGCGAGGGCCGGGTAGGACGCTGGGCGCACCGAGGCGACGCTGGGGATCGGCACCCAGGGTTGCAGACGCCACAGGTCGCCACGGGTGTCCGGGTCTTCGGCCACCACGACGTCGAGCACTTCCAGCAGGTCGGCCATGGTGCGAGCGTAGGGCACCACCACGTCCATGGTTGGGGTCAGCGGCCAGTTGCCGCGCACCGAAATCACCCCACGCGAAGGCGTGTAGGCACACAGGCCATTGTTGGAAGCCGGGCCGCGACCGCTGGACCAGGTTTCTTCAGCCAGCCCGAAGGCGGCAAAACTGGCGGCGGTGGCGGTGCCGGCACCGTTGGAAGAGCCCGACGCAAACGGCGCGGTGAGGTAGTCGGCGTTGTAGGGGCTCTCGGCGCGACCATACACGCCACGCTGCATACCGCCATTGGCCATCGGCGGCATATTGGTCTTGCCCAGGCAGATGGCGCCACCGGCACGCAGACGCTCAATGGTGAAGGCATCGCGCTGGGCCACCAGCTTGGCAAACGCCGGGCTGCCGGATGCAGCCGTCAACCCCTTGACCAGGTAACTGTCCTTGGCCGTGTAGGGGATACCATCCAGCGGCCCCAGGGTTTGCCCCTTGGCACGGCGCGCATCGGACGCCTGGGCTTCTTTCAGCGCCTCGGGATTACGTACCACCACGGCGTTCAGCGCAGTGGCCGTTTGCGGGCCATCGTAGGCGTCGATCCGCGCCAGGTACGCCTGCACCAGTTCAAGCGCCGTGGTCTGGCCGGCTTCAAGCGCAGCGCGCAATTGGGCAATGGAGACTTCAGTAACTTGCATCACGTTTTTTTCGCCGCCTTCAAGTGGGGGTATGGCGGCAGTCTACGTACAGATATTTCACAAAACCAGCGCGGCATACTTCGTGTAGGCGGCGCGCAGGACATCTCGGGAAAGACGTCAGCAGGATTGCGAGCGGCAGCCTCTTATCGCTAAGGTGGCCGCGTTGATTAACGTTGCACTTCAAGGAAGAGACCATGCACAGACCTTATATCGCCCTGGCGGCCTTGCTGGGATTTACCGTCTATACCGTGGCGACCATGCTCACGGCCGAGCAATCACTGCTGGCATTTGGATGGGAACTGATGTCCAGGCCCGATACGGCTCAGGTGGTGATTGACCTGTACCTGATGGCGGTGCTGGCGTGTGTGTGGATGTACCGGGATGCGCGTGGGCGAGGGCGGTCGATAGGCTCGGTGTTGCCGTACTTTGTGCTGACGGCGGTGTTTGTGTCGGTGGGGCCGTTGCTCTATATCGTGGTTAATGGGTTTTCTCGGCGAACACTCAACTAAGCCTGTATGGCAAGGGCGCAAGCTCCCTTGCCATGAGTAGTGCGCGGTCTTCAGGGATTAAGGAACGCTTGGTAGTTGTCCTTGGTGATCTGCTGATAAGGAATCGTCAGCTCCGCCGTGTACGGCTGCTGCTTGACCATCTTCACTGCCAGGTCGATGGAACCCACTGCCTGGCCCTTGTTGTCTTGGTACACCGTGACCAACAGCTGGCCTTTTTTCACCGCGTCCAATCCAGCTGCGCCGCCGTCGCTGCCGGCCACCAGGATGTCCTTGCCTGGCTGCATGCCTGCCTGGCTGATAGCCATGGCCGCGCCAATCGCCATTTCATCGGCATTCGCGGCCACGGCATCGATTTTGCGCCCGGATACGATCCAGTTGTTCATCAGGTCAATCGCCTTGCCGCGCTGCCATTCGGCGCTTTGTTCCTCGACGATTTTGATGTCGGGGTAGTCCTTTAGCACGGTCTTCACCCCCAGCGTGCGGTTATGGGTGGCGTTGTTGGACAGCAGCCCGAGCATGATCGCCAGGTTGCCCTTGCCGCCCATTTTCTCGGCCAGGTAGCGCATCTGGATTTCGCCGGCCTTGATCTCGTCCGAACCGACATAGCCCACGCCCGCTGGCACCTCCTTGAACTCCGGACGGCGGTTGACGTACACCAGCGGGATCTTGGCCTGCTGGGCATTGAGCGTCATCTTCTGGGTGGCGGCCGTGTCCACTGCGTTGACGATAATCGCGTCCATGCCTTGGGCGGTGAAGTTTTGCACCTGGTTGAGTTGACGCACCACGTCGCCCTGGGCGTCTTCGAATTGCAGGGTGACATCGGGCAGTTCCCTGGCGTGGGCGGCCATGTAGTCGCGCATTTGTGCGAGGAATACGTCGTCTACCTGGGCGATGCTCACGCCGATGCGAATGTCCGCCAGCGCCCAAGGGCTGAACGCAAGGACTAACAGTGCCGCAAGGAGTTGCTTCTTCATGGTTGTGCTCCGTTGTTTTTGTTGTTGTCAAAGCAGGGCGGTTCACGCTTGGCGTTTGGCCCGCAGCTGCGCCACGGCGGCGGCGAAGTCCGAGCACGGCCAGCGTTCGTCGAGGGCTTTCAGCATCAGTTGTTGCCCGGTTTGCGGGGCCAGGCCACTCAAGGGTGGGTCGGTGTCGAGGTTAGTGGGGAAGGAGTACCCGTCTGCGGTACAGGCGACCACGGCGCGGGAATCCAGGTTGGGGTTGGCGAGCAGCACCGGATACACCGCCAGCATCATGCGGTCGCGGTCGATGGCTTCCATCGGCTTGCCGAATGCCGAGGAGATTTGCAGCAGGTTGGCCATGCGCTGGCGATCGGCCGTGCGGTTGGTGCCGGCGGCATGGAACAGTGCCGGGTTGAAGAACAGCAAGTCGCCCTTGTTCAGCGGCAATTGCACCGCGTGGTGCTGGAAGTAGTCGATAAACTCCGTGCGACGCCACGCCAGGTACCCCAAGGCATACTGCTGGGAAAAGGGCAGCAGCTGGGTGGGGCCGGTTTCCAGCGGCATATCCGAATGTGCGATAGCACCTTGCAACGTGAGATGTTGGGACAGCGCATGCAGCGGCAGCGGAAAACGTTCGACCACATCGTTGGTCTGGAAACCCAGGTGATAGTCTCGGTGCGGCTGCTGCGCCTGGCCACCTGGATGCACCACATTGACTTGCGCCGTGACTTGAAAACCCGGCCCCAACCAGGCTTCGGCAATTAACCCCAGCAGAGGGTTGGCGTAGTACTCGGCAAAGGATTCGGGGGACTGTAAGGCCGCCTTCTGTAGCGCGTTCCAGATCCTGCCATTGCTGCCGGCCTTGGCAAAGTGATCGGCGGCCACGCCCTGGGCGGCTTCATGGGCAAAGATCGCGTCGAAGACCTGGCTGTGGCGGTCCACCACTTCCAGGTCTTCATAGGCTTGGCGCACCACCATTACGCCGGGCCCGTCACGGAACAGGTGATGCAGTTCGTTCATGACGACCAGGCGGTCGCTGTTGCGCAAGGTGTGGGCCTGATAGATCGGCACATTGCCTTGTACCTCAAGGCACAGCGGGTAGTCGCTGGCGTTGGTGCGCTGCGCACAGATCCGGCTGAAGTCGGCCAGGCGCACCGCGTCGCCGGTTACGAAAGCCGACATCACATACCTCCTGGAAGGCTCAGGGCCTGGTGAGGTTGTGGGGTGCTGCTGTCGGTGCAGCCGACCACACCTTGTTCAAGGTCGATCACTGCGCCAGTCATCATTCCCGACTCAGTGGACAGCAGAAATGCCACGCTGCGCGCTACCTCTTCGGGCTTGAGCAGGCGCCCAAACGGTTGGGTGCGTTCGGCATCGGCCAGCCAGCCGTCCTGGGCGCCGTGGTACTGGCGCTGGATCTGATCCTCGTGGGGCGTGTCCATCCAGCCGATGTTCAGGCCATTCACGCGGATGCGGTTGCGCAAGGCACTGAATGCGACGTTCTTGGTCAGGATCGCCAGCGCGCCCTTGGACGCCGCATAAGCACTCAAGAACGACTGCCCACCATGGCCGGTAACGCTCTGGATATTGACCACCGCGCCCTCAACACCGCTGCTGATCATCAGCTTCAGCGCTTCTTGCATTAAGAAAAACGGCGCCCGCACATTCACCGCAAACAAGCGCTCGAACAGTTCCGGCGAGGTGTCGAGAATGGTGCCACGGTCAGACATGCCGGCGCAGTTCACCAAGCCGTGCAAAGTGCCGAAATGGACGCGCGCCGCTTCGATGATTGCGCGGCAGTCCTCGACCTTTTCCAGGTCGGCCTCGACAAAAAATGCCTGGCAATCCAGCTGTGCCAGTTGGCGCACCTGCTCTTCGCCCTCGGTACGGCGACGTCCGCAAATAATCAATCCGGCCGCACCACGGCGAGCCAGGGTATGGGCCACCGCCGCGCCGAGGCCCTGGGTGCTGCCGGTTACGACAAAGTATTGGCCGCTGAACGAGGTCGCAAGATCGGAGTGGGGCATGAGGGTTCTCCTGGATTTTTATTGTTTTGCTGACCTGGCTCGACGCCAGGCAAAACTGAGACTAGCATTGCGAAACCTCAGTAACGCCCAAAAAAGACCTCAAAAACACCTCAGGCGAAACCCATGCTCGAACGCGCAAAACACTTTTCCATCAAGCAACTCGCCACCCAGGCTGGCGTCAGCAAGGCCACGGTGGACCGCGTCCTGCACCAGCGCGGCAGCGTGCATGCCCAGACCCGGCGGCGTATTGAGCAGGCATTGGAGGAGTTGGAATCCCAGGAAAAAAATGGCTTGGCCGTGGGGCGCACCTTCCATGTGGACGTAATCATGCACACGCCCCAGCGTTTCAGCGCCGCGGTGCAGGCGGCGATCGTTGGCCAATTGGCCAGCCTGGCACCGTTTCGCATCGCGCCACGTTTTCACCTGTTCGAGGAGATCGAGCCCCAGGCCATGCACGACCAACTGCTGCGCTGCCTCGACACGGGCAGCCAGGGTGTGGTGCTCAAGGCTGCGGATGAACCGGCGGTGAACCTGGCCGTCAAGCAGCTGATTGCGGCCGGCATTCCGGTGGTGACCTTGGTCACCGACCTGCCCCAAAGCGAGCGCATCGGCTATGTGGGCATGGACAATCGCACGGCTGGCCAGACCGCTGCCTACCTGATGTCGCGCTGGCTGCCGAGCGATCCTCAGGACGTGGCGGTGGTGATCGGCAGCGAGTTGTTCCGCGGCGAAGAAGAGCGCGAGATGGGTTTTCGTGCCTGGCTGCGTGGCCGCGCCGAGCACCTGCGGGTACTGGATATCAGCGGCGGCTACGGCGTGTATGAGCGCACCTTTGAACGAGTGACCCAAGCCTTGCACCAGCACCCCGGGCTGAAGGCAGTGTACAGCGTCGGCGGTGGCAACCGCGCAATTGTCGACGCGTTTGCCGCGCAGGACCGTTCATTGGAGGTATTCATCGGCCACGACCTTGACGAAGAAAACCGCCAACTGCTGCGCGAAGAAAAAGTCGCGGCGATCATTGATCACAACCTGCAGATCGATGCCCGCCACGTATTCCTGCACATCCTGCAATACCACCGGCTATGGAAGGCCGGGCCGATTGCGCCGTCACAGGTGCAGATCGTCACGCCGTTCAACCTGCCGGACTGAAGCGCTGAAACACCCTATCCAATAATAATCCAGGAGTTCGACCATGCTACGTATCGCCGTTCTAGGTGCCGGGCGCATCGCCAAGATCCACGCCGCCAACGTTGCCGCCCATCCCAATGCCACGCTGGTGTTGGTGGCCGATCCCTGGCGCGCAGGTGTCGATGCCTTGAGCACCCAGTTGGGCTGCGAGGCCGCGTATGACTGCGCCACCGTGCTGAGCCGCGAGGACATCGATGCGGTGGTGATCGGCACGCCCACCGACACCCACATCGACCTGTTACTGGCTGCGGTGGCCCAGGGCAAGGCGGTGCTCTGCGAAAAACCCATCGACCTGGACATCGCCAAGGCGCGCAGCGCTGCGCAAACCGTAGAGCGCCAGGGCGGCAAGGTAATGCTTGGCTTTAACCGGCGCTTCGACCCCGACATGCTGCGCCTGCGCCAGGCGCTGGACGCCGGCCAGATCGGCGCCGTGCGCCAGGTGATCATCACCAGTCGCGACCCTGGCCTGGCACCGCGTGACTACCTGGAACACTCCGGGGGGATCCTGCGCGACATGACCATCCATGACTTTGACACTGCTCGCCACTTGCTCGGCGAGGAACCCGTGGAAGTCAGCGCCTTCGCCAGCCGCCTGGTGGACCCGACCCTGGAGCAGATCGACGACTACGACAGCGTCATGGTCTTGCTACGCACCGCTTCGGGCAAACAATGCCATATCAACTGCTGCCGCCAGGCGGTGTATGGCTACGACCAGCGCGTAGAAGTTTCCGGCGCCAGCGGCGTGCTGCTGACCGACAATCACCGGCCCAGCACCGTGCGCCATTGGAGCGCTGAGCACACCGAAGCGTTGGAACCGTTGCAGCATTTTTTCCTTGAGCGTTACGCGGATGCGTATCGCAATGAGCTGACGCAGTTCATCGATGCGCTGAATGAGGGGCGCGAGTTGCCCACCAGTATGCGTGATGGTTTGTATGCGTTGCATCTGGCTGATTGTGCGCTGGAGTCGGTGAAGACCGGGCGCAGTGTGAGGGTCAGTCATAACCTGTAGGAGCGAGGGGCACGCCTAGTTCTTGTTCTTGCGCGCGAAAAACGTCAACGATAACGCGTGTGTCCTGATATACGCGGCGTCTGTCAGTTTTTCGCGAGCAAGCTCGCTCCTACAGCAACCGTCAAACGCCTTTGGTCGACGGCAACAGTACCGTGAGGATACCCACCAACGGCAGGAACGAGCACAGCTTGTACACGTACTCGATGCCGTGATGGTCAGCGAGCATCCCGAGCAGCGCCGCGCCAATCCCGCTGAAGCCGAACATCAGGCCGAAGAATATCCCGGCGATCATGCCCACATTGCCCGGCACCAGTTCCTGGGCAAACACCACGATGGCCGAGAACGCCGAGGCGATGATAAAGCCGATGACCACGCTGAGTACGGCGGTCCAGAACAGGTCGACGTAGGGCAGGGCCAGGGTGAACGGTGCGGCGCCGAGGATCGAGAACCAGATGACTTTCTTGCGGCCGATCTTGTCGCCGATCGGGCCACCGGCAAAGGTGCCCACGGCCACTGCCCCGAGAAACAGGAACAGGTACATCTGCGAGCTGGCCACCGACAGCTGGAATTTTTCGATCAGGTAGAACGTGAAGTAACTGGTCAGGCTGGTCATGTACCAGTATTTGGAAAACACCAGCACAGCCAATACCACCAGGGCGAAGGTCACGCGGCCTTTGGACAAACCGTGGGTGGCCTGGCTGCCTTGCTTGAGCTTGAACAGGTTGAGGTGGTGGCGGTACCAGCGGCTCAAGCCGTACAGCACCAGGATGGCGAACACCGCAAACAGGCCGAACCAGGCAATGTGGCTTTGGCCGTAGGGAATGATGATCGCCGCCGCCAGCAACGGGCCGAAAGCGCTGCCGGTGTTGCCGCCGACCTGGAAGGTCGATTGCGCCAGGCCGTAGCGCCCACCGGAAGCCAGGCGTGCGACGCGGGAGGTTTCCGGGTGGAAGGTCGATGAGCCCACACCCACCAGCGCCGCCGCGAGCAATATCGCCGGGAAGTTGCCGACAAAGGCCAGCATCAAGATGCCGACCAAGGTGCACACCATGCCCGCCGGCAATAGCCAGGGTTTGGGGTGGCGGTCGGTGTGGTAGCCGATCCACGGTTGCAGCAGCGAGGCGGTCAACTGGAAGGTCAGGGTGATCAGGCCGACCTGGGTGAAGCTCAGGCCGTAGTTGGCCTTGAGCATCGGGTAGATCGATGGCAGCACCGCCTGGATCAAGTCATTGATCAGGTGCGCCAGGGCACAGGCGCCCAGGACGCGCATGACTAAGGGGCTTACTTGCGGGCTGGTCGAAGGTGCTGCGGGTGACGCTGTGACTGTGGACATGCGGGCATTCCGTACAAGGCAGCTGACAGGCGTGGAGGCGGGCGGCGGTGATGTGAACCGCCACTCCATCTGGACTCGGCGTTTATGCTAGATTCGGCGCCAATGCCTGTCTCGCGCAATTCGGGCAGAAACCATCGCAAAAAGGGCGAAATGATCAAATCACTGGATAAATTTCTGCGAGAAATCGATGAGGGCGATTGGGCCGTCATCAGCTCGGCCACTGATTACCCCGAAAACTGGGTGATCCCCGAACACAGCCACAACAAGCACCAACTGCTGTACGCCATTGGCGGTGTGATGGTGGTGTACTCGGCCCTGAGGCAATGGACGGTGCCGCCCAATCGTGGCTTTTGGATGCCTTGCGGTCAAGTTCACTCGCTGCGCTGCGTGGGTACGCTGCAGATGCGCAGCGTGTTCGTGCGCCCGGACCGCTTCCCCAACCTGCCGGCCGAGCCCAAGACGGTGACGGTCTCGCCGCTGCTGAGTGAACTGATCAAGGCCTCGGTGAGCCTGAAACCGCCGTATGCCGAGGATTCACGCGACGCGCGGATCATGCACCTGATTCTTGATGAACTGGCTATCCTGCCGGCCTTGCCGCTGTCTTTGCCCCAGCCTGCCGACCCACGCCTGAGCCCGATCTGCCTGGCGTTGCAGGACGAGCCGAGTGATGCCTCCACCGTCGCCGACTGGAGTGCGCGGTTGGGGTTGGACCAAACCACCATCCAGCGCCTGTTCCGCAAGGAAACCGGCATGACCTTCGGCCAGTGGCGCCAGCAAGCGCGGCTATTGCTGGCGCTGGAACGCATTGCGGTGGGGCAGAAGATCATCGATGTGGCGTTTGAATTGGGCTATGAAAGCCCCAGCGCTTTTACCAGCATGTTCAAGAAACAGTTTGGCAAAACGCCGAGTCATTTTTTCAAGTAGTGCCGCTCGCCATGCGCGCATGAGCAGGGCGGCGCGATGCCAGGTAAGCGAGCAGCGTGGCGATCACCAGCAAGGCGGCGCTCAGCTCGAAGGTGGCCTGATAGCCGCTCACGTCGAATGCCACACCACCGACGGTGGCGCCGGCGGCAATCGCCAGCTGGATGATGGCGACCATCAATCCCCCGCCGGCCTCGGCGTCGTCGGGCAAGGCGCGGGCCAGCCATGTCCACCAGCCAACGGGCGCAGCAGTGGCCACCAGGCCCCAGCAGCCCAACAGCACGGTGGTGACAATCGCTGAACCACCGAACGCCACCAGCGCAAGGGCAATGCCGGCCATGATCAGCGGGATGGCAATCAGCGTCGGGTAGAGGTGGCGCTTGAGCAAGTGCTCAATCAACACCGTACCCGCCAGGCCGGCCAGGCCGAGCACCAGCAGCATCAGCGACAGGGTGGACACCTCGACCCGGGTCACGCCTTCCAGGAACGGCCGCAGGTAAGTGAACAGCATGAACTGGCCCATGAAGAACAGGCTGACAGCGCACATGCCCAAGGTCACCTTGGGGTTTTTCAGCAGGCGCAGCGCATTGCCGGTGGCCGCCGTGCCGCTGTGCTTGAGCGCCGGCAAGCTCAGCCACAGCCAGGCCAGCGCAATCACGGCCACTGGCACCACGCAAAAGAATGCGCCGCGCCAGCCAATCAGGCCGCCAAGAAAGCTGCCCAGCGGCGCCGCGATCACCGTCGCCAGGGCGTTGCCACCGTTGACGATGGCCAAGGCCCGTGGCACTTGGGCGGGCTCGACCAGGCGCATTGCCGTGGCCGCCGACAGTGACCAGAAGCCGCCAATTGCCAGGCCAATCAACGCGCGCCCGAGCATGAATACCGCGTAATTCGGTGCGAACGCCACCACGCTGCCCGAGACGATCATCAGTAAGGTCAAGGCCATCAGCAGGCGCTTGCGATCCATCCGCGCGGCAACCGCCGCGATCACCAGGCTGGTGAGCAGGGCAAACACCCCGGACACGGAAATGCCCTGGCCGGCCTGGCCTTCAGTGATCTGCAAGTCAGCCGCCAGCGGTGTCAGCAGGCTGACCGGCATGAACTCGGAGGCGACCAAGGCAAACGCCGCCAGCGACATCGCCAGCACCGCGCCCCAGCGTTGCGGTTGAGGGGTAACGGAACTCACTGCAAGTGGCTCTGGAAGAAGGTGGAGAGCGTGTCAAACGGGATCAGTTCGACGCGGTCGTAAAGGTCTACATGGCCGGCGTTGGGGATGATCAGCAATTGCTTGGGCTCGGCGGCGCGTTGGTAGGCGTCTTCACTGAATTCTCGGGAGTGCGCGTCGGCCCCGGTAATCAGCAGCAGCGGGCGTGGCGAGATCGTCTCGATATCGTTGAAGGGGTAGAAGTTCATGAACTTGACGTTGCTGGTCAGCGTCGGCCGGGTGGTGGTTTGCGATGAGGCGCCTGCTGGGGTGACTTCGCCGCGCGGGGTACGGTAGAAGTCGTAGAACTCGTCGCCGATCGGATCGCCCGTGAGGCTCTGCGGCGTGCCACCGGTGTAGAGGGTCTCGCCGCCCTGGAATTCTACATAGCGCTGGTTGGCAGCCTGGCGCAGGATCTGCTGGCGCTGTTGCAAGGTCATGCCGTGCTTGAGGCCATTGCGGTTGGCCGCGCCCATGTCGTACATGCTGACCGTGGCGATTGCCTTGAGACGCGGATCGATCTTCGCCGCACTGATCACGAAACTGCCGCTGCCACAAATGCCGATGGCGCCGATGCGTTCCCGGTCGACCTGTGGGTGAGTGCCGAGAAAGTCCACGGCGGCGCTGAAGTCTTCCACGTAGAGGTCGGGCAACACCGCGTTGCGTGGTGTGCCGGCGCTTTGGCCCCAGAACGACAGGTCCAGGGACAGGGTCACGAAACCCTGTTCAGCCATTTTGGTGGCGTAGAGGTTGGCGCTTTGCTCTTTGACGGCCCCCATCGGGTGGCCGACGACAAGGGCTGCGTGCTTTGAGCCCGGGGCCAGGTGCTTGGGCACGAACAGCGTGCCTGCGACCTGCATGCCGTATTGATTGTTGAAGGTGACAGGTTCGGCCGTCACTGTGTTGCTGCTGTAGAAGTTATCCGCACCGTTGGACATATCGGCTCCAAATGAAGAAAGAGAAGTCACCAGCAAACCCAGGGCGAGCAAGAGGCGTTTCATAGGGATGTTCCTTGTGAAGTGTCCGCACATTTTCCGGGTGACGGCAGGGCTTCTGTAGTGCATTTGAGTGGATTACTTGCCTGATCCTCTGAGATTCAGTGCCAGGTGACGACGCCCGTGGCTTGCGCGGGTAAAGTGCAATGAAGCATTGAAAGGGTCTGTCATGACGTCCACTCCCACCCCATTGAACGCGCTGATCCAGTCGATTGGTTCGCGCACGCCGTCGCCCGGCGACTACGCCATGCCGATCCCCGGCCTGGGCTTTTATCGGCGTGAGCAACCCGCTGCGCCGGTGGTGTGCATGGTTGAGCCGTGCATCGTGCTGGTGGCCCAGGGCGAGAAGCAGTTGTGGGTGGGCGGCGAGGGCTATCCCTACGACACGTCCCGGTTCCTGGTGACATCGTTGGACATCCCCGCCAATTCCGAGGTGCTGGCGGCCAGCCCCGAGCAGCCGTGCCTGGGGCTGACGTTCAAGCTGGACCTGCGCATGCTCGCCGAGCTGATCGCCCAGGGTGGCTTGCCGCCGGTGCGTGAGCGTGCGGTCATGAAGGGTGTGGGGATCGGCACGGTCACCGACGGCATGCTGGCCGCATTCGCGCGCCTGGTGGCGTTGCTGGACGAACCCGAGGCTATCCCGGTACTCGCGCCATTGATCCAGCGCGAGATTCATTACCGGCTATTGAAAAGCGACCAGGCCGGCCGACTGCGCCAGATCTGCTCGGTGGACGGGCAGGGCTACCGGATTGCCAAGGCCATCGATTGGCTGAAGTTGAATTTCGACGTCACCCTGCGTGTGGAAGAGCTGGCAGCGCGGGTGCAAATGAGCGCGGCGACCTTTCACCATCACTTCCGGCAACTGACCGCGATGAGCCCGCTGCAATACCAGAAATGGCTGCGTCTGAATGAAGCACGACGATTGATGTTGAACGAGCACCAGGATGTGTCCAGTGCCGCGTTCAAAGTCGGGTATGAGAGCCCGTCGCAATTCAGCCGTGAGTACAGCCGGCTGTTCGGGGTGCCGCCCAAGCGCGACATGGCAACACTGCGGGGCAGGGCGGGTGTCAGTGATCCGCCGGGGTCAAATTAGCGTAGAAGATGCAGCCAATCAGCCGGGCGAACAGGCTCAGGGTTTCCGGCAGGTTCGGGTCGTCGAACAGCATGGCCCGTGAGTCCAGCGCACACAGCGCCCCGAACAGGCGGCCATCGGGCAGGAAGATCGGCGCGCCGGCGTAGCTTTCGATGGCGTATTGCTTGACCACCGGGCGTGACGCGAAACGGCCGTTCTGGCTGATCTGGGGAATGAACAGGGTGTGTGGGTTGATGCAGAACTCACTGCACAGGGTAGTTTCAAGGTCGAGTACGTCGTCGACGTTGATGCCCATTTGCAGCGGGTCGTAGGCCGAACACACCACCCATTCCTGGTCAGTGAACTTGGCGATGCCGGCGAATCTCATCCCGGTCAGACGAGTGACCAGCTTGAGGATGTTGGTGGTTGCTTCAATTTCGGCAATGGCGGCGCGCTCGTCTGCGCTGAGTAACCTGTGTGCGGCGGTGACGCTTGAAACCATGCTGAACGCTCCAATGGCGTGGTCGCAGGTCGCGACCACGCACAGTCAGGTTATTAATTGATACGCGGGTGTTGCTGTACCAGGTTTTCCCGCTTGGTTTGCAGCGCGGCAATCTCGGCGTCGATGTCTTCGATTTTCTGCTCGATATTGTCGTGATGCTCCTGCAGCAACTCCTTGGCTTCTTCCATGTCGGAAGCCGCCGGGGCCGCACCGCGCAGGGGCTTGTTGGCGGTTTCCTTCATGGTCAGGCCCGTGATCAGGCCAACCACCGCGAACACCATCAAGTAATAAGCGGGCATGTACAGGTTGTTGGTGCTCTCCACCAGCCAGGCCACCGCAGTGGGCGTGACACCGGCGATCAGTACCGAGACGTTGAAGGCACTGGCCAGGGCGCTGTAGCGCAGGTGGGTGGGGAACATCGCCGGCAAGGTCGAAGCCATCACACCGATAAAGAAGTTCAGCACCACCGCCAGAATCAACAGACCGCCGAAAATCAGGCCGGTCTTGCCGCTGGTGATCAGCATGAAAGCCGGGATCGACAGGAACAGCAGGCCAATGCTGCCGGCGATGATGAACGGCTTGCGGCCGATCTTGTCGCTGACAAAGCCAATGAACGGCTGCACGAACAACATGCCGACCATGATCGCGATGATGATCAGCACGCCGCTGTTTTCGGCATAGTGCAGGTTGTGGGACAGGTAGCTCGGCATGTAGGTGAGCAGCATGTAGTAGGTCACGTTGGTAGCCGCGACGATACCGATGCAGGTCAGCAGGCTGCGCCAGTGCTTGGTGGCGATTTCCTTGAACGAGACTTTAGGGCCGTGGCTCAAGCCTTCGCGGTCACCCTGTTCAAGTTTGTCGACATGCTGTTGGAACGCTGGGGTTTCTTCCAGTGCGTGGCGCAGGTACAGGCCGATGATGCCCAGAGGCAGGGCGAGGAAGAACGGCAGGCGCCAGCCCCAGGCCTCGAATTCTGCTTCACCGAGCACGGTGGAGATCAACACCACCACACCCGCGCCGAGGACGAAACCGGCGATGGAGCCGAAGTCCAGCCAACTGCCAAGGAAGCCACGCTTGCGGTCCGGGGCGTATTCAGCCACGAAAATCGACGCGCCGGTGTACTCGCCGCCCACCGAGAAACCCTGGGCCATTTTGCACAGCAGCAACAGGATTGGCGCCCAGATGCCAATGGAGGCATAGCCGGGGATCAAGCCGATGGCGAACGTGCTCAGGGACATGATCACGATGGTGGCGGCCAGGACTTTTTGCCGCCCGTACTTATCGCCCAGTGCGCCGAAGAACAGGCCGCCCAGCGGGCGAATCAGGAAGGGGACGGAGAAGGTGGCCAGCGCTGCGATCATCTGCACGCTGGGGGAAGCGTCAGGGAAGAACACCTTGCCCAGCACATAGGCGACAAAGCCATAGACGCCAAAGTCGAACCATTCCATGGCATTGCCAAGTGCGGCGGCGGTGATCGCCTTGCGCATCTTGTTGTCGTCGACAATGGTGATGTCTTTCAATCCGATGGGTTTGACGCGTTTTTTACGTAGTTTCATGCGGGCCACTCAAAAGCTGAACAGGGGAGGTGCCATCGCTACGATGGCACCGCTCTGTCAGTTCAGATACAAGTGGACACGAAATAATTCACCGCTTTGTGTATTTTTTCTCGCATGGGATGAAACCTTCGGTTTTCGAGGCCTATGCATAACTAGCGGCAAAACAGATCAAATGTGGGAGTTGTCGAGCCCCGGCGAGGCTACGAAGGCGGCGGTACTGTTGGCATTTATGTTGCCTGAACTATCGCCATCGCGGCCTCGCTAAAGCTCGAGCGCTCCCACAGGGGGTTGTCATTGTTAGATAGAACAGGGAAGTCAGTCATATGCCCAGCAGCCACTCGCGGCTCACCTACCGCCAACCACGGCACGCAGACGTTCAGCGATTGTTCGCGATCTTCGGTGATGCACAGACCAATTTGTTCAATCCTGCCGGCCCGCTGCCCAACCTGGATGCGGCACAACGGCTATTGGATCACTGGCTGGAGCAATGGGCATCCCAGGGTTACGGCTGGTGGGCAATTGCCCGGAAAGAGAGCCCCGAACACATCATCGGATTTGGCGGCATTGCGCCACTTAACTACCTGACGCAGCGGCGCATCAACCTTGGTTATCGCCTGGCCGTCGAGGCCTGGGGGCAGGGGTATGCCACTGAGCTGGGGCGGGATGCACTGGCGCTGGCGTTCGACACCCTGTCTTTACCAGAAGTCTTCGGCCTGGTGCGGCCCGATCATGCTGCGTCGATCCGCGTACTGGAGAAACTCGGCATGCAACGTTTTGGCCTGCTGGAGGATGTCCCCGGTCAAGCGCCCAGCCTGGTGCTCCGGGTTTGTCATCCTACAACTGCACAAGCCTGACATTTTCCTATTCCACGTAAATCCTCGATAAGCGGCAATCTTTGCGATTGACACTGCGTGGGCGTCTCGCTATAAAACTCGCAGTTGTACGACGACATATGACGTTACATATGTCCTACCTAACAAAAATAAAAAGTGATGCCATGAATCTGAACGAGCCCATCAGTGCCCTTCGTGTCGGCCAGGCGGTCGGCAGCTATCGCTGGACGATCTGCGCGATGTTGTTTTTCGCCACCACGGTCAATTACCTCGACCGCCAGGTGCTCAGCCTGTTGGCGCCGCAACTCTCGACGCAGTTTGGCTGGAGCAACACCGATTACGCCAACATCGCGGCGGTGTTCCAGTTTGTCTACGCCATTTCCATGCTGTTTGCCGGGCGCTTCGTCGACAAGATCGGCACCAAGGCCGCTTATGTAGTAGCGATTGGTATCTGGTCCACCGGCGCGATCATGCATGCGTTTTCGGTGCCGATGGGCGAGGGTATCGCAGCCGTCAGCGGCGCCATTGGCCTGGCGGTGATCCCGGTGTCGATCGCCGGCTTCATGCTTTCACGGGCGGTGTTGGCGATTGGCGAAGCGGGTAACTTCCCGATCGCGATCAAGGCCACTGCCGAATATTTCCCCAAGAAAGAACGCTCCCTGGCTACCGGCATCTTCAACTCCGGCGCCAATGTCGGCGCGATCCTGGCGCCCATCTGTGTCCCCTTGATTGCCGGCCTGTGGGGCTGGGAGGCGGCCTTTATGGTCATCGGCATGCTGGGTTTTGTGTGGGTAGGCGTGTGGGCCGCCGTGTACGAAAAACCGGAACAGCAAAAACGTCTGTCGCCTGAAGAGCTGGCCTACATCCGCAGCGACCAGACCGTACAGCCGTTCACCCCGGCGCCGACGGGCACCTCAGGGAAGAAAGTCTCCTGGTTCAAACTGTTGACCTACCGCCAGACCTGGGCGTTTGCCTTCGGCAAGTTCATGACTGACGGCGTGTGGTGGTTTTTCCTGTTCTGGCTGCCCACCTACCTGTCTGCCCAATACGGCATGAAAGGCGCCGATATCGTGATGCCGTTGGCGGTGCTGTACAGCATGACCATGGTCGGCAGCATTGGCGGCGGCTGGTTCCCCAGCTACTTCATGGCACGCGGCGATGCCCCCTATGACGGGCGCATGAAAGCCATGCTGGTGATTGCGCTGTTCCCGCTGGTGGTGTTGCTGGCGCAGCCGCTGGGTTACCTCAGCTTCTGGGTGCCGGTGCTGCTGATCGGCGTGGGCGCTTCGGCACACCAGGCGTGGTCATGCAATATATTCACCACCGTGTCCGACATGTTCCCGCAGAAAACAGTGGCCTCGGTGGTCGGCATTGGCGGCATGGCCGGTGGCTTGGGCGGCGTGCTCATGACCAAGATCGGCGGTTGGGTGTTCGACTATTACAAGTCCATCAACGACATCCATACCGGCTACATGATCATGTTCGCCATCTGCGCCCTGGCTTACCTGGTGGCCTGGAGCGTGATGAAGACGCTGGTGCCGCGCCACAAGGAAATCACTGATCTGTAGCTTTAATGCGACGCTGCTTGCTCCCGATACAACTGTTTGGGCTGTAGCAGCAAACGGTAACCACGATGCGAAGCGAGCCGCTCTTGATCTTGATCTGCTTTTGATCTTAGGCGCCCCGTTAAACCACGCTGGCGGATTACGGGCACACCGAGCCTAAGCGAGGTGCCGAGTGGTGGGGCCAGAGCGTTTTGCTTACTTTGGCCTGGGCCGGCATCCCGGCTTTTGCAAAGTGAGCCGCCGTCAGGGCGGAACCCTAAGTAGCCGTTAGCGCAGCAATGGATATGTACTCGGTATAACAGTGTCGACTGTGAGGCCGTCATCGCAGGCAAGCCAGCTCCCACAGTTGGATCGCGGGGGTGTCAGTTAGATAGGTATAGGCTGTCAGGCCACTATCGCAGGCAAGCCAGCTCCCACAGTTGGATCGTGGGGGGCCAGGTAGATAGGCGTCGGTTGGCAGGCCGTCGCGGGATCAAGCTGAGTACATATCCGGTGTATCAGTCATACTGGCAAGCATGACTTTCGACTCGCCTCTCGCCGCTTATCAACACGCCATCACCCAGCCAGGTTTCGTCGCCGATGACGCCCAGCGCCGGGCGGTCCAAGCCCTGCAAGCCTGTCACGAGGCCTTGCACCAAGGGCGTTCACCGATTGCCGGCGTGTACCTGTGGGGCCCCGTGGGGCGCGGCAAGACCTGGCTGATGGACCAGTTCTACCAAAGCCTGCGCGTGCCGGCGCGGCGCCAGCATTTTCACCACTTCATGGCGTGGGTGCACCAGCGCTTATTCCAGCTCACGGGCACCCAAGACCCCTTGCAGGCGCTGGCCCGGGAGCTGAGCCAGGCCGTGCGCGTGCTGTGCTTCGATGAGCTGTTTGTGAATGATATCGGGGATGCGATCATTCTCGGCCGCCTGTTCCAGGTGATGTTCGAGGAAGGCGTGGTGATGGTGTGTACGTCCAACCAGCCGCCCGACCAGTTGTATGCCGATGGCTTTAACCGTGAGCGTTTCCTGCCGGGCATCGATGCGCTCAAGCAGCATATGCAGGTGGTGGCGGTGGACGGTGGCGAGGATCATCGCTTGCATCCCGGCGCTGGCATGCAGCGCTATTGGGTGAATCAACCCGAGGCACTGGCGGCGGTGTTTCAACAATTGAGCCAAGGGCAAACCGTGATCCGCGGGGCATTAAGCGTAGGGCACCGCTCCATCATGACGGTGCAGGCCAGTGACACCGTGCTTTGGTGCCGTTATGCCGACTTGTGCGAGCAGCCCCTGGCCGCCATGGATTTCATGCTGTTGTGTGATCGCTTCCGCGCCATCCTGCTGGGAGACGTCCCCAACCTCAGTGCACAGAAACGCCCGGGCCGAATTGCCCGTGGCACTGAAGACGGCGCCGAGCGCGTGGTGGCTGGGGATCGAGAGTTGCCGCAGTTGTCGGTGCACGATGACAGCGTACGGCGCTTTATTGCCTTGGTAGACGAATGCTACGACCGTAAGGTGCCGCTCTTTATCGAAGCCCGTGTGCCGTTGCAGCACCTGTACACCGATGGTTACCTGGAATTTCCTTTCCGTCGCACCCTGAGCCGGCTGCAGGAGATGCAACTGCAACGCTTCGCCACCTAGGAAAAATCGCCGCTTGCGGGCTCATTGCGCGCTTTGATGCGCGCAACCTTCGCACTTTCTGTCAGCTATTTGTAGCTTATCTCCTTCATCTACTGCCGACTCCACGCTTACAATCGCCCCTCTCAAAGGGAAACGATTCCCTGGTTGTCGCTATCGAGGAAGGACATGGACACCCCAGACATCCTGGTGCTGCAAGCCAGCTATACCAACGCCGTGCATGCCGACGCCATTGGCCTGCTGCTCAACCATTACGCTGAAGATCCGATGGGCGGCGGCCACAGCCTGCCAGCCGATCTCTTGCAGCAACTGCCCGCCGAGCTGGCCAAGCGCCCACACGCGTTCAGCGTGTTGGCGTTTGCCGCAGGTGAGCCAGCGGGGTTGGTCAATTGCTTTGAAGGCTTCTCGACCTTCGCCTGCCGGCCCTTGATCAACGTCCACGATGTGGTGGTGAAGGAGCAATTCCGCGGCTTGGGCTTGAGTCAGAAGATGCTGCAAAAGGTCGAGGAAATCGCCCGGCAGCGTGGTTGCTGCAAGATCACCCTCGAGGTACTGGAAGGCAATGAATTGGCGCAGTCGGCATACCGCAAGTTCGGGTTTGACGACTCAGTGTTTGATCCCGCCCATGGGCGGATGCTGTTCTGGCATAAACCGTTGTAATAAATAACCGGCAAAAAAAGGGCGCCATTCAATGGCGCCCAATAAACCTTTGCCAAAGGAGCAGAATGGCGCAGGGTGCTACGGATTAAGTAAGCATTAAATCAACTGTTCGGTTGTGCCTGATCAACAGTCTCCGATTTAACCGACTTGCCATCGGCGCTGGCAACTTGCTGTTCAGCCTTGCCGTGGGTTTTTTCCTGAATAAAGCTGAAGTTGTTGTAGAACTCCTTGGAGCGTTCTGCACCGCCCTCTGCAAAGGCTGCGGCGGAGGTCAGGGTGATCAGGCTGGCCAGCATCAAGGTCGACATTTTCATCGCGGTATTCCCAATTAAAAGTGATAGGTGTCCGGTCGCTCCGTGATCAGATCATGGAGCGACTATGGCGTTATCTTATTAAGTGGGAATTAACTGAAAGTGCAGTTGAAGTTAACAGTTTCGTTAACTTCAATGTGCGCGGCTACAGCTTCCAATCCAGCGCCAACGTGACGGAACGCGGCTCGCCCCAATACACACCGTTATAAAAACCAACGCGCTCGTAGTATTTCTTATCAAAGAGATTGTTCACGTTGACCGACGCCGAAACCTGTTCGTCGAACTGGTAGCGTGACATCATGTTGACCACGGTATAGCCCTGTTGCGTGATTTTCGCCCGGGTGGTGATCGGCCGGCCGTCGCTGTTGCGCTGCCCGGTCGGGCGGTTGCTGAAGTCGTAGGTTTCGCTCTGCCAGTTCACGGCGCCGCCGACCGTCAGATTGCGCCAGGCGCCCGGCAGGCGATAGGCGCTGGAGATCTTCAGCAGGTTCAAGGGTTGGCTGGTGTTAGTGCGTTTGTCTGAGCCATTGACCGAATGGGTGTAGGTATAGCCGGCGGTCAGATTCCAGTTTGGCGTGATTTCCCCGGCGGCTTCCAGCTCGAAGCCGTTGACCTTGTTACCTTTGCCGCCGGATTTGTAGTATTCCTCGCCGGTGACCGGATTGGGCGGTACTGAGTCATCTCGCTCGGCGACGTTGTCCTGGGTGCTCCAGAAGTACGCAGCGGCCAGGTTCAAGCGCTCGTTCAGCACACTGCCCTTGAGGCCCACTTCGTAGTTACTGCCGACCACGGGCTCCAGGTACTTCTTGTTGGCATCGCGGTTGTTCTGGGGTTTGAAGATGTCGGTATAGCTGGCGTAAACGGTGTATTGCGGCGTGATGTCGTAGAGCAGGCCGGCGTAGGGCGTCCACATATCATTGTGGGTCTGGCTGGTTTTGCCCGACGCGGTGAGTTGGTCGTTGGCATTGTATTTGGGCTCTGCGCTTTCCAGCTCCCAACTGCCGTAACGGCTGCCCAGCACGGCGTGCAAGCGGTCTGTGAGGCTCAGCCGCGTGGCCAGGTAACCGGCTTTCTGTTGCTTCTTGCTGTGCTCACCCTTCAGGTCGGTCACCTGGTCGGTGAACTTGCCGATGCCGCCCATGTGCTTCCAGTCCTGGATGGGGTAGTAGCTGTCTGGCAGGTCGCTGCGCATAAAGGGCGAGACATCCCGTTGCGCAGCTTCGCCATAGCCCATCATCAGCGCGTGTTCGCGGCCCAGCAGCGTGTAGCTACCGGCCAGGTTGAGGTCGATGGCCTCCATGCGCGAGGTACCGCGCATATGGCTGGCCCAGGCCGTCATGCCGCTGCGGTCGGGGTTGGGGAAGCCGGCGCCGCCGTAATACACCTTGCCATCGGTGTCGCTTTGGCGATGGGTGTAGGCGGCCTTCAAGTGCCAGTCGCCGCCGAGCCGATGGTCGAGGGTGGCGAAGGTGGTCTTGTCGGTCAGTGGCCAGGAGCTCCAGTGCGCCGCCATGTTGGTGGAGCGGGGTAGCCTGGCCTTGCCGCCCTGGCTGTTCCAGTAGGGCACGGTGCCCCAGGAGGTGCCCTGTACCTGTTTGTCCTGGTAATCAAAGCCGACGGCCAGCACGGTATCGTCGGAAAGATCAGCCTCGAGGATGCCGTAGCCCACTGCCCGCTGCAGCCCATAGTTGTCACGAAAGGACCGACTGTCGCGGTAGGCCAGCACGCTGCGCCCGCGCAGCTTGCCGTCGAACGCCAGCGGGCCGCCCACATCAACGTAGCTGTAGTAGTTGTCATGGCTGGCGCCACTGATGCCGGTCTTGGCCTGCCACTGCGCGGTAGGGCGCTTGCGCACCATGTTGACGGTGGCCGAAGGGTCGCCTGCGCCCGTGGTCAGGCCCGTCGCGCCGCGCACTACTTCGATGCGGTCGTAGATGATGGTGTCGGCGTCGGTCTTCATGTAGCCGAAGGTGTTGAGCATGCCGTCAACCTGGAAGTTGTTGATGCCATAGCCTCGGGCGGAGTAGTAGACACGATCGGAGTCGTAATGCTGAACGTTGACGCCCGTGGTCTGGCGCAACACCTCCGTCAGGGTATTAAGATTGAAGTCGTCCATCTGCTGGCGTGTGACCACCGAGATCGATTGCGGGGTTTCCTTGACGGAGAGGTTCAGCCGCGTGGCGGTGCTCATCGAACCGGTGGTGTAGGCGCCGGTATGCTCGGTGGTGGAGCCCAGGCCGTCGGCGCTGATAGTGGTCGCGCCCAGTTCCAAGGCTTGGGTAGGGGCTGTTTCGGGGGTGGTGTCGGCCAGCGAATCCGGGCTCAGCGCCAGGCTGAACAGGCCGAGGGTGAAGGTCATGGAACGGGTGAAGGGCGCGAACATCACTGCAGACTCCTTGTCGTCTTTGATACCTCCCCAGGCAGGGAGGGCATGGTTCAAAGACGAAAGGAGCTGCGGAACTTTAGGCTCAAACGAGAATGATTGTTATCTTTCTGTTACAAGGCCCTGGCTTACTTGACCACCACTTCGGCGCCGTCGGCCTTCTTGGGCTTGATCAGGCTGAAGTCGATAAGCGCCTTCTGCTTGGTCTCGTAAGGGTTGCCGATCAACAGCGGGCGTGGCTTGAAGCTGTCGCTCACCAGGCTCTTGCTGTGGTCCAGTTCGTCGAAACTCAAGCCTGCCATGTCGGCCCAGGTGTGGATCAACTGCGAACTGCTGTAAGGCCGCTGCAAGTCGCCGGCAAAGCTCCAGTCGTGGCTTGCGCGCCATTTTGGCGAGGCGTAGGCCATGAACGGGATGGTGTACATCGGCGCAGTCGGCTTGCCTTCGTTACGGCCCAAGGTGTCATGGCCGGCGGAGTCGAACACGTCTTCGCCGTGATCCGACAGGTACAGCAAAAAGCCGTTGGGGTCGGTCTTGGCGTAGTCCTTGATCAGGCTGGAGACCACGAAGTCGTTGTACAGCACGGCGTTGTCATAGCTGTTGTAGGTCGGCAACTGCGCATCGCTGACACCCGCCGGCACGCCCTGGCGGTCGGTGAACTTGTCGAAGGTTGGCGGGTAGCGGTACTGGTAGCTCATGTGGGTGCCCAGCAGGTGCACCACGATGAACTTGCGCTCGGCGGTATCGGCCAGGGCCTTGGAAAACGGCGCCAGTACATCGCCGTCGTACTGACGGGCGTTCTGGTTGCGGTTGTTGTTGAGGTACACCTGCTCGTCGGCCTGTTCGGAAAAGGTCGTGAGCATGGTGTTGCGTTTGGTCATGGTCTGCTGGTTGGTGATCCAGAAGGTCTTGTAGCCAGCCTGTTTCATCACGCTGACAATCGACGGCGTCTTGAGGTACAGGTCCGGGTTTTCTTCGTCGGCGAAGGTCAGCACCTGTTGCAGTGCTTCAATGGTGTACGGGCGCGGGGTGATGACGTTATCGAACACGGCCAACTGGTCGCGCAGCTTGTCCAGTTCCGGCGTGGTGTTGCGCGGGTAGCCGTAGAGGCTCATGCGCTGGCGGTTGGTGGACTCGCCGATCACCAATACGAGTGTGGACGGCTGGCCGGCCATGCTGTCCTTGAGGTTGTTCAAGGGTGGGATCTTGCTCGCACTGGTGAGCATGCCTTGCATGTTGTCCAACTGCTCGGTGTAGCGACGGTAGGCGACGATCATCTGCCAAGGCACGGCAGGCTCGATGCGGGTTTCGAAACGGTCGATGGCCAATTCCATGGTTTCGCTGGTGGCGATCTGCTTGACCAGTGGGTAGCCCACCACTGCCAGGACGATGGCAATGGCTGCCACGATCGACTGGCCGCGCGGCAGGTACACCGGGCGCAAGCGCGTCCACAGAAAGATGGCGAAGGCGGTGTGGGCAATGAACGCCAGCACGATCCACCAGGCAAAGTATTGGGTGGCGTATTCGCCGGCTTCAGAGATGTTCGACTCGAACATGATGAAGATGACGCTCTGGGAGAACTCCTGCTGGTAAATGAAGAAATAACCCAGGCTCGCCATAGAGCAAGCCCACAGCACCACGCCGATCAAGGCGGCGAGCAGGCGCGTACGACGCGGGAATAGCAACATCGGCGCCAGCCACAGCGCACTCATGAAGAAGGCCTGGCGGAAGCCACTGAAGCCGGAGGTGCCGGTCAGTTGGATAAGAAGTTGGGTAATACCCGAGAAATACCAGAAAAACAGGAATAACCAGCCAAGGCCGGCCCAATCAAAGCCTTTCGCAGTCGTCGTGCTGCGTTTGAACATCGCCATCCAGCGCCCCATCAGAAAAAGATTGTCGCGCACAGGCGCGCAACATCGGGCCGCCCAGGAAGTGAGCGGCATCGCGGAACGGGAGTATCAAGAGGGGAGTGTGAAAACTTTGTGAGTTTTCTGTAGGTATTGCCTTACAAGGCTACTGGCGCGGGCTTCAGCACAGCGCAGGCTTGGCATCCGACGGCTGATCGAGATGGGCTTGAAGGTGTGAACGCAGGCGCAGGACTTCCTGTTGCAACTGATCACGCTCGTCTTTCAACTGGCGCAGTTCATCGCGACGGATAGTGACGTAGAGGGTCTGTGGCGGACGGGTCATCTGTGCTGTGCTCATTGCTTACCTCGCAAATAGCCGGTAGATCGCGGTGCCAAAACAGGTTTTTGGCAACAGTCGGAAGCAAGTTTGAATTCTTTTTCGCTGCAAGGGAACTTTTTTATTTTTGGTGGTCGTGTGACTTTTGCCGGGGTGATGGTGAAACGATGGCAACTTTTTTGTCATGAAACTACACGGATCCGCTCTGGACTAACCCTCATTAGCCTCATTGCGCTATAAACTATGTCACACATTTTTTAGAAGTTAGGAGCATCAGCACATGCAACTGGGGATTATCGGACTAGGCCGCATGGGCGGTAACATTGCGCGGCGCCTGATGCTCAATGGGCATACCACCGTTGTATACGACCGTAACGAAGCCTTCGTCAAAGCTCTGAGCGAGGAGGGCGCCACCGGCGTCGCCGACTTGAAAGCGCTGGTGGCCGGCCTGCAAAAGCCTCGCGCTGTCTGGGTGATGTTGCCGGCGGGCGCGCCCACCGAAGACACCATCAACGTGCTGAGCGAACTGCTGGAAGACGGCGATGTGATCATCGACGGCGGCAACACCAACTACAAGGACGACGTGCGTCGCGGCAAGGCCCTGGCTGAAAAGGGCCTGCACTATGTGGACGTGGGCACCTCGGGCGGCGTCTGGGGCCTGGAGCGTGGCTATTGCATGATGATCGGTGGCGACACCGAGACCGTGAATCGCCTCGACCCGATCTTCAAAAGCCTGGCGCCGGGCCTGGGTAACATCCCGCGCACCAAGGACCGTTCGGCCTCTGCCGACCCACGTGCCGAGCAGGGTTACATCCACGCCGGCCCAGCGGGTTCGGGCCACTTCGTCAAGATGATCCACAACGGCATCGAGTACGGGATGATGCAGGCGTTTGCCGAAGGTTTTGACATCCTCAAGACCAAGAACTCGGAAAACCTGCCGGAAGACCAACGCTTTGACCTCAACGTTGGCGACATCGCCGAAGTCTGGCGTCGTGGCAGCGTGGTGTCGTCCTGGCTGCTGGACCTGACCGCCGACGCCCTGGCCACCGACCCGAAACTGGACGGCTACTCAGGCTCCGTGGCCGACAGCGGTGAAGGCCGTTGGACCATCGAAGCAGCCATGGAGCAGGCGGTGCCGGTTCCGGTGTTGTCGACCTCGCTGTTCGCGCGTTTCCGTTCCCGCCAGCAGAGCACCTACGGTGACAAAATGCTGTCTGCCATGCGCTTCGGCTTTGGCGGCCATGTGGAGACTTCCAAAAAATGACCGCCAACGGCAAAAAACCTAAGGCCGAACCTGCTCCACCCACCACGTTGTTTCTGTTTGGCGCCCATGGCGACCTGGTCAAGCGCCTGCTCATGCCGGCGCTGTACAACCTGAGCCGCGACGGGTTGCTGGGCGATGGCCTGCGTATTGTCGGCGTTGATCACAACGCCATCAGCGATGCGGACTTTGCCAAGAAACTCGAAGACTTCATTCGTACCGAAGCCTCCAGCAAGGTCCGGGGCAATGCCGAAAACGCCCTCGACCCTGCGTTGTGGGCGCAATTGGCCAAGGGCATCAGCTACGTCGAGGGCGATTTCCTCGACGACAGCACCTATGCCGATATCGCCAGCAAGATCGCTGACAGCGGCACCGGTAATGCGGTGTTCTATCTCGCCACTGCACCGCGCTTCTTCAGTGAAGTGGTGCAGCGCCTGGGCAGTGCCGGCTTGTTGAATGAAACCGACGATGGCTTTCGCCGCGTGGTCATCGAGAAGCCGTTCGGCTCCGACCTGGCCACCGCCGAGGCGCTCAACGCCTGCCTGCTCAAGGTGATGAGCGAGAAGCAGATCTACCGCATCGACCATTACCTGGGCAAGGAGACGGTGCAGAACATCCTGGTCAGCCGTTTCTCCAACGTGCTGTTCGAAGCGTTCTGGAACAACCACTACATCGATCACGTGCAAATTACTGCCGCTGAAACCGTCGGCGTTGAAACCCGGGGCAACTTCTTCGAGAAGACCGGCACGCTGCGGGACATGGTGCCCAACCACCTGTTCCAGTTGCTGGCGATGGTTGCCATGGAACCGCCGGCAGCCTTTGGTGCCGACGCGGTGCGGGGTGAGAAGGCCAAAGTGGTCGGTGCGATCCGCCCCTGGTCGCTGGAAGATGCGCGGGCCAACTCGGTGCGCGGCCAATACACCGCCGGAGAAATTGCCGGCAAGCCATTGCCCGGTTATCGCGAAGAAGCCAACGTCGCGCCCGACAGCAGCACCGAGACCTTCGTCGCGCTGAAAGTGATGATTGATAACTGGCGTTGGGTCGGTGTGCCGTTTTACCTGCGGACCGGCAAGCGCATGAGCATCCGCGACACCGAGATTGTGATCTGCTTCAAGCAGGCGCCGTATGCGCAATTTCGCGATACCGAAGTCGATGAGCTCAAGCCCACTTACCTGAAGATTCAGATCCAGCCGAACGAAGGCATGTGGTTCGACCTGTTGGCCAAGCAGCCCGGGCCGACCCTGGAGATGGCCAATATCGAATTGGGCTTTGACTACAAGGACTTCTTCGAAATGCAGCCGTCGACGGGTTACGAAACCCTGATCTATGACTGCATGACCGGCGACCAGACCTTGTTCCAGCGTGCCGACAACATCGAGAACGGTTGGCGTGCGGTGCAGCCGTTCCTGGATGCGTGGAAGCAAGATGACGGTATCCAGGCCTACAAGGCGGGTGAAGATGGCCCGGCGGCGGCCGATGCCTTGCTGGCCCGCGATGGCCGTGCCTGGCATAGCCTCGGATGAGTGACGCCACGATTCAACCCATCCGGTTTGTCCTCAGTGATGTGGACGGGACGCTATTGCATCCCGACCACAGCCTCAGCCAACGCACCGCCGATGCCATTCGCGCGATGCGCGAGGCCGGGGTGCTTTTCAGTCTGGCCAGCGGGCGTCCGCCCAAGGCCATGCGGCATTTGATCGAAACCTTCGGTATTGATGTGCCGGTGGCGGGCTTCAATGGCGGCACGTTGGTCAACCCGGATGGCAGCATCCTGGTTGCCCACCATCTGCCGGCGGAAGCGGCACTGATCACCCTGGCGCTGTTTTCGGCCGAGTCGGACGTGGAAGTCTGGGTGTTTGCCGATGGTGACTGGCTGCGCCGTGATCCGCCCGGGCCCATGGTGCAGCGCGAAGCTGATGGCTTGGGCTATGGGCCGGTGGTGGTAGAGAGTTTTGAGCCGTACCTGGACCGGGTCGACAAGATCGTCGCCGCCAGCAACAACACCCAGTTGTTGGTGGAGCTTGAAGCGCAATTGCAGCCCAAAGTGCAGGGGTTGGCCCAGGTGTCGCGTTCGCAACCGGTGTACCTGGACGTGACCGCGATGCTGGCCAACAAAGGCGAAGCCTTGAAAACCCTGGCCGAGCACCTGGGCGTACCGCTTGCGCAAACGGCCGCGATTGGCGACGGTGGCAATGACCCGGCGATGTTTCATGTGGCGGGGTTGTCGATTGCCATGGGCCAGGCCGAAGAAACCGTCAAGCGCCAAGCCAATGTGGTCACCGGCAGTAATGTCGAGGACGGCGCTGCCGAGGCGTTCGAGCGTTTTATTCTCACCGCACGTTAATGACTGACGTATGACTGCACAACTTCCAGCTCAAGTTTTACTTGGGCTGGAAGTTGCTGCATGCAATTACTTCGGCATTGCCCACTGTTGCAACTGGTGGCCCTCTTTATCGAGCTCGGCACGGGCCTGCAACAATAGGTTTTCAAGTTGAGCCGGGTCGGTATACGCAGTGGAGGACAGCTGTTTGCTGCCGATGCGGGTGTTGGTACGGTCGATGACGCTCAGGCTGAGGGCGCCAACGCCATCGTGCCAGGCCACGCACTGAAAGGGCTGGAAAGCACGGTCTGCAATCAAAAGAGCTTCGTTGATGCGCAGCGGAGCGTTCATTTGGGTCTTCTCTCTGTATGCCCATTCAAGTGAGTACCGGCGGTTGGGCTGACCGTGCGGTGGGTTACTTGTACTGATGCACGATGGTGGGGTGCGGGTCACATGCTAGGGCAAGAAATTTTAACTTTCCCTGATTGACGTCATGTAAGCGGCTGTTTTGAAAGCGCAATAAGCCTTTCACTGGCGGGCAACTTCGGGCGCGCTACGAAACAGGCATGGCTTTTTGCCCACACTTATAGCGAAATGGTACAAGGTCAGCGTCAAGATCTTGCTAGGGTTACCAGCAGTCGCCACAAACTGTTGTTTCTAAATAACTTTAACAATCTTGGCGCCAAGGAATAGTCATGATTGCGACGCCCCCCCAACGCCGCTTACTGGTGGTCGACCCCTGTGACGACTGCCACGGGCTCTTGCCCGGTTTACGCACCGCCGGCTGGGAAGTGGACAGCTGTGCCCTGGAGGCGGTGGGTGAGCGCTCCTGCGATGTGGGCCTGCTGCGTTTGCAACGTGACCACCTGGAACGCCCCGAAGCGGTCAAGGAGTTGATTGGTCGCAGCGGCACCGAGTGGATCGCCGTGCTCAGCCAGGATGTACTGCGTTTGCAGAACGTCGGCGATTTTGTCTGCGAATGGTTCTTCGACTTCCACACCTTGCCCTTCGATGTGTCCCGGGTGCAGGTGACCCTGGGCCGTGCGTTCGGCATGGCGCGCCTGCGTGGCAAGGGCTACGCGCCGGTGGATGAGCCCCACGAATTGCTGGGCGAGAGCCGCCCCATTCGTGAGTTGCGCAAGTTGTTGTCCAAGCTGGCGCCGACGGAATCCCCGGTGTTGATCCGCGGTGACAGTGGCACGGGTAAAGAGTTGGTGGCCAAGACTTTGCACCGCCAATCCCAACGGCACGCCAAGCCGTTTGTCGCGATCAACTGCGGCGCCATCCCTGAACACCTGATCCAGTCCGAGCTGTTCGGCCACGAAAAAGGCGCGTTTACCGGCGCTCATCAGCGCAAAATCGGGCGTATTGAAGCGGCCAACGGCGGCACGCTGTTCCTCGATGAAATTGGCGATCTGCCGATGGAGCTGCAAGCCAACTTGTTGCGCTTTCTTCAGGAAAAGCACATCGAACGCGTCGGCGGAAGCCAGCCGATACCGGTGGATGTACGCGTGTTGGCCGCCACTCACGTCAACCTTGAGGCCGCGGTGGAGAAGGGCGCGTTTCGCGAAGACCTGTATTACCGCCTGAATGTCCTGCAAGTGGTCACCGCGCCGTTGCGTGAACGCCATGGCGATGTGGCGATGCTGGCCAACCATTTTTCACGTTTCTATAGCCAGGAAACCGGGCGGCGCCCGCGCAGTTTCAGCGAAGAGGCCTTGGTGGCGATGGGGCAACACCCGTGGCCGGGCAATGTGCGTGAACTGGCCAACCGCGTGCGCCGCGGCCTGGTGTTGGCCGAAGGGCGGCAGATCGAAGCGGTTGACCTGGGGCTGCAAGGCCAGCAGGTTATTTCGGCACCGATGGCAACACTGGAAGACTACAAACACCGCGCCGAACGCCAAGCGCTGTGCGATGTGCTCAACCGGCACAGCGACAACCTCAGTGTCGCAGCCCGCGTGCTGGGGATTTCCCGGCCGACATTCTACCGGTTGCTGCACAAACACCAGATCCGCTAGGGCGGGTAGACCCAACGTGGGAGCAGGCCTGCGAAAGCGGTGGTTCAGTTAAAGCTTCAGTGACTGACACGCCGCTCTCGCGAGCAAGCCCGCTCCCACAGGGGGATCTTCGCCAGGCGCCGATTCTGTGGGCAATGCATGGCCAATGTGGGAGCTGGCTTGCCTGCGAAAGCGGTGGTTCAGTTAAAGCTTCAGTGGCTGACATACCGCCTTCGCGAGCAAGCCCGCTCCCACAGGGGATCTGTGCCAGGCGCTGATTCTGTGGGCAATGCATGGCCAATGTGGGAGCTGGCTTGCCTGCGAAAGCGGTAGTGCAGTCACAGATGCAGCAACTGACACAACGCCTGCGGGCAAGCCAATCAGAAGTAATACGGGAATTTCAGGCTGAACGTAAAGTCCGGCGCATCATCGGTCATGCCGATCGCCAGGTTCGGCACGATGGTCAGGTTATCCGAGGCGGCAATGGTCATGCCCACGTTGAAATAGCCGGCGTTGGCATCGCTGGACACCACCGATTGCCAGTCGCCGCCATCCGGCTTGAGCTTGCTCTTGCGTTGCACCAGGTCGGACACCGAGAACGACATGCTCATCTTCTCGTTCAAGGCAAACGCTACGCCGACCCCGAACTGGAAGCTGTCGCCCAGGCGCACCTTGCCTCCCACCTTCTGATTGACTTCACTGCTGATGTCATCGAAAGAGTCTTCAAAGTTGTGGGTGTACGACAACGAACCGAACAACACGGCCGGGTCGAAGGTCTTGACCAGGGAAATGCCCGGCGTAACAGACCAGACCCCGTTGCCCGTCGGCAGGCTTTCGGGCACGTAGAGGTTGTCGTTGTTCGGTTGCTTGACCAGTTTGATGCCGAAAGGCTCCTTGCCCGTCGGTGCCTTGACGCGCACGGACACCACCGCATCCGGCAAGGTCGGGGTTTCGTCGAGGAACTTGTAGGCCACGCCAAAGTTGACATCGCCGATGGTCGGGTCGCGGGTCACGGAGCCTTCGGAGGTGGCCGTGGCGTCGTTGCCGGCGCCGCCCGACTGGTAGGTGGACTCGCGGTACACCACCGGCACGTTCAGGTCGAACTGCCAGCGGTTGTCGACGTTGTAGCGCCCGGTGAGGTCCAGGGTCCAGCTGTCGGACTTGATCCGGTCCAGGTTGATGTTGCCCAGGAAGATCGAGTCCAGCGCCAGGAAACCATTGAGCGTCAACTGGCGCGCGTCATAACGGGCATACGTGATGCCGGTTTCCACGCTGAACTTGCCGTTGCCGAAAAAGCCGCTGGCTTCGTTGTACAGGTTGCTCACACTTTGCGCAGGGGCCGAGTCGTCCTTGAGGGCCTGGCCGTAGGAGCTGCCACCTCCGCCAGCGCCTCCGGACGCCGCGGCTGCGCCCGTACCGCTGGCCGCGACAGCGTTAGCGCCGTTCTTGAAGTCGGCAGGTGATTTAGCCAGGCGCCTGGGGGCAGGCGTTGCCGGTTGGTCCTCGACCTGGCGCACACGTTGCTCCAGCACCGCCAGAGCTTTTTGCTGCACGTCGTAACGTTGCTTGAGTTCCAGCAGTTCCTTCTTCAGGGTTTCGATGTCAGCGTCTGGCGCGGCATACAGTACGGATGCGGGCAAGAGCGTACTCAAACAAACCACCGCACGTAGCGATAACGATCGATGCATGAAATAAGCCGTCCTTTTCTAATGCGTAAGTGTCGAGGGTCAGCGTAGTTCAATAACCGAGCGTGCGTAGGCCTTTAAGTTGATCCAGGTTGCAGTTCAACGCGGCGTTGTTCAGCCCGTTATTGTTCATCACAACATTGATCTGGGTGATGTTTCTGACAAGGTTGCTATCGCCGGTCAAAACCGTGCCCTGCAGCACGTTCCCCGCGCCGATCTGTTGCAGGCTGTTGCCCTGGTTGTGATTGGCCTGGATGGCCATCTGCACGCCGGCATTGTTTGCCGAAACGCTGACACGGCCCGCGGCGCTGGCGCCGGTCACTGTGCCGCCAGCCACCAGCACCTGGCCGGACTGCAGGTTATTGGCGGGGGTAACCCCATTCTCGACGTTGATGCCCACATTGTTGTAGGCGGCGTTGCCATCGCCGGCGGTGCGTACACTTTGGGTCACGCCCTGGCCGCTGCCGAGGCCGGCACCACCGACCACATTTCCGGTGCCTGTGTTGGGGCGCGTGCCGGTACCGGTCGAGCCGGTAGTTTGCACGTAGAACTGTGGCGTAATGGTGGTCTTGTCGATCTGCATGTTGGCCGTGCCGGTGATGTTGCTACCTTCGGCATTGGTCCAGGTGCTGCTCATGACAATGCCAAAGCTGATGATGCGCCCCGGCATCACGTAACGGCCACGCAGCTCGGCCATTTCGGCGTCCTTGAGTTCGATGGGCTTGAACCCCGAGGACGCATAAGCAGGCATTGAGGCGGCCAGACACAAGACCGTCAGCCAACGGGAAGTGTTCATCTGCTGCTCCTGGGGCGTCCTGCCCCTTATTGCGCTTCTAGAAGAAGTCGCTCTGGATAAAACCGAAATCCATCAGCTCGGCATCGCCCACGGGCCGGAACTCATTCATCTGGCTCTTGGCGGTCAGCGGCAGGGGCGGGTCGAGCAACACGTTGGCCTTGTCGTAACCCTCGCCCAGTACGGCGAAGACAATGCCATTCCAGCCTTTGACGAAATCGTCATGGGAATAGCGCTTGTGGCCCAATACGGGGTCGCCGATGTACACCCAGTCCTTGTCGGCCCGTTGCAACACCACGAAGTGCTTGTAGCCGCGGATTTCCAGCAGCACCACCACGGGGATTTTCACGGTCAGCAGGGTCTCGGGCGCGATCTTGTAGCCCCGGGCACGCATGCCGATGCTTTCGAGGTAGCGCTTCATGTCCAGCATGGAAAAACCCTGGGTTCGTACCAGGTCCTGGTCGGCGGTGACCAGCATGCCTTTGATGATGTGTGCTTCGTCGACGTCCAGCCAATAGGCCTGGCGCAGGATGGTGGCGAGTGCCGCGGCACCGCAGCTGAAATCGGTTTTCTGTTCCACCAGGTTGGCGAACCTGCGTTCACGGATGCTCTCGACCTTCTTGAAAATCACCGCACCACCGGGCATGGCGGAAACCGCCATGGTGCCTGCCCAGGTCGTGCCGGTGAGCAACATCAAGAGGGTGAGGGTCGCGATACGCATGATCGAATGACCTGTTGGACACTGGAAAAAAAAGGGCCTTGTCGCCAAGGCCCCGTTGGATCAGAAGCGCACGCCGCTGGCGCAGACGCTGCAACCTTGGCCGATCGACAGGCTGTTGCTGCCTTGGTTGCCCGCACCCGATTGCAGGTTGACACCTACGTTGCCGGAGTTGCGGTTAACCGAGTTGTCGAGGCTTGCGTTGTTGGACACGTATTGAGGCTTGCCATAACCATGGCTGCTGGCGGCCGTGTTCAGGTAGCTGTTGTTGAGAGAGTTCTGCTCGGTGTTGGAGGCCGCTGCGATGTTCTTGCCGTCAGCGGTGGTGATGGCCAGGTTGTTTTTACCCTGGTTGCCCTGGCCGGCCTGGCCGTTGTAACCCACGTTGCCGGAGTTGCCGGTGATGGAGCCGTCCAGGGAGGCGTTGTTTTGCGTGCCTTTATTGACGAAGTTGTTATGCGAGCTGCCTTGGTCGACATCAATCACGGCAAACACGGTGGCGAAGTCGCCTTTGGCACTGGAGATGGCGCCGGCGTTGTCAGCCTGGTTGCCGGAACCTGATTGTGCGTTGACCCCGACATTACCGCTGTTGCTATTTACCGAGTTGTCGGCTGATGCGTTGTTCTCGGTGTTGGTGTCGTCGAATTTGTTGTGTTCGCTTTTTTGCACATCGGTGACGACAGCGGCCACGGTACCGGTGGGTTGTGGGGTTGGATGCCAGCCACCCGCTTGAGCAGCAGCAGCCATGAGTGCGGCGAGAGCGAAAACCATTGGTTTCAGAGCCATTTGAGGTTTCATGGTGTTTCTCCTTGCTTCTAATTAGTTGGTTAAGTGTTGGTACGGTCTAACGAACGTCTACCAAGCGGTTACTTGATAGTGATGCCCAGGGTGTTAGCCACTCGGTTCCCCACCCCGGCACTCTGGTTCACCTGTGTCACTCCTCGGCTGCCGGTGAAGGCCTGGTCGCTGGTCACGACCTGGCGGCTGCCAGTGGTGGGGGTGAGCCCTGAGTCGGTTGCCAGCGTCGTCGTGTTCTGTTGCAACAGGACGCTGTCATCGATGCTCTGCGGGCCAGGGTTGAGGCTGATCCGCACAGCGTTGATGGATTGGTTATTGGCCCCGGCCGCCTGGTTGATGCCCAGCACACCGTTGCCACTGCTGAATGAGTTGCCCTGGATCGCTGCCTTGGCGTTCAGGGACGGGTCGACCTTGCCGTCGACGCGCTGAATGTCGACGTTGGTGGCCTGACCACCGAGCGCGATGGCGCGACTGTTGGACATTTGTTGCTGGTTGCCGGCGGCCTGGTTGACCGACAGCACACCGTCGTACTGCTGGCCGCTGTTGTTGATCACGGCAGTGTTGTCGGCCATGGCCGTGGCGCTGCCCAGCAGGGCGACTATCAACAGGGCGCGCTTCATCACTTGCCCCCCATCATGCTGCCGAGATTGTTGAGCGGCGCCATGCCACGCTGGATCGAGTCGCTGATCTGCCCGCCCATGCTGCTGCCGCTGCCCGCACCGTGGCCGGCCGCTGCGCCAGCGCCAATTGTCGACATGCTGTTTTGGGTGGCGCCCAGGCCCGACAAGCTGCCATTGGGCTGAAGGGTGCGGGCAAGGCTGGAACCACTGCTGATGCCGCCAATGTCCCTGTCGCTGAGTTCGCCGGTCAGGGCGCTGTTGATCTCTTTGCTGGGGTTGGCATTGGCAGTGTTGGGGTAGGGGTCGGGCAGCGAGGTACGCCCATACATATGGCCTTGCACGGTGCGCCCGGTCACGATCACGCCGTCACCTGCCTGGCTCGTCAGGCTGACACCGGCACTGAGCACACAGCTGATCAGCAGTACGTTTATCGACGAGGCGTGTGTGAGTGTGTTCACGGCGGCAGTCCTTATTCTTCACGCTGACCCTAAACAGCGTTATCAGGGAAGGAGCAGGAGGCGTGCCGCTTTTTATTAGATGTTGTTATTCAAGGGGTTGGGCTTAAGTCGAGGCAAAGTGATGGCAACTCTGTTTCAGCTTTGAAACAGCCCTGAGCGCTTGAGATATGCCTGTACTCACCTCACGCTGTCTCAGCGATGTAACACTGCCTGTGACAGAACCATGAATCCGCACACGGCGTGCGATGCAGGCGAGGCAGGTGTTTCAAAAATGGACACCCGCGGCCCAAACGTACCCGTTCGTGCGAGCGGGCTCAGCCCTTGGGAGTTTTACGCGGAATGGAATTGAGCACCGGGTTGCCGTCCTGGTTTTGGGTCAGGTAGACCGGCAACACCTTGGGCAGGGAGGGCACGAGGTTGTTGACCTCGTTGATGTTGTAGATACCGCCGATGCGAATCGCGCCAGTACTGGCGTCGGCGAGCATCACCGGCTTTTTCAGGTAGCGGTTGATCAGGGGCAGGGCGTCCGTCAGGGTCAGGTTGTCGAGCACCAGTTTGCCCTGGCGCCATGCCAGCGCAGTGTCATCGGGATTAATAGCGGCGACCTGCGGGGTGGCGTCACCCTGGCGGAAACTGGCTTGCATGCCAGGGCTCAGCGGCACACTGGCATGCTCGCCGTCGCTGGAAATCTGCACTGAGCCCTCCAGTAACAGCACCCGCACCTGGTCTTCATATTCCCAGACATTGAACTGCGTGCCGGTCACTCGCACCTGGCCTTCGCCGGCCCGTACGATAAACGGGTGGTTACTGTCGTGGGCGACCTTGAAGAACGCTTCGCCCTTTTTCAAGGTGACCCGGCGCTGGTCCTTGTAGTGGCTGTAGACCAACTCGGTGCCCAGGTTCAACTCCACTTGGCTGCCATCGCCCAAGGTGACTTTTTTCAAGCCATTGGCGGCTTCGAAGCGTTCATAGGAACTGGGCAACCAGCCCGCTTCCCAGCCGGTGAAGGCGGCAAGCGGCAATGCCGCCAGGCACACCGCTGCGGCTACCGCGTAGGTACGCAGGCGGCTGCGCGGCTTCTTGAGGGGCACCACCACCGCGTCAGGCTTTTCGCGAGGCAGAAGATCGGCCACGTCCCAGATCTCGAGCATGGCCGCATATTCGAAGGCGTGCAGCGGATGAGCATCGTGCCACTGGGTAAAAGCCTGACGTTCGCCCGCTGTGCAATCTACAGCATGCAGGCGCATGCACCAATGCGCGGCGGCGTCGGTGATGGCGTCATATTCGGTTTCTGAAAGGGGCTTTTCGCTCATTAACTCATCCTGATTTCCCACATTCTAACCTCCCAAGGTAGACGGCGAGAACCGCATCATGGCGATTGCACATCAATTGGAACTTATTCTTGTTTGCGTGCGCCTAAAAAATCAGGAATTAACCTGTCGTCCACTATGGAGTACGAAAATGTTGAAGAAAACCTTGATCGCCCTGTGTGCTACTTCCGCGCTGTTGAGCGCTGGCGCCGCCATGGCCGACAAGCCGGGTGCAGGCTGGATCACCATTGAAAAAGCCATCGAGGTGGCGAAAACCAAGGCCGGCTACGTTGAAGTCTACGCCGCTGAAGCCGATGACAATGGCTATTGGGAAGTCAAAGGCCGCAAATCCGATGGCACCGTATATGAAGCCCGCATCGATGGCGCTTCTGGCAATGTGCTGCGTGACCAGAAAGACTGATGTTCCTGCCGGGGGCCGCTCAGGCTCCCGGCTCCAGGTAGCGCCCAAGGTGGGTGATCAGGTATGTCACTGAGTCTGCGTTGGCCAGGATGGTATCAATGCGTTTGTCAGGTACCGACATGAAGATGACCCTGGCGTCCTGCAAGGTCTTGGCGCCCGTCGCCTTGAAAATTTTCTTTTCAATTGCCGAGCCTGGCTGGAAATCCTCCCACAGCTCGGTGAGACTGTCTTGAGTCTTGAACAGCATGGTTGCAGGCGTCATCGTCGATAACGCCGTGCTGCGCAGATCTTCCAGGGTGGTTTTAAGCACTGCGGCGCCGGGCCTTTGGATATTGATCAAGTCCGGGAAGGGCCGCATGCTGTCCAGGTAGGCGATGTCTACGGTGTCCAGCTTCAAGTGCGTCAATTCGTGAATCAGCGTACTGGCCCTGGCGTGCGTCGATATGTTGAAGGCCACATTTTCCAGCAAGCGGTTCTGATAAACGTCCAGATTGGGGTCGAAGAAGCGGCTCAGCAGATACAGTTTTCGCTCTCTGTCGGCGGGAATCATGAACGCATAATCCGATGCGGGATCCTGTCGGCTGGTGCCCACCACAAAACGCATGGAATTTGGACCGGTCAAGCTGGGGTCGGTGAGCTCATTGATTATCTCGTCGATTATTTTGGTGACTTTCGAAACCTGGTCCGGCGTCAGGGTGACGACACCGAACATTTCTCCCAAAAAGCGCCCAACCCGGCTGTTCGGGTCGCGTTGTGTGGCGAATTGCGCGACGTTGCGGCGGCAGTTCAGCGCGTAATAAGTCGCAAAGTTCAGCGCTTCGGTGATGGCTTGGGCTTTCCAGTAGGTCAACGCACCGATATCGCGGATGCCCACCGCTTCAATATTGATATCCCGTGCTTCGTTTCGCCATGTCTTGAGGTATGACTGAGCCCTGCCGAAGCGCGGCTCTTGGTCGCCCAGCTCCAGTACCCATATGCCCTGCGTATTGCGACCGATGTACGGCCCAACCTGCTCATCGTTGGCGAGGCGCCAGCGTTGTGCGGCTTTCTTGACGCTATACACCTTGCCGGCCAGCGGCACGTAGTATTTCGAGGCTTTGCGGTCTTCATACACCTGGCTGAGCCTGCTTTTTTTCAGGTCTTGCAATGCCACATCCTGTGCCTCGAACGGCTGCAGCCGGGTGCGCGAAGGGCTGGTGATATGCCAGGTGTCGAGGGTGGTGGCGGCGGGCAGTGACGTGTCTGTCAGCTCGGCCAGCGAGCGCTCCTTTTCGGTGGGCGGTGCAAGGGCGGTGCCGTCCAGCGCACTGCGCAGGGCGGCCATCTGCGCCACGCCCCTGACGAAATCCTTGAGCGCAGCCTTCCACTGGTGCAGTTGCAAGGCGTCGGCCGAGCGCTTGAATAAGGTGTAGCTGCGCCATACCACCAGCGGGTAGGCGAGTTTGCCCGCCATGAACTGTACCGCCGTGGGGATTTCCTTGCCGAACAAGCGGGTCGCATGGTCCCACAAGGTCTTGGCGCCTTCTTCGAATTGGCTTCCCAGCAACTTGAGCAACATCAATGTATTTTCACTGAACAGGTAATGCAGCACATTGCCCGCCACTGGCGATGCGGCCAGGCTGATATCGGAGGGGCGATGGCGACTGTCTTTGAGCAAGTGGCGGTAAGTGGCCTGGTGCGGATCTTCCAGGTGCATAAGCACCCAGTCCTGCAGTGCGCCCGGCCTTTGTATCTCATCGAGCAGGGCCGTTTCATCCGTATATTCCTTGAACACATGTTGTTCGCTGTACGGCGCGTAAAGCACCCATGGTCCATCGCCGGGACTCTGCGGGCCGATCAGGTACACGCCCAGCACTTTGGCGGTACTGGCGCCTTCGGTGGCGATCAGTTCCAGCGGTCGAATCATCGCCGTGGCGCCACTGAGTGAGGCGCGGGCCATGGCGTCCGGCATATCGAAAATCTGTTGCACCAGGCTTAACGCCTGGGTGGAAAGGCGTTCCTGCAAGCTGTGTTCGTGGGCGCACTGCAACGCTTGCCAAGGCAATTGGCGGCAAAACAGGCGTCTGCGTTGGCGCGCATCGTCGGTTTTTGTTTCAAGCTGGCTTCGCACCCGTTGTTGATAAGCACTTTTGAGGTCCAGCTGTCGCACCATTTGTATCACCGCACTGGCGTCCAGGGCTTTTGGTAATGGCTTGGCGGTGCGTGAGCGCGGGCGGATGTGTTGCGCCGTCAGGTTTGGCCAGTGCCGCAAGGCAAAGTCGGTCAGGTTGTCGACATTCACATCGAGCACCGCATGGGTGGGGATCAGGATGTCATCGGGGTTGAGCCCCTTGCCGGGAAAGCGCGCCTCAAGCAGCGCCGTCAGCGTGGTTAAGGCATACGCGCGGATGGGTTGGATGTCATGCAGGTAGTCGTGCTCCTCGCCGGCGTTGTTGCAGTACTGCTCCAGAAGCTCGGCCTGGTGGATTTGCTCCTGAGGCGGCGCCATGCCGAGCCACACCGGCAGTGCCTGCTGGTTGACCATGGCATCGGCCAGCGTGATCGCCCTGCCAAGGTTGGTGGGCGGCGGCTGTTCGATGACGGCGTCCAACCGGTCTTGCAAGGCGCGGGCCCCAAGGCCCATGGATAGCAAGTGATCAACGCCCGCCATGACCGCGTCGTTGTAGCTGTTTACTCGGTCATTCAAAAGGTCCTGATCGATACGTTGCAGCGGCCCCTGGCGAAAGGCCTGATGGGGCTCGCGCAAGCAGAACGGCAGGTTCTCCAGCAGGCTCAAGCTGTTGAGCGGGTGCGCCAGGCGTTGGGTGATTTCATCGCGCAGGTCGCTGACGCAGGCAAAGACTTCGTAGCCCAGGCGCGGGGTCCAGAGCAGCGCCTGGCCCGAGCGCTGCGGGTCGAGACCGCCGCGCTCAGTGATGACAAAAATATTGGCCAGCGGTTGTGGCGTATCGACGGCGTTCAGGTCCAGCGTCAAGCCATAGGCATCCGGCAAAAAACCGTTAAGGCCATGGCGGGTCAAGCGCGACAGACTGTCGGGCTGAAGTAGCGTGTCGAGAATGGCCTGGCTTGTGGGCGCCAGGGTTTTATCCAGCGACCTCAGCTCGGCTTCGCTGCGTAACCCCACCAGCATCGAGTGGGCGTGTTTGGCGTGAGTCTTGACCAGAAACTCATGGGGTTGCTGGCGCATGGCGTGCTTGGAAAACAGCAGCAGGACGCGCTCGATGACGGTGTTGAACGTCTTGAGCGTCATGCTTGGCAATTGCACGAAGACATTGCCTTCGCCCCGCGTATAGAACTTCGTCCTGGACGAGAAGGGCACCGCAGGCGCCTCTTGGGCCAGACGTTCAATGAAGTGCTCAAGCATGCTCAATGACTGCACTGTCGCACGCTCTTCACGCTCCTGGGCACGCGTGGCGTAGGTATTGATAAACACCTCTTCGGCTTTGACTGACTGTTGCTGCAGTTGCAGTTCAGCGTTGAGCGTGTCAGCGACGATGCTACGTAAGGTCGGGTGGTGCGCGCGCTCCATCGCCAGCGCACGCTCAATCGCCCGCAGGTTCTGAAGCTGCAGCCGGGCGCGCTCGGCCTTGACGGTCGTAGGGCGGCCATTACCACGGGTGACCGGATGCAAGGTCCAGCGCCCGTTGGTCTCTAGTGTGGCCAGTTGATTGTCCAGCAAGGCACGTACGTCCAGGGCACTGTCCAGCAGGGCTGTGAGGTCCACTTGGCCATCGCTGCGCCGGTAGATTTCCAGAGCGTGGTTAAGGTTGTCCGTTTGCTTGCGCGCAATGTCTTGTACCAAGGTCACGAACACATTGCCGGGTATCGGCCTTGCCGCGATGGTGATCGGGTCCAGGCCGAGCAGCGTGTCGCGCTCATCCAATGAGAGGAAGTTGAGCCATTCGTCCTCGTAGCCTTCGGCCTTGAGCATGCTCAGTAACCGGTCTTTGAGGTCGTCGAGGTTTTCCAGCACCTGTAACCCGCGCGATTGGGTGTAGAGGTACGCGTGGTGCTCGGTGATCATCAAGGTGCTCGCTGGTTCAACGTAATGTTGATGAGGGGCATAAAGGCGCACCTTTTCCACGCTGAGGTTTTCGGCATGGGCGCTGCGGGCGCTTTGGTCGCTGAGGAACAGGGCCTGAAGTGCGTGGCTTTCCTCGGCGGTAATAATCTCGCCCTGGCGCTTGAGCAACACATCGAGGCGAAACTTCTGCGCCACGCCTTGAGCAAAAAAATCCACGCGCGAGGTGCCGCTGTCGATATCTTCATTCCAGTAGGTCTGCAACAGGCTTTCCAACAGCTTCGAGAAAGTACTGGAGCTTTGTTCGATCAAGGCCTCCCAACGCCGGTGATCTTCTTCCTGTTCGGAGGCAGTGAAGCCAGTGGTGTCATGTTTTGGGTTCGAGTATTCGCGTATCTGCCCTTTGGGCCACCTGTGACGCACATAAAATTGCAGCAGCGCTTCGCTCAAGGTCTGCGAGTTGACCCAACGTGGCGTTGCTTGCTCAGCTTCGCGGGTTAAGACATTGACCCGTGTGTCCCGTTGATCCAGGTGTTTGAAATGGGGGCGGGCCATGACGCTCAGCAGCGTGTCGAGCATGTCAGGCAAGGTCGGGGTTTTTTGCAGGTGGACGAGCATGGCCTTGACGTTATCCAGCTGGCAGGCCTGGAGCATGCGTGCTTGCTCCGGCATGACTTCACCTTCGATGAGCTGAGTGGTCAACACCATGGGCGTTTCAGCGCCCAGCGCATTGCGTTGGTCCATCGACAGGTAGCTCAGCAAAGGGGCGCTCTGCAGTGGGTCTTCCAATTGCTCGATCAATTCGCTCAGCAGGGCTGCGTGGCTGTCATAGACCTGTATGCCGTTATCCGGGGTGTAGAGCAATGCCTTGGCGGCGTCGGGTGTCGGGCTGATCGCGAACGCGCCGGCAAGGGGAATGGGGGGCTTGCCGGAAATGTTGATCAGGACCTTTTCAACACGCATGGGGTGATCATGCCGGCTTGTGTCCTGCCGAGACTCGTCGGTAGCCAGGTAAAGGTTGTACAGCCAATCAAGGTCTTTGGCGGTGAGCCCCAGCGTACGTTCACGAGCAGTGGGCGAGGCTTTGCCTTGGGGTTTGAGAAACTCAGGGAAGAAATACGGGGGCGTTAAGCGAGCCACAGCCTGTCTCCGGCGTGCCAGGAAAAGCACAGGGTAGGCAGGCGTCCGTGGTGCAAGGCGGTAAATATTCAGCGCTGCGCACGTTGACAACGCAGAGCGTGCGTGGTGTTTAATCGAGGGTCTGGATGTCCCATTCGTTGCCCCTTCCAATCATAAAAACGGAGCTTCAAATGTCTGCGCAGTCCCCGACAGTTGCCACCGCTTGTGCCTCGATCCGCTTCGCTGAACTGGAGGAGTTACTTCATCAGGTGTTCGTTCGGCACGGCACATCGGCGCAGGTTGCTGCGATTCTTGCGCACAACTGCGCAAGTGCCGAGCGTGACGGTGCCCACAGTCACGGTATTTTTCGCATCCCCGGTTACCTTTCGACGCTGGCCAGTGGATGGGTCAACGGCACCGCCGTCCCCAGCGTGACCGATGTGGCCTCAGGCTTTGTGCGCGTCGATGCGGGCAATGGTTTTGCCCAGCCGGCCCTGGCGGCGGCGCGCCCGTTGCTGGTGGAGAAGGCACGCAGCGCCGGCATCGCGTTGCTGGCAATCCATAACTCCCATCACTTTGCTGCCCTGTGGCCGGACGTCGAGCCGTTTGCCGAGGAGGGGCTGGTGGCACTCAGCGTGGTCAACAGCATGACCTGCGTGGTGCCCCACGGCGCGGATCGTCCGTTGTTCGGCACCAACCCCATCGCGTTTGCGGCGCCCCGGGCCGACGGTGCGCCGATTGTGTTTGACCTGGCCACCAGCGCCATCGCCCATGGCGACGTGCAAATCGCCGCGCGCAAAGGCGAGCGGTTGTCACCGGGCATGGGCGTCGATAGCCTCGGGCAGCCGACCCAGGACCCTAAAGCCATTCTGGAAGGCGGCGCACTGTTGCCATTTGGCGGGCACAAGGGTTCGGCACTGTCGATGATGGTGGAGTTGCTGGCGGCAGCGTTGACGGGCGGCAACTTCTCTTTTGAATTCGATTGGACGGACCACCCAGGCGCGCGCACGCCGTGGACAGGCCAGCTTCTGATCGTGATCGACCCGAGTAAAACCGCTGGGCAAAGCTTCGCCCAACGCAGCCAGGAGCTGGTGCGGCAGATGCATGCGGCGGGGTTGCGTCGATTGCCGGGGGACCGACGCCATCGTACGCGGGCGAAGTCGCAGGAAACCGGGATCGAACTGGATGCGCAGGCGTTGCGCGAGTTGAGGGCGTTGGCGGCGGGGTGAAACAGGCTGCGCGGGGGGCGCAGCCTGAATGGATCAGTTACGGCGACCCAGCAACAGGCCGACCACCAGGCCAAAGCCTGCGGAAATGGCCACGGTCTGCCATGGGTGCCCACCGATATAAGTCTCGGTGGCATCCACGACCGGCTTGCTGCGTTCGCGCACGTTGGACACCGATTCCAGGGCTTGCTTGAGTTTGATGGCAACCTGCTCGCGCAGGGTTTCACCTTCTTCGCCCACCAGGGATGCGCTGCTTTTGAGCAGTTTGTCCGACTCTTCGATCAACGCGCTCAGTTCGCTGAACGCTTGGTCCTTGATTTGCTCTTCGACAGCTTGGGCGGCGGTTTTGCGGGCCATTGAGTGACTCCTTGCAGGTGGATGTGGCAGTGAACAATGGAGTATCGGGGGGAGGCAAAAGTTGCAGTTTTTTTCCCCACACGCTCATCCGAGGCAAAAACCGGATCGGGAACGTTGGGCCTACAGTGTAAGATGTCACCTATTTGTGCAGCAGGTAATTCAACATGAGCTTCAATCTCGCCAACAAGACCCTCGCCGAACGCGCCGAGCTGGAAGATGAAAAGTCGCGCCTCTACGACCTGTGGCAAACCAACCTGGGCAAGGCCAAGGGCGAAGCCGCACGCTTGTTCGGTGAGCGCGCCAAGCGCAAGGGCAAGTGGGCCGAATGGGTACGTGCCGAACTCGACGGCATGTCGCCGCCGGAGTTTTCCAACATGGTGCGCAGTGAAGTCAACAAGCTGATGGCGGCGGCGAAGTAAAGCACGCCACAATCGCTTCGCGCACCTTGAGCAGCAACGGGTCCAGCTGAGCTTGGGTACGCCAGCCCAACTCCACCGGGTAATGCGGCAGCGCCAGCGGGCAGGGCAGCACGCGCAGGCCGGTCATTTGCGCAATGGCGTGGGCCGCATGCCCGGGAATGGTTGCTACTGCGGTGCTGCCTTTGAGCAGATACGGCAGCGCGGCAAAGTGGCTGGTGGACGCGCAGACGTGGCGGCGCAACCCGTGCGCCGCCAAGCCTTCATCGGTAATGCCGATAAACCCGCCTGACGACACCAGTACATGCTCGCGTGTGACAAACCCCTGCAGGTCGATGACCTCCTGGCCCGGCGCCAGGCTATGGGGGTCTACCAGGCAACGATAGTCACCTTCCCCCAGCACCTGTCGGCTCAGCCGGCGCTCGGTAAAACCGCCGGCGGTGATGGCCAGGTCCAGCGTGCGGTCGAGCAGGGCGGCGGCGACGATCTGGCTGTAGGTCTGGCGAAAGATCACCCGTAACTTGGGCAGGCGCAGTGCGATGGCCTCCATCAGGCTTCGGCCATAGGCAATCTCGAAGTCATCCGACAGCCCCAGCACCACCGAGCGCCCCTCGTAGTGCAGGTTTTGAGGGCTGATCATCGCCAGGCTCTGGCGGCAGCGATCCAATGCCTCACTGATCACCGGTTTCAACTGGTTGGCCCGCAATGTGGGCGCCAGGCCGCGTCCGGTGCGCACGAACAAAGGGTCGCCGTACAGCTCACGCAAGCGCCGCAAGCCCGCGCTGATCGCCGACTGCGTCACACCCAGGCGCAGCGCCGCACGGCTGGCACTGGACTCGTCGTGCAGGGCTTCGAAGGTTTTGAGCAGGTTGAGGTCAACCTGGGCGATATTCATTTGGCTCATATCATTTAGCACTGAGGTGGGCTTTATTCATGATCGAGTCTGGCCAGAGAATGGGCAACCCCTATCTATCGGAGTAAGCCTGATGCCCGTATCGACTGTCGCAGCCCTGCAAATCGGCGCCTTGCCTGGCGGCAAGGCTGACACCCTGGCGCAGATCCTGGCCTATGAGGATCAAATCCAGCGCAGTGGCGCGCACTTGGTGGTCATGCCCGAGGCGTTGCTGGGCGGCTATCCCAAGGGCGAAAGCTTTGGCACGCAATTGGGTTATCGCCTGCCCGAGGGCCGGGAAGCCTTTGCGCGGTATTTTGCCAACGCCATCGACGTACCGGGGCCAGAGACCGAGGCGCTGGCCGGGATGTCGGCGCGTACCGGTGCCAGCCTGGTGCTGGGCGTGATTGAACGCAGTGGCAGTACGCTGTATTGCAGCGTGCTGTATTTCGAACCCTCGGGCGGCCTGGTGGCCAAGCATCGCAAGCTGATGCCGACCGGCACCGAGCGGCTGATCTGGGGCAAGGGCGACGGCTCGACCCTGCCGGTGATTGACACCGCGGTTGGGCGTATCGGCGGCGCGGTGTGCTGGGAAAACATGATGCCGTTGCTGCGCACCGCGATGTACGCCAAGGGCGTCCAGGTGTGGTGTGCACCCACCGTGGACGAGCGCGACATGTGGCAGGTGAGCATGCGCCATATTGCCCATGAAGGGCGTTGCTTTGTGGTCAGCGCCTGCCAGGTGCAGGCATCGCCTGAAGCCTTGGGTGTGGAGGTTGCCAACTGGCCGGTGGACCGTCCGTTGATTGCCGGCGGCAGCGTGATCGTTGGACCCATGGGCGATATTCTGGCGGGGCCGTTGGTGGGCGAAGCGGGTTTGTTGACGGCGCAGATCGATACTGATCAGTTGGTGCGGGCCCGCTACGACTACGACGTAGTGGGGCATTACGCCAGGCCGGATATTTTTGAATTGGTGGTCGACGAGCGCGCCAAGCCAGGCGTTCGCTATATCACTGACTGAACGCAATCAACCTGTGGGAGCAGGCAAGTCAGCTCCCACATGTGGTTTTCAGCCACTTACCAGGTGGCAGTGTTCGGTAAGTCCAGGGTGCCACGCTCCACAAAACGCATGGTGCCAAACAGGCCACCCGCCAATTTGCCGCGCAGCACGTAGGGCAGGTTGTTCAGGCTTTGGGTCTGGCTAAGGCCCAGGGTCTGGCGCAACACCGAAAACGCCGAAACGCTGACCGGCACCATCAGTACGGTTTCAGAAAAGCGTGGGATGCTCCCAGCCTGATCGCTGACGCCAGAAGCGAGTGGCCGGCCATTGACCTCCAGATCCAGCGCCACGCCGTTGTAGTCGATTGCCGCTTCATTGGGGTTTTGCACCCGCAGCTTCACCGCAAAACGCACTTCCAGGTCCTGGCTTTGCAGCGGCTCGATGCCTACTACATTGATGTTCACCGGGTCGCGGTTGGGGAACAGTGCGCAGGCGCTCAAGGTCAGCAGCAACAGCGATACAACCATGAGCTTGCGCATAAAGAAATGCTCCTACTTTTGGGTGACGTCCGGGTCCTGCATGACCTTGAGGGTAGAGGACTCCGGCTCGAATTCATCTTCTTCCAGCTCTATGAACTCTTCGGGCAGGAAAATGTTCAGCAGGATTGCACAGAATGCGCCCACGGTGATCGGCGATTCGAATATGTTGTGCAGCGCCTTGGGCAGCTCGCGCAGCACTTCCGGCACGGCGGCGACGCCCAGGCCCATGCCTAGGGAAATCGCCACGATCAGCACATTACGTCGATGCAGGCCCGCTTCAGCGAGGATCTTGATGCCGGCCACGGCCACGGTGCCGAACATGATCAGAGTCGCGCCACCCAATACGGGCTTGGGCATCAGTTGCAGTACCGCGCCGATCATCGGAAACAGCCCCAGCAGCACCAGCAGGCCGGCGATGAAGTAGGCCACGTAGCGGCTGGCCACGCCGGTCAATTGAATCACGCCGTTGTTCTGGGCGAAGGTCACCATCGGCAGGCTGTTGAAGGTGGCCGCCATCGCAGAGTTGAGACCGTCGGCCAGCAGGCCAGACTTGATACGCTTGATATACAGTGGGCCCTTGACCGGTTGCTGGGAAATCATCGAGTTGGCGGTCAGGTCACCGGCCGCTTCCAGGGGCGAAATCAGGAAGATTACCGCCACCGGGATAAACGCCACCCAGTCGAACGAGAAACCGTACTTGAACGGCACGGGCACGCTGATCAGCGGCACCTGGGGCAGAGCGGCCATGTCGACGCGGCCCAGCAGCCACGCGACTACAAAGCCCAGGGTCAAACCGATCACGATCGAACCCAGGCGCAGGAACGGGTTGTTGAAGCGGTTGAGCACCACGATGGTCAGCAGCACCAACGCCGCCAGGCCCATGTTGCCCGCCGCGCCGAGGTCGCTGGCGCCATAGCCGCCGGCCATGTCGGTGACCGCCACCTTGATCAGCGACAAGCCCATCAAGGTGATGATGGTGCCGGTCACCACCGGGGTGATCAGTTTGCGCAGCTTGCCGATGAACTGGCTGAGCACCACTTCGATAAACGCTGCGAAAAAGCAGATGCCAAAGATTGTCGAGAGAATCTCATCGGTGCCGCCGCCCCGGGCCTTGACCATGAAGCCTGCGCTCAAAATCACGCTGATAAAGGAAAAGCTGGTGCCTTGCAGGCACAACAGCCCCGAGCCCACCGGCCCGAAGGTGCGTGCCTGTACAAAGGTGCCAAGCCCCGACACGAACAGCGCCATGCTCACCAGGTACGGCACTTCGCTTTCCAGCCCCAGTACGCCGCCCACGATCAGCGTGGGCGTGATGATTCCGACAAAACTCGCCAACACATGCTGCAACGCGGCAAAAATCGCGGCGGTGAAGTGCGGGCGGTCTTCGAGGCCGTACATAAGGTCGGATTTATAGCGCGGGCGGGGGGCTTGAGCGTCAGACAAAATGATGGCTCGGGTCAGAAAATGGAGGCGCAGGATGCCAGAAAGTGCCAGGCGCCTGAAGTGTAAAAAAATATTTATAAAGACCCTGCGCTAAAGCCATGGCCCAGCCGATATCAAGCATAGGCCCACACTACAACGACAACAGTGGTGACCAAGGTCTGGGCAGCGCGTTGACGCTGACGGATCGTTTCGCGGCAAGGACGCTCGCAAACACTACTTCTGAGAGCAGCCCTATGTCCCTCCGTCACCTGAATATTGCCCCTCGCGCGTTTATCGGTTTTGCCTTCATTGCGGTTCTGGTGGTGCTGCTGGGCGTGTTTGCGGTCAACCGTATGACGCAAATGCGCCAAGCCTCCCAGGACATGAGCGCCAACCAACTGCCCAGCATGACTCACCTGGGCACCATCACCGAAAACGTGCTGCGCATGCGCATCCTGTCGTTTCGCGTGCTGGTCAACCGCGAGCCTGCCGCCTTGCAGGAAGCCGAAACCCGTATTGGCGTATTGGCTGACAAGGTCAAGACCGCGCAGGCCAAATACGCCACGCTGCCTGCCGGCCCGGAGGAGGCAGCGCTATACAAGACCTTTGGCGTGACCCTGGATAATTACCTCAAGGCCCAGGCTGAGATGGTGGCATTGTCCAAACAAGGCAAGGTCGATGAGATGCGCGCACTGATCAACAGCCGCATCAAGGAAGGCACCGATCAGATGGGCGAGCAATTGAACAAGCTGATCGCCATCAATGCGGCCGACGCCAAGCAAGCCGACGTAGATGCCGGGCAAAGCTACGAGGGCGCGATCACCGGTGTGGTGGCGGTCTCTATAGTGGCGGCATTGCTCACCGTGCTGCTGGCCTGGTTGCTGACCCGCAGCATCGTGACCCCGCTGCGCAAGGCCGTGGAAGTGGCTGAAACCATTGCCGCCGGCAACCTCAGCAAAACCATCGAGGACGATGGCAAGGACGAACCGGCGCGGTTGCTCAGTGCGCTGTCGACCATGCAAGCCAGCCTGCGCCAGACCATCCAGCACATCGCCGGCTCGGCCACGCAACTGGCTTCGGCGGCGGAAGAGTTGAGCGCGGTCACCGAGGAAGCGTCCCGTGGCCTGCAACAGCAGAACAATGAAATCGACCAGGCCGCCACGGCTGTCAATGAGATGACGGCGGCAGTGGAGGAGGTGGCGCGTAACGCGGTTTCCACCTCCGAGGCGTCCGGGCAGTCCAATCAGGCGGCGCGGGAAGGCCGTGATCGGGTGATGGAAACCGTCGGCGCGATCCAGACCATGACCCAGGACGTACAGAATACCTCCGCGATGATTGAAGGCTTGGCCGCTCAGGGCCGGGATATCGGCAAGGTGCTGGATGTGATCCGCGCGATTGCCGAGCAAACCAACCTGCTGGCGCTCAACGCGGCGATTGAAGCCGCCCGTGCCGGCGAGGCCGGACGCGGCTTTGCGGTGGTCGCCGATGAAGTGCGCGCCCTGGCCCATCGCACCGCGCAGTCGACCCAGGAAATCGAGAAAATGGTCGCCGGCATCCAGAACGGCACCGGTGAGGCGGTGCAGTCCATGCAACAAAGCAACCAGCGCAGCCAGACCACCCTGGAAATGGCACGCGCAGCCGGCGCCTCACTGGAACAGATCACGGCATCCATCAGCCTGATCAACGAACGCAACCTGGTGATTGCCAGCGCGTCGGAAGAACAGGCCCAGGTCTCCCGCGAGGTGGACCGCAACCTGGTCAACATCCGTGACCTGGCCACCCAGTCGGCGGCGGGCGCCAACCAGACCAGCGCGGCCAGCCATGAACTGTCGAGGCTGGCGGTGGACTTGAATGGGATGGTGGCCAGGTTCGTCGTCTAACAGCTGCCACAAAACCCTGTGGGAGCTGGCTTGCCTGCGATAGCAAACGAACAGTCAGCACATCATGGGTTGGCTTATCGTTATCGCACCATAGGTATCTGTAGCGCTCAACGGTAACCACGATGCGAAGCGAGCAGCTCTTGATCTTGCTTTTGATCTGCTTTTGATCTGCTTTTGATCTTAGGCGCCCCGTCAAACCACGCTGGCCGGAATTCGAC
>NZ_JASBQZ010000031.1:0-67087 GCF_029960685.1 Pseudomonas sp. AL10
TCGGCCAGCGTGGTTTAACGGGGCGCCTGAGATCAAGATCACAAGCAGATCAAGATCAAGAGCGGCTCGCTTCGCATCGTAGTTACCGTTGCGATGGGGGCGTGTCGGTAAATGCATTTTGGCTGGCTCACTGTCATCGGGAGCACGCCCCTCCCACATTTTGAGCGTTCTGCACGCTTAGATTAAAAATCATTTTTATGAATAATTATTTTTACAAATAATGAAAGTAGAGAATATTAGCTTATGCCCAAATAGCATTATATTTTTAAAATCCATTCCGTTATGTTTGATCCCAACAGCCTACCCCTGACCTCGGATGGTACCCAGCGTGATTCAGATTCTGCGCGCCTGACCGGGTAATCCTCCCGCCGCCGCAGAGTCGTTGGACGGGAGCTCAACGTATGTTGCCACTTCAACCCCCTCGCTTGCCCCACACCTAGCCCAAGCCGCATCGGCCCTTTGATTACCGGCCACACCGCGCCAGGCGCGTGTCTGCCCGACTTTGCGATTTGGAAAAAGCTGGGAATGGATATGAAGCACATTCTGCAACCTACTGCTGCCCTGACCCTGTCGCTGTTCGCCGCAGCTTCGCAGGCCCAGGATGACAGCACTTTGTCTACGGTCGTTGTGACCGGCAACCGTGGCGCCGAGCAGCGCACGGTCACTAGCAGCCCGGTGCCGATTGACGTGGTCAGCGCCCAGCAATTGCAAAACACCGGCAAGCCCGGGTTGATGGAGGCGTTGAGCGCGGTGATTCCGTCGCTGACCCTGCCGGAAAAAACCGGTTGGGACGCCAGCGGCATTGCCCGGGCGCCGAACCTGCGGGGCTTGAGTGCTGCCGAAGTGTTGGTGCTGGTCAATGGCAAGCGCCGCCACACCAGTGCCACCCTGAATATCAACGGCATCAACACCGGCGCGGCGCCGGCTGATCTGGACCTGATCCCCATCAGCGCCATCGACCATGTCGAAGTGCTGCGCGATGGTGCGGCGGCCCAATACGGGTCTGACGCCATCGCCGGGGTGATCAACGTGATCCTCAAGGCCGACACCCGCGGTACCTCGGTGACCCACGCAGGCCTTGGCTACGATGGCAAGAAACAGACCGTGCAGCAAAGCCTCAACAAGGGCTTCGAAATCGGCAATGGCGGCATCGTGCAACTGGCCCTGGATGCGCGCAGCCAGAACGATGACAACAAGGCCAGCGCCAACGGCTACACCTATGAGCAAGCCTATGGCCTGGCGGGCAAGTCCACCTATGGCGGCTACGGCACACCCAAGACCAACCTGCTGACCCTGGGCTATAACGCCGAGTTGCCGATCGACGACAGCCTCAGCCTCTACTCCTTTACCACCTACTCGCGACGCAAGGCCGAGCAGGGGCAGAACTTCCGCTTGCCGACCATCACCAACACCATCACCACCGGGCCCAATGGTTACCCGGCCGGGTACACTCCGACCTGGTACATCGACGAGGACGACTTCCAGGCGGCGTTCGGTGGCAAGGGCACTGTGGGCGAGTGGGACTGGGACTTGTCTACCACCTACGGGCGCAACGAAGCGGAGCAGGGCACCACCCACAACCAGAACCCTTCCCTGGGCCAAGCCACGCCGAACAGCTTCACCTCCGGCACCTGGATTTCCACCGAGCTGACCACCAACTTGGACTTCAAGCGTGGCTTCGACATCGGTCTGCAAAAGCCCTTGGACCTGTCCTACGGCTTCGAGCATCGGCGCGACACCTACGAGGTGCAAGCCGGCGATTACGCGTCCTATGCCAATGGCGGTTACTGCGTGGCGCCGGGTAACTGCGCATCGTCCGGGGCGCAGGTCACCAATGGTATTTCACCGGACGAAGAAAGCAGCGCCTCGCGCAACAGCCTGGCCGGTTATGTGGACGTGGGTTTCAACCCCTTGCCTAACTGGTACGTCGGCACGGCGGTGCGTTATGAGCATTACAACGAGGGCGTGGGCGCTACCCGCAGCGGCAAGCTGACCACCCGCTACGACTTCACCCCGCAGTTCGCGGTGCGCGCCACGGTGAGCAATGGCTTTCGTGCGCCGTCCCTGGCCAACAGCCTGTTCAGTGCGCGCTCCACCACCTATGGCGTCGTCGATGGGGTGTATCAGTCGATCAACTATGGCGTGCTCCCCGTGGGTTCGGCGGCGGCCCAGGCACTAGGCGCGCAGGAGCTCAAGCCCGAGCGTTCTACCAACTTCAGCCTCGGTTTCACGCTCACACCCACCGACCGCCTGAGCTTCACCGCCGATGCCTACGTGATCAACCTGCGTGACCGCATCACCCTAACCGGCACCTTACTGGGCCCTGAGGTCACCCAGGTATTGCAGAACAACGGTATCAACTCCACCTCTGGCGGCCAGTACTTTATCAACGGAGCCGACACTCGCACCAAAGGCCTGGACCTGGTCAGCAGCTATAACCAGGACCTGGGCGCGTTCGGCGCGCTGAAGTGGACCGTCGCGTTCAACTGGAACCAGACCAAAATCCTCAACTACAAGGAATCTACCGACATCCTCGGTACCTCCTACGACCTGATGGACCGCCAGGCGCGCAACCTGATCACCGGCGTGCAACCCAACACCAAGCTGATCCTGGGCGGTGACTGGCGCATCGAGCGCTTCAATCTCAACCTGGCCCTGACCCGCTACGGCTCGTACAAGGAAGTGAACTCATCGGCCAATCGTGATCTGGACCGGGTCTACAACGCCCGCTGGATCACCGACCTCGACCTTGGCTACAGCCTCACCAAAGACCTGAACATCGCCATCGGCGCCAAGAACCTGTTCGACCTCTATCCCAAGAAACAAGGGGTGCCGAGCAGCACCATGGTTGCCAGCTACGGCACCTATTCGCCCTACGGTTTTACCGGCGGGTATTACTACACCCGGCTGACTTACGCCTTCTGAGGCCTGCGAGGAAAAGAACATGCCCATTGTTGCCAAACCCTACGACCTGCTGGATGAAGTCAGCGCCCAACCGCTGCGCCAGCGCCGTGCGGCCACGCCCATCAAGGCGTTGCGCGTGGTGCCGGCCCGACACCCCTGGCGCTGGGCCGGGTCGATTTTCGCCGCGCTGGTGTTGCTCGCCATCGTGCACTCCCTGGCCAGCAACCCGCGTTGGGAATGGGGGGTGTTCGGCCAGTGGTTCTTCTCGCCCTCGGTGCTGCGCGGCTTGGGCCAGACGTTGCTGCTGACGCTGCTGAGCACAGTGTTCAGCATCCTGCTGGGCACCGCGCTGGCCCTGGCGCGGCTGTCGGGTTCGCCGTTGCTGGCGGCGTTGGCCTGGGGCTATATCTGGTTCTTCCGCTCGATGCCGGCCCTGCTGGTGCTGATCATCCTCTACAACTTTGCCTACCTGTACGACCACATCGTGCTAGGCGTGCCGTTCACCGACCTGGTGTTCGCCGAGTGGTCGACCGTGGATGTGCTCAGCCAATTTACCGTGGCCGTCCTGGGCTTGAGCCTGATGCAGGCGGCCTACGCGGCGGAGATCATTCGCGGTGGGCTGATCGGTGTAGATGCCGGCCAGCATGAAGCGGCGGCGGCCTTGGGGTTGCCGGCCTCTCGACGCATCTTCCGGATCATTTTGCCCCAGGCGCTGCGCTCGATCTTGCCGTCGGGGTTCAACGAAATCATCGGCCTGGTCAAGGGCACCTCGATTGTCTACGTGCTGGCCTTGCCCGAGCTGTTCTACACCGTGCAGGTCATCTACAACCGCACCCAGGCGGTGATCCCGTTGCTCATCGTCGCCACGGTCTGGTACCTGATCATCACCACCGCGCTCACCAGCGCCCAGTACTACGTCGAGCGCCACTTCGCCCGGGGCACCGCGCGGGTGCTGCCACCCACGCCGCTGCAGCGCGTGCGCCGCTGGTTCAAGGAGAAGGCCCATGCCTGAAGCACGCGCCGGGCGCATTCAAATCCAGGGCGTGGGCAAGCGCTTTGGCAACCAGCAGGTACTCGATCACATCGACCTGAGCATTGACCCTGGCAAGGTCACGGTGATCCTCGGGCCGTCCGGCTCGGGCAAGTCCACCTTGCTGCGCACCATCAACCACTTGGAGAAGATCGACAGCGGGCATATCACCATCGACGGTGAATACGTCGGTTATCGGCGCAAAGGCGACCTGCTGTTTGAACTCACCGAACGCGAGATCCTCAAGCGCCGCATCGACGTGGGCTTCGTGTTCCAGAACTTCAACCTGTTTCCCCACCTCACCGCCTGGGAAAACATCGCCGAAGCGCCCCTGGCGCACAAGCGCTGGAGCCGGGTGCAGGCCCGTGACAAGGCCGATGAATTACTCGCCAAGGTCGGCCTGGCGGATAAGGCCGACGCCTATCCGCGCCAGCTCTCCGGCGGCCAACAGCAACGCGTCGCCATCGCCCGGGCCTTGGCGCTCGACCCCAAAGTGCTGCTGTTCGACGAGCCCACCTCAGCCCTCGACCCGGAACTGGTGGGCGAGGTGCTGGACGTGATCAAGGGCTTGACCCAACTGGGCGTGACCCTGGTGATCGTCACCCATGAGATCGGCTTTGCCCGCGAAGTGGCCGACCACGTGGTGTTCCTCTGCGACGGTCAACTGATCGAAGAAGGCCCGCCTGAACAGATTTTTCGCCAACCCCGACATCCCCGCACCCAGGCCTTTCTCGGCAAAGTGCTTTAGTTCAAGGAGTGACTGCCCATGTTTATCACTACTGCCCGTGTCGCCCTGTTGGCAATTGCCGGGGCCACGGCCCACAGCGCATTCGCCGTGCAACCGGTGGACCTCAGCCCCGACCGCCCGCGCATCCATGCGCCACGCAATGACGCGGCCATCGCGCAGATCCCGCCAGGCTTCAAGTTCGCCCAGCCGGGCAAGTTCACCGTGGCCGTCTCCGGCGTAGCCGGGCCACCGCTGGCACTGCTGGCCAGTGACGACAAGACCACCATCGGCAGCGAGGCCGACACCGCCCAATTGGTGGCCGACAGCCTTGGCCTGCAACTCAACGTGGTGCAAACCAGTTGGGAAGACTGGCCCCTGGGCGTCAGCTCGGGCAAATACGACGCGGTGATCAGCAACGTCACCGTGACCGAGGCGCGCAAAAAGCGCTTCGACTTCGCCACCTACCGCCAGGATGTGCTCGGGTTTTACGTCAAGAGCACCAGCAAGATCAACGAGATCAAGCAGGCGGCGGACATTGCCGGGCTGAAGATCATTGTCGGCTCCGGCACCAACCAGGAAAAAGTCCTGCTGGCCTGGAACGAGGCAAATGAGAAAGCCGGCCTCAAACCTGCGTTGTTGCAGTACTTCGACGACCAGGCCGCCGCACAACTGGCGGTGCAGTCGGGGCGCAGTGACGCACTGTTCGGGCCGAACTCGGTGTACGCCTATTCGGCGGCGATCACCGGCGGCATCAAGCGCGTCGGCACCGTCAACGGTGGCTGGCCGTTGCAGGCGGATATCGCGGTGACCACGCGCAAGGACAACGGCCTGGTCAAACCGATTCACACTGCCCTGCAAGGTGCGATTGCCGGGGGGCAATATGCGCAGGTGCTGCAACGTTGGGGCCTGGATGTGGAACGGGTCGACCAGTCGCTGATCAACCCGCCTGGGCTGGCGGATTAAGGAGGCACAGACATGGGACTGACACGACGTGAAGCGCTGTCGAGTATCGCAGCGGTGGGCGGTGAGAAAGGGGTCAAGGATGCACTGGCAGTGTTGGGCCTGGGCCCATCGTCACACCGTCGACCGCAACCACTGAAACTCAAGGACGGCCTGGGGCAGGGCACCCGTGTACTGGTGCTGGGCGCCGGGATTGCTGGGTTGGTCACTGCGCTGGAGTTGACGCGCGCGGGCTTCAGCGTGCAGGTGCTGGAGGCCCGCGAGCGCGTGGGTGGCCGCACCTGGACTCTGCGTAACGGCGACCGCGTGGACTATAAGGACGGTCGCTCGCAGACGGTGGGGTTTGACCCTGGCCAGTATTTCAACGCCGGGCCGGCGCGCATTCCCAGCCAGCACCGCACGATCCTCGACTATTGCAGTGAACTGGGCGTGCCGTTGGAAGTGCTGGTCAACAGCAGCCATGGCGCCCAGGTGCGACCGGACCTGAGCCAGGCAGCGTTTAGCGTCGGCCAGGCGCTCAACGATACCCGCGGGCATCTGTCGGGGTTGCTGGCCAAGGCGGTGCAACGCGACGCTCTCGATGATGTATTAAGTGGCGAAGAGCGCACACGTCTGCTCGGTTTTTTGCAGGTGTACGGTGACCTGTCCCAAGAGCTGGCTTTTGAAGGCACCCTACGCTCCGGGCACCTTGAATCTGCCGCCCACCCTGGCGCCTTGCCCGCCCGCCATATACCGCTGGGGTTGGACCGCTTGCTGCACCCGGAACTCTGGGGCGCTCTGTTACACACCGAATTCCCGGAATTCTCGGCCACCATGTTCCAGCCGGTGGGCGGCATGGACCGTATCACCGAGGCCTTCTACCGACGCGTGCAGGAGCAGGTGCAACTGGGCGCCCAGGTGCGGCAGATCCGCCAGCTGGAGGACGGCGTGGCGGTGACCTACCACGACCAGCACAGTGGCCGTGAACAGGTGGTGCGTGCCGACTTTCTGGTCTCCACCGTGCCGCTGCCCCTGCTGGCCAAGCTCGATACGGACTTCAGCGCACCGGTCAAGGCGGCCCTGCTCAGCACTCGCAGCGACCAGGCGACCAAGGTGGCCTGGCAATCGCCGCGCTTTTGGGAGACCGACTACCGCACCTATGGCGGCCTGTCGTGGATCGAACACCCGGCGCGCCTGCTGTGGTACCCCAGCAACGACCTCAACACCCGCGAAGGCGTGCTGGTGGCCGGTTACGTGACGGGCGAGGGCGCCGACGTGTTTGGCGCCCAACCGCTCGATCAGCAGTACGCCGCCTCCCGACACGCCGTGGAGCTGTTGCATCCAGGTTATTCCAGGCATTTGCGTAATCCACTGGCGGTGTCCTGGGAGCAGATCCCCTTCAGCGAAGGCCCGTGGTTGCAACGCGAACATTTCCCAGCCCAGGCCCACGCCTTGCTTGAACAGCCCCATGGCCGCGTGTATTTCGCCGGCGACGGCCTGGTGCAAAGCGGCGTGGGCATCTGGCAGGAATCGGCAGCCAACTCGGCGCGCCATGTGGTCGCGCAACTGGCCGAGCGCATCACCCAACAACACCAACTCGCGGCGTTGGCCGCATCCTGAGGAGCCACACCATGAGCGACAGCATCCAACGCACCAGCGTCGGTGAATTCCCCATCTCGCAAACCGTCACCGTGCCGGCCTCAGCCAGCCTGGTATTTGTCAGCGGCACGCTGCCGGACCCCGCCGACCCGAGGGTGCCTGGGGTGTATGGCGACACCGAGGTGCAGAGCGTTTCAGTGTTCAACAAACTGCGCCAGATCCTGCGCCAACACGACCTGGACTTGGGCGACATCGTGCAGTTACGGGTGTTTCTGGTCGGCGCCGAAGAGACCGGTGGCAAGCTGGATTTTGCCGGGTTGCAGCGCGGCTATACCCAGTTCTTTGGCACACCCGAACAGCCAAACAAACCGGCGCGCACCGCATTGCAAGTAGTGGCGTTGCCGTTGCCGGGGGCGTTGGTGGAGGTGGAGGCAATTGCGGCCAGGGCGGTGTAAGTACGCTCCGCGTGGGAACGATCATCATGGCAGAGCTTCACCCTATTGCTGCAACAGCAATGCCCGCTGCTTGAGCCTGCGTTTCTGCGCAAACGGCAAGCTCTCATCATCCCCATACGGCGCGCTATACCAGTTGCCGTAGCTCGGGTTGGGCAGCAGGAACCAACGCTGGCCTAGCCAATTCACATAGGGTTCGACGGCCTTGCGTTGTGCATCCAGGGTGTTGTGTTCGGCTTGCACGAAATCTCCCAGCGAGTCACCGGCCATCAACAACACGCGGGCTTGGCTGGCGACCCACTGGCGACGGCAATTCTTGCCATAGCCTGCGCTTTCGCAGTGGCCGGTAGGCGTGCTGGCCGCCAGGATCTGTGCGTCGCTCTCTATCGGAAAGCCGCGCAAACGCAGGTTTTCAGCGGTGGCCGCGACCTGGCTGTGTTCACGGTTGGTGAGGTAATACACCTTGATCCCTTTTTGCCTGGCCGCTTGCAGGAACGCCACGGAACCCGGCAGCGCCTGAGCCTTGGCCTGCTCGACCCAGGTATTCCAGCGATCGTAGGAATAGACCTGATTGTTGATGATGTCGCGAGCGTTGAGCGGCACGTTGTCCAACAGGGTCTCGTCGATATCCACGATCACCGCCGGCGGCAGACCGGTCAGCTTGCGCGCAGGCAAAGGCAGTGCGTCCCAGTTGGGGTCGGCCAGCGCTATATCGAGTTGGCGGGTAGCGTTGGCGAAGAGCTGGCGGTAGATCAGCTCGTGTTCGATGGACGTCTGGGTCCAGAGCACTGCATCGAGTTGGTCGTTGGCCGGGGGTGTTTGCTGGCAGCCTGCCAGGGCGGTGGTCAACAGGCAGGCACTGGCAAGGAATAGGTTACGCATGGGCAAATCTCGCAGAGGGTAGGCGCGTGGCCAGCACAGTAGCGCAATCACCCGCACAATCAAGGCGTACACACCAGTGCCTGGCGCTCGTAGTTCAGCGCCTTGTTCTGCGGTGGCAATGTATAGGCGGCACGACAATGCTGCTCACCCCACTTGATGATCAGCGTGCCCTGATCCTCTTCCACCAGCGCCAGGGCATTACCATTGGGATCTGCAATCGCCAACTGCTTGCCATTGGCGTCTTCCAGTGAGGCACCAAACGACAGCGGTTGATGCTGTGCATCAAACAACTCAAACAACACCCGCCGTCCGGTAGTGCCACTGTAATGCGCCACCACGATGGCGCCACGGCGCGGCACCAGTTGCTGGGTGGCGTTGGTGATTTCCACGTCGCCACCCAGATCGCGAGTGTCCAGGCTGATCCAGTTGACCCGGTAGGGTTGCGCAGTGGGCACCACCGCATAGCCGTTGTAACCGGTTTCCACCCCGCTGTAGCTGCTGATCTTGGCCCCAGAGACGCCTGGTATTTCGGCCAGGGCGAAGGTCTCGCTGACCGTCTGCCCCAGGTTGACGCCACCCGCATGAGCCACCACGGAGCCTGCGAGGTTGAAGTTTTGTGAGTTGTAGCCCTGGCCCTGGCTGTAACCGAGGCTGACGTCTGCCACGGCGGTGCGACTGTTGATGTTCACCGAGCCTGAGTCGCCGCTGGTGTCACTGTGGCCGGCCTGCACCGAATAGAAAGTGTCGCTGGTGTCGGCCACGTAGCCATTGATGCCCGCTTGGGTGGTGGTGTCACCGCGTTGGTGGCTGGTGGTGACAAACGCCCGTGGCGCGCGGGCCTGACTGCCCAGCGGGAAAGACACCGACAGGTTCACCTGCGTGTCGCTGCTCGGCTCGCCCCAGGTGACGATCTGCTTGGTGCGCGTCACGCCAAGGTTGTAGCTCAGATCGCCCCAGTTGCCGGTGTAGCCCGCGGAAAAGCTCTGGGAACCGCCGCGATTCCAGTAGCGTTGGTCGCTGGCGTTCACATACAGGCTGCCAAATTCGCTGTTGCGCCCGAGGCTCTGGTTGATGGTCAGGTCGGTGCGGGTTTTCGAGTGACCGGTGCGTACGCGCAGGTCTTCGCTGCTGTCTTCCACATGGTCGGTGAGGGTGCGATAGCCCTCGGTAGAGTAACGGTAGGCGGCCAGGGTGAAGTTGGTATCGGTGCCGGCAAAGGTCTTGGCGTACAAGGCGCGCACGCTGCTGCCCTGGGACGTACGCCCCTGAGCCTTGCTGGACGAGTGGGTGGTATCCAGGGAGAACGCACCGAAGGCAGTGTTCCTGCCGGCGCCGATCGACAGCGCGCTGTAGTCCTCACTGGCTTGCACACCGACAATCCCACTGAGGTTGCTGGTCAAGCCATAGGCCAGCGTACCGCTGAGAAAGCGCGGGGAGGCCAGGCCATCGGCATTGCTTTTGAACGTGCCCGCCGAGACGCTGTATTTCACCTGGCCTTCGCGCACCATGATCGGCAGGCTGGAGAACGCCTGCATCGTCACCCGCCGCGTACCGTCGGCTTCGATCACGGTGATTTGCAGGTCACCGTTGGAGCCGCTGGGGTAGATATCGTTGATCTCGAATGGCCCCGGCGCGACGTTGGCGGTATAGAGGATGTAGTCGTTCTGGCGGATTTCCACCGTCGCGTTGGTCTGCGCCACTCCACGGATTACGGGTGCATAGCCGCGCTCGCTGTCGGCGCGCATGCCATCATCCGAGGCGAGCTTGACCCCGCGATAGCGCACGCTGTCGAACAGGTCGGTGTCGGAGAAAATCTCACCGGCGCTGAACTGGCCCTTGATCGCGGTGACGTCATGCTGCAAGTAAGTACGGTTGCTGGTGAAGGTGTTCGAGCGATCGGTGCCGCCGCTCAGGTTCGACTCGTTGCGCAGGCGCCAGGCCCCCAGGTTGATGCCGTTGCGCAGGCCCAGGTTATTGGCGATGCGGGTCTTGTAGTCGCCGGCGGTGCGGCTGCTGTTGAGCTGGTAGTTGATGAAGGCGGCGGACACACCGTCGTCCCACAACTGTGGGTCGACATACCCGCGCAGGCCGCGCTGCATCGCTACCTGCGGAATACTCGCGAGCAGGCGCAGACGGCTGCTGTCGTAGCGCACGCTGGCGTCTTCGATCATGTCGGCAAGGGCGTAGCAGTCCTGCGGCTGCTGCGGGTCAAGTTTGCCCTCGGCCTGCAATCGGTGCAGGTCGATACCCAGTTGCTTGAGCAGGTCGAGGGTCAGGCAGGTTTCGACGCGGCCGTTTTTAGGGTTGCGCTTGAAGTCGATATCACGCCGGCCCACCAGCACTTCGTTGCTGTACAAATCGACGCGGTAATTGCCCGGCAGCACGCTGTTGGCCGAGAGCAATTGCTGCAGGTCCACCGGCGACTGCGAGCCTTGCAGGAAGGTGGTGTTGAAGGTTTGCGCAGCGTCATCGGCCATGGCCAGGCTGGGCAAGCTGGCAGTAATCGCCAGCGACAGCGTCTTCAACTTCAGTACGCCACGTGCGGGCCTGTTGCTGGAAAGAAAAGACATGCGAAGACCTATGACATCCCTGATTGACGGACAGCCGGGCACGCAAACACGCACGCGAAGTGAGCCTGTGGGTTAGCGAAAGTGCTTAGGGGTTGAGGCGCGATTCAGTCGCATGCGCCGGTAGCGCAGTGCCGCTGGTCAGCGGCGCGCTGTAGTGATTCTGCGCGCCGTAGTCATTGATGCTGGAAAACGACAACTGCACCGGCCCACTGGCAACTGGAGCACTGAGCGCAAACTGTTTTTGCTCGCCGGGCGCAATCATGGTGGAGTCGCTGGCCAAGACCGCCTGCACTTTGATGTCGGCCATGGACACGTGGTACAACGTCGGGTTTTTCACCTGCAACAGGGTTTGGCTGCCGTGTTTGGCCAGCGTCCATTCAAGCTGCGCAGGGGCTTGCAGCGCGCTGCCGGTAAGACCGGCAGGGCGGTAGAAAATCTTGATGCGTTGGCGGATGGCCAACTGCAAGGTGTTCTCGGCCTCGCTGGCCTTGGGGATTTCCTGCACATTGAGCCACACCACCGACTCGCGGTCCGTGGGCATGCCGGTGCCTTCATACAGAATGCGCAGCAGTTGTTGTTCCTTGGCGAATACCCGTGCCAGTGGCGGGGTGACGGCAAACGGCGCGCGGCTGGCGCTGGCGTCGTTCATGTCGACCCAGGATTGAATCAATACATCCTGGTTACCATTACGCACGGTAATGTTGGCTTCCTTGTGGTCACCGTCAAACACGATACGGGTGGCATTCAATGAAATGCTGGCGGCGGCCTGGGTAGCCATGAGCAAGCCCAGCAGCCCCAGACATGCGGCGATAGAACGAGGCGGCATGACGGTTATCCGGTGTAATCAGAAGACAATGGCGAGGCCGCAAGGCCTCGCGCGTTCGGTGCCCGGGGCGCCGAATTATTCGTATTGCAGGATGAACGGCAGGGTGGCGTCACCGCGACCGGCGGTCGACGAACCCGCCGCTGCGGTAGTGACGTAGGCGGCCGCGAAGCTCAGGGTGGCGTCGCCGCCTTCAGTGCCAGCACCGTGCATGGTGCTTTCAATACGTGCGGTGCTTGGCGAGCTGAGGTCAATCAGACCGCCCTTGCTGTCGAGCAGGGCAATACCGACGTTTTGTGCAGTGGCCGAACCCGGGTTCAGGGCCAGTACTTTTTTGCCGGTGACCAGGCCCGAACCGCCGTTGTTGGCATCAAAGATCATGGCGACCTTGGTGCCCTGGTTGCAGTTGACGTTCAGGTTGAAGTCTTTGGCGGTCACACGACCTGCGGTTGGGTTTTCCGCGGTGCCCATGTCCTTGATCGAAACGTTGCCCATGTCCACCGAAATGGTGCGGTCGGAGTTGGCGCCGTCCACCGAGCACGCGTCGTTGTTGATCACGCCGGTGAAGGTGATTTTGCCGCTGCCGCCCAGGGTTGGCGTAGGAGCAGGATCCACGGCAAATGCACTGCCGGAAGCGGCGATAATGGCCGAGGCGATCACAGCCAGGGAAAACTTCTTCATGATGATGTCCGTAAGTGTTAGTTGAAAAGTTTGCTGTTGTTGAACTGCGAGCAAAGAGTAGGCGACGAGGCGGCGGGAGCGAATAAGACGATTCTTATAAGCGCTGGGGTGGGCAGGTTATTTGTGCTGTTGCAGCGGTGAAAGGCTTGAAAATAAAGGGCAAAGCCATTGTCCAGGAATGGCTTGAAAGTTATGCGTTAGTTGAAGATGTTACGTTCCAGGCAATAAGCAAGTAGGTCCTGGTCGCTGCTGACTTCAAGTTTGCGCATGGCCGATATCTTTTGTGCGCTGATGGTCTTTGAACTTCGGTTCTGGCGGCGCGCAATGTCACTCACGCTCATGCCGGAAATAAACAGGCGCAGGATCTCGAACTCTTTGGGCGACAAACTGGTAAAGCGCTCGTCAATTGCCGTGAGGGTCTCTATTACCGAGGTCTTTGGCGGCTCCAGGCTGCGATAGTCGCTGTCCTGGGCGATCGCCTTGAGTGCCAGTTGAATCTCGGTATGCAACTGGCTTTTCTGGATGATGCCGACCACGCCCAGCTCTTGCAGGCGGGTGAGGATCAGGTGGTTGGAGATCATGGTCAGGATCAGGATCTGTACCTGCGGGAAGTGTCGTTTCAGGTACTCCACCAGCTTCAGGCCATCGCCATAAGGCGAGTCGCCTGGCATGTTGTAGTCAGTAATCACGATGTCAGCGCCTTGATGCTGCAACAGCTCGATCAGGCCGGCCGAACACACGGCCTCGCCGACGACTTGAAAACGTATGTCACGCTCTACCAGTTCGCGAACGCCAAGCAACACGATCGGGTGATCGTCCGCGATTACCACGTTGAATTTTTTCATAAAGGGCCGTCCGTAGTGCCAGTTCAAGTGAGTGAAGAGTGCCCGGGCTGGAGAGTCTCCAGAACGGCCGACAGACGCTGCATCACAGTCTTCACCTTGAGCTCAAGCGTTGTGTCGAGGCTGCCGCGGTTAAGTGCGCTTTCCAGTTCGATGCAGGCCTGGGCCAGGCTGAGCGCCTGCACTGCGCCCAGGGCCCCAGCGATCGAGTGCAGCAATTGGCCGAGGCCGCGGGCATCACGCTGGACCAGTGCCACGCCGATGCGCTGCACATCCTGCTGCACGCTGCTGATGAACAGCGGGCGCATCTTGTCCGACAGTTGCACGCGGTCGTCGAATACCTGGGCGTCAGGCTCAACCGGCGACTTGATCTTGCACAGTTTGATCAACTGGTCGCGCAGGGTCTGCAGGCTCAAGGGCTTGACGATCCAGGCGTTCATGCCCACTGCCAGGCAACGTACGCCTTCCTCGCGCATTGCATTGGCGGTCACGCCGACAATCGGCAACTGTGGATCATGCTCACGCAAGGTCCTGGCCAGTTCATAGCCATTCATCAACGGCATATTCACGTCGGTCAGCACCAGGTCGAAGGCCTCCGGTTGCCATAACTGCAACGCCTGTTCACCGTTGGCAGCCAGGCTCACCGAGCAACCGAGCGCCTCCAGTTGCTCCTTGATGATCGCCTGGTTGACCGGGTTGTCCTCGGCCACCAGGATGCGCAGCTCCAGCCGCCCGGCGCTTTGTGGCCGGGTCGCCGTGGGTTGCTCGTGCCTGCCGTGCTGCGCCAGTGATACGGTGGCGGCGATGGTGCGTATGTCGTGCATATCCACCACCCAGCCTTGCGCCGTGTGCAGCGGCGGGCTGTGCGCACCGGGCAGGCAGAGCACACGTTGGCCGGCCCATGGCTTGGGGGGCTCGCCAGGTAACAGATCTACCAGTACCGCGTGGTGACTGTCTTTGTCCTGGGGGGGCGCGGCCCGGGCGGCGGTGATGCCCAAGCGGTTGAGCCAGTCACTCATTGCCTGCGCCAGTTCGCGTACCGGTGCCTGCACGTACACCGGCGTCGGGCTGGGTTCGATCAGCGGCAGGTTGGTCAGTGCGCCACAACACAGTGGCAAGCGCATTTTCAGGGTAAAGCTGCTGCCCAGTCCGGGCTCGCTGACCACGCGGATTTCGCCGTCCATCATCTGCGCCAGCCATCGGCAGATCGGCAGGCCCAGCCCGGTGCCGCCTTCGCTGGCGGTGTCCGGTGCCTGGTAGAACAGATCGAAGAGCTTGGCCTGCTGCGCCTCGGCAATGCCCACGCCGGAATCGGTGACTTGCCATTCCAGGTCGACATTATTGGCGTCGCTGCCCACCACCCTGGCACGAATCACCACGCACCCAAAGTCGGTGAACTTGATGGCGTTGCTCACCAGGTTATTGAGGACCTGGCGGATGCGCATCGGGTCGCCCATCAGGCAGTTCGGCAACTGCGGGTCGATGCAACTGTAAAGCTGCAACCCCTTGCGCCGGGCGAAGGCGGCGTAGGTGTGCAAGGTATCTTCGAGCATGTCCAGCGGACAGAAATCCACGGCTTCTATCGCCATTTGCCCGGACTCGATCTTCGAGACATCCAACACATCACTGATCAGTTGGAACAGTGTGGCGGACGAACGCTGGATGGTGTGCAGGTAGGTTTTCTGGTGCGGGTCGAGGTCGGTCAGGCCGAGCAATTCGAGGGTGCCGAGCACGCCATACAGCGGCGTGCGGATCTCATGGCTCATGGTTGCCAGGAACAGCGTCTTGGCCTCGCTGGCCGCATCGGCGGCATGACGTGCCTCTTCCAGGGCCTGGGCGTCTTCGATGTGCCGGGTGATATCGTTGAATGCATACAGGCGTACGTCTTGAGCCTGATAACGGGTCGACACAAAGCCGATCTGCAGGTGCCGGCCCTCGATCTCCAAGTGCGTCTCACCGCTCTCGGCGCCATCGTGCTTACCGGCCATGGCCTGCACCAGGCGTGAGGTGCCCGGCCATTGCTGGGCGCGCTGGTTTTCGATCAATACCTTGCCATCGCTGCGTCGCACCACGCATAACCCAGTAGGTGCGGTGTCGATGATCACGCGGCTGAACGCCACGCTTTCGGCGATGCGTTCGTGGGCCAGTTGTGCTGGGGTGATCACCTGGCGTCGATACCATCGGCTGCCAGCCCAACCCAGTGTAATCAGGCTGAACAGCAGCAACGCCATGGTGCTCAACGGCCACAATGCGGAGTGAAAGAAGTGCGAGTAGTTCAGGCCATAGACCGCGCTCCAGGGCTGGTCGCCGGCCTCGGTGACCTTGAATTCAAAGCCGTCGGCCGTGAAATGCACACCATCGCTGAGCTGCGCCTGGGTGGTTGGCCCAATCAACCGGTTGCCGTCAGGGCCAATCAGGGTAAAGCGATCAAACGCCGAGTGATTCAGCGCGCGCTGTACATCGTCGACCTGCGACACGTCGAGCAGGGTGCCGATCACAGCCTGGCCCTGGGCGTCGAGTGGCAGGCCGATGTAGGCCAGTAAATGCTCGGGTTCGGGGCCGGCCTGCCAATACACCCGATTCTGCTCCAGTGGCTGCGGCGCCTGTGCAAGGATTTGCTGCACGGCGTTGACCCGGGCCACCGGGTTGTCGGTATCCTCGGGGTTTTCCCGGTGCTGATAGCCCACGGACGGAATGGTGATGGCGTAGTCGGCCTGGCGATTGAGCACAAAGGTTTGCGGCGCCTCGTACGGCGACGAGGACCAGAAGGCGCTGTAGTAGCTGGTCAAGTGCGCACCCAGGGCAAAAATCGGCGGCCTGGCGGCGGTGCTGATCTGCTGTTCATCGAACTTGACGCTGAATGGCACCGAAAACGAATACTTCTGGCCTTCGTACAGTGTGCGGCGGTTGTCGACCATGCGGCTTTTAAGGCTGACCTGCACGTGGGTGGCGCGCAGCAGTTCGGCCTGGATGCCGGGGTGTGTCAGGCTCTTGAGGTAGGTTTGCTGTTCTGCGAGGTTTTCCATCAGCCGCGCAAAGTGAAAGCGCATTGCGCTGTAGCGCACTTCGACGCCTCGGTGCAGAGACCAGTAATTGGTCAGCATCAGCAGCAACGCGACTCCCATCAACACCATCAAGCCTTTGTTCAGACGCAATGAGCTGCGGGTAAAGGCTTCGAGAATCGCGTTATTGTGCTTCATCAGGGGTTTCCGCAGGCGCAGGATAAATCGGCACTGGATGGAGCTTACTCCTTATGATCGTGGCCGCCAGCTAGTGAGATGTCGCGGGGCCATCATTGTTCAGTAGTTGCTGAAATTGGTCCGAAGACACTGCGTGAGAGATCAGGAAACCCTGCACCTGATTGCAGTCGATTTTGCGCAGCAGCGCCAATTGCTGCGGGGTCTCCACGCCCTCGGCAACCACCGTCAGACCCAACTTGCGGCCCAGCGCGATAATGCTCGCCAATGCCTGGGCGATGCCTTCGTTGTCGTGGCTGCCCTGCACCAGTGCCTGGTCGATCTTCAGTTCGGTAAATGGCGTGGACACCAGATTGAGGTAGGAGCTGTAGCCCTTGCCGAAATCATCCTGGGACAAACCGAACCCCTTGATCCGCAATCGGCAGGCGCCGGCGTAGAAATTGCTGATGTCCTGCGGCACCGAACATTCCATCAACTCGAAGCAGATCATTCCCGGGATACCATCGTGGTGCAGCACGAACTCCAGCAAACGGTCGGCCAGGTCATGGCTGTTGAGCAAGTGGGTCGGCAGGTTGATCGACACCGGAATTTCATAGCCGCGCTGGCGCCAGTGTTCCTGGGCGTGGATCGCTTGCTTGAGCACCAGCCACAACAGCCGCTCCTCCAGTGCGAACGCCTTGATTGCCGGCAGGAACGCGGCAGGCAGCATCACGCCTTGTTCGGGGTGCATCCAGCGCACCAGGGCTTCGGCGGCGACGATACGGCCGTTGGCCAGGGATTTTTTCGGCTGGAACCAGGCCTGGAACTGGCCGCTGCTCATGGCCTGCACCAGCGTGTGACGGTCGATGTCCATGTGCTCGGGCAGTTCGGGGGTAGGCGTGCGCACCCTGTTCCTGAGTTGGTTGACCAGGGTGCGTAAGGCTTCGGCGTTCACGGGCTTGGAAATCAGGCCAAGCACTTCCACATCGAGGTTTTTCGCCACTAGGCTGGCCGCCATCAGCATGCGCCTCGACGCCGCACTCATGATTGCCAGCGCCGGCTTGCAGCGCAGGCTGGCCAGGCACTGGATAAACTGCACGCCGTCCATGCCGGGCATCAGCAGGTCGGTCAGTACCAGGTCGAAGTCCCGCTGGCGCAGGCGCTCCAGCGCTTCTTTGCCATCCTCGGCGGTTTCGAGCAGGAAGTCTCCCAACTCGCTGAGCAAGTTCTGCAGGTAGACATGCTGCAGGGGATGGTCCTCGACAATCAAAATACTAAGGGGCTTCATGGGTGATCCGTGCATAAGGCGCCAGGGAGTTGAATAGAGCCCGCAACGCAAAGGGTTTGACCAGGCAATGGTTCATGCCGGCGGCCAGGCACAGGTCGGCCTCGCCGCGCATGGCGTTGGCGGTGGCCCCAATAATCGGCAACGTGCAGCCCTGGCGCCGCAGTTCACGCGCCAGTTCATAGCCGTTGATATGGGGCATGTTCACATCCGTCAACACCACGTCGAAGTTGCCGGCGGTGTGGAGCTGCAACGCTTGCTGACCGTCGGCCGCCAGCTCCACGGTGCAGCCGAGTTCTTCCAGTTGATCACGCAAAATCAGCTGGTTGATGATGTTGTCCTCGGCCACCAGCAGGTGCAGGTTGAGTTTGTTCAGATCCCGCCGGTGCGTTTGCTCATCGGCACGGGCCACCCATAGCCCTTGCGCCTGGCTCACGGCCTGATGAATAGCCCCCAGGTGGTTGAGGTTGACGTGCCAGGCGCCGGCGTCGGCTTCTACGCCGGGGCAGGCGTTGCTGCTCACGTGAATCACCGGCCCGGGCCACTCGGGCACCAGCAACGGGTCGACGCTGCCGGGGTGCACTTGCAACAGCAGATGCGTGTCCGCCAGCGTCGGCAAGCCGGCCTGGGCCCTTGCGCCCCAGCGGCGCAACCAGCCGGCGATCGCGTTTGCCAGTTCCGGGATCGGCGAGGCCACGTAAATGGTCTCAGCCAGCAACGGTGTCATCGGTGGAACAGATGCTTCTTCCAACGGTAGGATCAGGCTGAAACTGCTGCCCAGGCCGAGTTCGCTGACCATGCGGATATTGCCGTTCATCAACTCCGTCAGGCGCTGGCAGATAGGCAGGCCCAGGCCGGTGCCGGCGACCACATTGGTATTGCCTTCACTCTGGTAAAACGGCTCGAAGATCATCGCCTGGTCTTCCTGGGCGATACCTTTGCCGGTGTCCGAGACTTGCCACAACAGACTGGAGCGTTCCCCGTCGCGGCCCAGCACTTTGACCCGCATTACCACGCGCCCATAGTCGGTAAATTTCACCGCGTTATTGAGCAGGTTATTGAGAATCTGGCGGATGCGCGTTACGTCGCCGATCAGGCGTTCCGGCAGCTTGGGATCGAAGCAGGCATACAGCTGCAGGCCCTTGGCGTGGGCGGCTGCGGCGTAGCCCTGGATGATTTCATGCACAAGGTCCAGCGGCGAGAACTCGCCCATCTCCAGTGCCAACTGCCCGGCCTCGATCTTCGATACGTCCAGCACATCGCAGATCAGTTGCAGCAAGGTCGACGATGAGCCTTCGATCGCCTGCAAGTAGTCCTTTTGTTGTGCATCCAGTTGCGTGCGCGCCAGCAGTTCCAGGGTGCCGAGCACGCCATACAGCGGTGTACGGATTTCATGGCTCATGGTCGCCAGGAACAGGGTTTTTGCCGCGTTGGCTGCGTCCGCCGATTGCCGCGCCTCTTCCAGCGCCGCCTCGACCTGCTTGCGCGCACTGATGTCACTGAAGGCGCAAAACAGCACGTCTTCGCCTTTGTAGCGGGTCGGTGCACTGCTCAGGTACAGGTGACGGCCGTCGATGGTTTCAAAGTAGTCACTGCGCTCGGAAGGTCCGTTGGCAAAGGCTTGCTCGATCCAGCCGGCGCGCAGCGCCTCGCGCTCCGGCCCGTTACCCAGCCATTGCTGGGCCAGGGTGTTTTCCAGTACCACCTGGCCGTCGGTGCGGCGCAGCACGCAAAGGGCCACTGGCGCGGTCTGGATCACATCGCGGCCGAAGGCTTCGCTTTCGATCAACGCCTGGATGCGATGGATCGACGGAATGATGAAACGCTGATCGACGCGGCGCATCACCAGCCAGATCAGTGTCAGGCTGAACAGGCAGAACAGCAGCGAACCGAGCAGCTGTTTCCACAGGCCGGTGACCACCGCACGCAGGTCGATGGAGTACATCAACTGCCATTCAGAGGACTTCAGGTGTTTGCGAATCACCAGGTGGTCGGGCAGCCAGCCGCTGCCGACAAAACCGAAAAAACTGTCTTCGCCGGGCCTCAGGTGTTGCTGGCTCAACTGTGTATCGGTGCTGTTGGTGAACACCAGCATGCCCTGGGAATTGAGCATCATGAACTCACCGGCGCTCTGGTCGCTGAGTGTCGATGAGACTTCACGGCTATCCATCTCCAGGCCGAGCCAGCCGGAGTCGCGATCACGCTCGTCCAGGCGGATGAAGATATACAGGTGCGAGTGCTGTTCAGTCCTGTCGCTCAGCCAAAGTTCGTTAAGCGTGGCCGGGTCGGTGTGCTGCAGAGCCTTGAGGCGGTTGAGCATACATTTGGAAATCGGCAATACCTGCGCGGTGGCGTCGTAAAGGCGCATCACTTGCGGGTTGGGGCCGGCGTTTACATAGAGTAGGTTCAGCTGTGTGGCCTTGAGGTAGTCGCGCATGCGTGCGGTCAGCCAGATGCTCCACTGGTTGCCCGATGTGTCGCCCAATTCCAGGTGTTGTTCTTCGGCCGAGGACGGATAGACCCTGGACTGCTTGCGCACTGCCGACAGGCTCAGGCTTTCGAGCAGGGCTTGGCGGTTGGTGAAAAAGGTATGGGCTTCGGCAATGGCGCTGCTCATGTAGCCGCGGCGCTGGGATATGTCGTTGTTGAAGGTCGACAGCAAAAAGGTATAGACCCCGCTGAGGATGCCTACCAGCAGCACGCTCGCAAAAATACGAAGCAGCCTTCTGGCTGCTTCGGGTCGGGAGAGGACGGGGTTGATCTGGAGCAGATAACTTTTCAATCGCATCGGCAGACTTTACGTCTGGGCCTCTGCCGGTGGCATAAGACGATCCTTAAAAATCACCTACTTGTAGTACATATCCACCACTACGGCAGCGTCGAACGCTCCGGGAATCGGTAGGGTGCGCCACTTGAGGTCGGCGCGGAATTCATCGTGGCTCTGGCCCAGGCCCATCAGCTCCTGCAGCGTGAACCAGTTATTGAAGGGCAGTTGCTGCTGGCTCTCGGCGCGAGACAGCGAGATGCCGACTGAGCTGTTGTTGTCCGGCACCAGCAGGCCATTGTTCACACTGCCGCCGCCCGGCGTGGTGGCGAAGCGTGCACTGACGGTATAGGGCGTGTCGCAACCTTTGCGCAGGTTCAGGCTGAAGTTTGCGCTGCTGGCGACTTCACCGATCGAGGCTTTGCGCGAAGGTGTGGGGAAGTTGACCACGCTGGGGCTGATGGTCAGTTCGGGAGTGCAAGGCACGAAGCGGATATCGTTCATGCCAGTGACCACATAATTGAAGTTGCTGTTGGGTCGTGAGTTGAGCCCGCGCACGCCGTCCAGTTGGAACACGCGGTAAGAGGTCAGGGTGCTGGCCTGGCCGCTCGGTGGCGTGGGGTCGTACTTCTCGATGAACACGCTGAAATTGAGGGTGAAGCGCGCCTTGTCCCAGCCCACGCAGTTGGACAAATTGCAGCCTCGGTCGGAGAAGAAACCGGTACCGACCTTACCGGTGCTTTGGGTAATCGGTTGGTTGTTATAGCGAATGCCCACGCGGATCCCGGTGCCGATACTCACGCTGGCCGGGTTGACATAGAAATACACTTCCTCACGGCCGTGGAGGTAGTCGTCCTTGCAGATGACATTGGTCGAGCGCGGGCCGGATTCCCAAATGATGGTGCCGTTGGGTGCGTCGGCGGCGACTGCCAGCGCCGTGCCCAGCGCTTCCTGGGTGATGATCGAGTTGGTGCCGTCCTCGCGGCAGGCCAGTGCGTGGCTGGTGGCGGGCAGGACCGCGCAGGCCCATATCAGTAGGGGTAAACAGCGTTTGGTCAGTGACATTGGTATAAATACCCCGTGATTTATCAGTTGAGCGCCGTGCTATGACGGGCTTGCAAACCGATATCGGTGATTTCGGTGAAGTGGAGAATGGCGCCCTTGGGCACAGCGTCGAGCGCGGTCAGGGTTTTGCGTTCATGGGGCTTGAGCAGCAGGTAATCGCTGAGCGTCTGGCTGTCGATTCGCAGGTTGACCAGCGACAGGTGGAAGGCGCTGGGGTTGTTGACCGTCACCGTGCGTCCGTCGCTGCTCCATACCAATTGCTGCACCGCCTCGGCCGAGCCGCCCTGGAGTGCGGGGGGCCGATAGAACAGCTTGAGCCGCTGGCGGATCGCGAACTGCACGCTGTTGGGGTCTTCAGGCTTGAGCGGGATCTCCATGATATTGAGCCAGAACAGCGATTCCCGATCGCTGGGCAAGCCCTCACCGGCATACAGGATGCGCAGCTTGTGATGCTCCCCGGCGCCCAGTTGTACCAATGGCTCGGTGGCGGCAAAGGGCACGGTGCGGTCGGCTGATTCGTCCTCGCCGGTGATCCAGGTTTGCACCACCACTTCCCGCGAGGCCTGGTTGACCACGCTGATACCGGCGGCCTTGTCCTGGCCGAAATAGATCAGGCGGGTGCCTTCGATCTTCAGCGCCGCATCGGCAGGCGGGGGCGCAAGCACCAGCAACCCGCAGGCCAGCAGCACCATTCTGAGTAGAAACATGAACACGGTAATTCCATGGTCGGGTAAGGGAACGCAGCCCATGGTAGGTAGCGAGTGGCGCGAAGGCTTTGAGGCGATTCTTAAAAGTACGGTGTGCCCCGGATTGCCGTTTCAGAATCGCCTTAAAGTCAGGGTTCACCCCTGACGGTTACTTTGCTCAGCGTTGAATGATCGACGCGGATGCCCAACTGTCAGGTTTACCCTATGTCCAATAAAGCGTTACGCCTTCTGATTGCCGATGCAGAGCTTTTGCAACGGATCAAGATCGAGAAAATGCTCAACCAGCTGGGCTATCACCGCATCGCCCCGTTGAGTTCGTTCGACGAGTTGCAGGCACTGACACGCTCGGGCGTTGTGGCGTTTGACCTGCTGATCATCAACACTGCGCTGGTGCACTCGCGGCAGGTCAACCTGCTCAAGTACTGCCATGACAACCCGTTGATCCGCCACACGCTGATCTATGACGGGCAATGTGCGCAGCGCTCGGTAGTGTCGGTCTCGGTCAGCCAGACCCTGCACCTGTCGTTGTCACAGTCGCCAGACTTCACCTCTCTGCGTCGCTGCATGGAAATTGTCGATCCGGCACACAGTTCTCCGACCGCTGAGTGGCCCATGCTGCGCGCCGTGGACGGCCGAGCGCCCCAGCCTTCGATGAGCCCGCGGGCGGTCTACCAGGGCGACCCGACTGTGGTGGCATGTGCCGTGGGGTTGTTTCCCAAGCGCTGATCGTATCGCGCAGCATCAGTCACGCCAGACGGGCAGATCATCAAGGCCCAGTGCCCAATGAGGTTGCCGTGGCCGCAGGCACACACCACCGACCCAGCGCTCATGGCTGGCGTGCTCCAGCCAGCAGGCATTGCCGTCCAGTACCTGATGCGCCAGTGGCGTCAACGCCAATACGCGGCGCGGCCACTCCACGTCCGTTTCGGCCTCGATCAGCAGCGGCGCCGTCCCATCAATCAATGGGCGCAGCAGCGCGTGAAACATCATATCGCCCAGGAAAGGCAGTGGCTCGCGCTTGGCCATCAACTCGGCAAACACCCGACCGAAAGGCACAGGCCCGGCCTCAGCGATATACCTCAGGGACAAACGTTCAGTCAGTGACAAACCGTCCTCGATACCCGGCAACTCCTGTAGCTGGCGCCGTAACGCCGGTGCCAGAAAAGGCAGGGCAGGGTGATTGCCATGGGCCAGTTCCGCGAGGTTGAGCGGTGAGCTGTCGCAGTAAGCCGACCAGACCCGTTTGGCCAACTGCACTGCGTCGTCGTCGATCAAGCGCCGCTGCGGCCAGAGCCAGGCCAGCACATCGGGGGCCAATTGGCCTATGCCGATAAATCGCTCGACTCCGGGAATTCGGTCTGCCTCAATCAGCTCCAGCTTGCGCGGCGCCTGCTCAAGGCCAGCCAGGGCGCGGACCAGGAACAATTGATCGTAGGCGTCCGCCTCGCACCACAGCACACTGGGATCGGCGTTGTTCAAGGCTTGTAGTTGGTTGTATTCATCGTTGATGCGATGCGCAACTTCAGTGGAGTCAAGGGCAAAGGCCTGGCTGATAAAGGTACTGCGCATCGCGCGGAACGCTTCGCTGGGCAGTTCACGCACTGGCCCCAAGCACAACGGGTCCGTGAGCATCCGGAACTGTCCCTTGAACCCGGCCAGTTGCAGGCTGTGGGCAATATCGTTGCCACAGCGCCAGTGGGTGGTGCGGGATTCATCGCTGGCATCGAAACCAGGGTGGCGGGCGGCAAAGTCGAGGGCGTCGACGTGGGCCTTGAGCTTGGGCCAACTGGCGAAGCCCAGCTGTTTGGCTACCTGCCATTGAGCCTGGGACAAGGTTGCGCTGGGGTCTAGGCTTTTCAGCTGCGACAACAGTTCCTTGGCGCGCTTGCGCTGCTGCTCAAGGTTGAGGCGGCCATTGGTAGTGGAGGCTAAAGGGCGTTGCGACATACGAGCTCCTTGCACAAACCTTTTCCGCTTCAAGGTTGGGAGTCGTAGAAATGGGTGGAGCTGGGATGTCTTGGGCGCAGCCCTTTCCGCGGAAGGTGGCGTAGAGAGCGCCAGGCGGAAATATAGGCAGCATTGCCATCGGGTGGCAACCCCAAAAATGTAGGAGCGAGCTTGCTCGCGAAAAACGTCAACGATAACGCGTGCTTCCTGAATAAACGCGGTGCCTGTGGTTTTTTCGCGAGCAAGCTCGCTCCTACAGAAAAGCCTGCTCCAAGGGGGGTGTTTTTATTTGTCCTGGCGGGCATCCAGGGTTTTTTGATGCTCGGCCAGGAAGGGTTGCTCCGCTGGATCAAAACGATCAATCCCGGCGGTGAAGCGGTGCCAGTAGGGGTACAACGGCTGACGGCGAGTGACGGCTTCGATGCGCGCCGACTGCTCGTCGGTGAGTTTCAGTTCGGTGGCCGCCAGGTTGTCGCGCAGGTGTGCTTCCGTACGGGCGCCGACAATCAGCGAGGTGATCCCGGGGCGATCCTTGAGCCAGGCCAGGCAGGTGCGGGCGACCGAGACGCCGTGTTCATCACCGACGGCGGCGAGGGTCTCGATAATGTCCAGCGCACGTTCCTGATCGTGGACATAGGGTTCCGGCCAACCGCTGCCCTGGCGGGTATTGGCCGGCGGCTTGTGCCCGCGTCGGGTCGTGCCGGTCAGCAGGCCTTCGCCCATCGGCCCCCACACCAGCGTGCCGATCTGCTGGTCCAGGGCCAACGGCAGCAACTCGTACTCGGCCTCTCGGGATTCCGGGGTGTAGTAGATCTGTTGGGTAATTGGCTTGAGCATGCCGTGCAGTTCAGCCTTGCCCAGGGTTTTCATCATTTGCCAGGCGGTGAAGTTGCTGGTGCCGAAGTAGCGGATCTTGCCCGAACCCACCAACAGGCGCAGGGCTTCCAGGGTCTCTTCGATCGGCGTCATACCGTCCCAGTTGTGCAGTTGGTACAAGTCGATGTGGTCGGTGCCCAGGCGCTTGAGGCTGGCTTCGCACGCGCGGATCAAGTGGTAGCGCGATGAGCCGGAGTTGTTGGGGTTGTCGTCCACCGGGCTGCGGCCCTTGGTGGCCAGCAGAATGTCGTTGCGCTTGCCGCCCAGCGCCTTGCCCACCACTTCTTCGGCCAGGCCGTGGGAATAGAGATCGGCGGTGTCGACCATGTTCACCCCGGCGTCGAACGCCATATCGAACATGCGCTTGGCCAGGGGCACGTCCACCGCACCGCATTTTTCAAATTCTGCGCGACCGCCAAAGGGCACGGTGCCCAGGATGATTTCCGATACCAGCAGGCCGGAATGACCCAGTTGTCGGTACTGCATGTTGCCTCCTACTTAACGTTGCACGTGAAGGTGTGAACGATGGGGAGGGCGATAGTTTGAATTTTTTTATGAAACGCTCGCGCCCGGCTTGGCTGCCACGCCAACGATGTATTGTTTCGCTGGATGAAATGCTGGATTGTGAATCCTGGTCATTCCGCCAGACAGGGCAGCGGTAGAACATCCCTGGCGTCGATACCCACTCATTTGGAGCCTGTCATGACCCAGCCTGCGATCAAACTCTATGGTTTCCCCCTGTCCGGCCACTCCCATCGGGTTGAGCTGATGTTGTCCCTGCTGGGGCTGGCGAGTGAATTTGTCCTGGTGGACCTCAAGCAAGGTGCGCATAAAACGCCTGAGTTTCTCACCACCCTGAACAGCTTCGGCCAGGTGCCAGTGATTGATGACGGCGGCACGGTCTTGGCCGACTCCAATGCCATCCTGCTTTACCTCGCCAGCACTTATGGCAACGGCCAATGGCTGCCCAGTGACCTTGTCGGGCAAGCGCGGGTGCAGCGTTGGCTTTCGGCCGCCGCCGGCCCACTCCATGCCGGGCCTGCCACGGCGCGCTTGGCCACGGTGTTTGGGGCCGAGGTGGACACTGTCAGCGCAATCAACCGTGCCCATGCCTTGCTGCGCGTGATGGAGCAGCAACTGAGCCAGAGCCGTTTCCTCGCCAGTGAGCAGCCCAGCATTGCCGATATCGCCTTCTACACCTACGTGGCCCACGCGCCGGAAGGCAATGTGTCCCTGGCCGACTACCCTAAGGTACGCGCCTGGCTGGCCAGCATCGAAGCACTGCCGGGTTTCGTTGGCATGCCGCGTACGGCGGTGGGGCTGCAATCGCAATAACAACCGAGGGGCGCCGATGGACCGATTTCATGAAATGCAGGTGTTCCTGGCCGTGGCCGAGGAGGAGGGCTTCGCGGCTGCCGCGCGCCGTCTGAACACGTCGCCGCCCAGCGTGACCCGGGCGATTGCCGCCATGGAACAACGCATCGGCACCCAGTTGCTGGCGCGCACCACGCGCAGCCTGCACTTGACCGAAGCCGGCCAACGTTACCTGGACGATTGCCGACGCATCCTTGCCGAGCTGGACGAAGCCGAGGAAGCGGCGGCGGGCAGTTACTCCATCCCGGGCGGCCAGTTGACGGTGACCGCACCGGTACTGTTTGGCGAGCTGTATGTGGCGCCGGTAATGGGGGAATACCTGGACCGTTTTCCCTTGGTGAGTATCAACGCCTTACTGGTCGACAGAGTGGTCAATATGACCGACGAAGGTGTGGATGTAGCGGTGCGTATCGGCCACCTGCAGCCATCCTTGCAGCAAGCGATCAAGGTCGGCGAAGTACGCCGGGTGGTGTGCGCATCGCCGGCTTATCTTGACCAACACGGGCGGCCCCAGCGGCCCGAGCAGTTGCGTGAGGCCAAGCTCGTCACCTCATCGTCCAGCCAACGGGTCAGTGAGTGGACATTCATTGACGCCGGCCAGCCGCTGAAGGTACCGATTGAGCCGCGCCTGGTGGTCACCGCCAACAATGCCGCGATTAACCTGGCCCGTCTGGGCTGGGGCATGACGCGGGTGCTGTCTTATCAAGTCGCGGCAGCGGTCGCGGCGGGTGAGCTGGAGCTGGTGCTGGAGGATTTCGAACCGGCGCCGCTGCCGATCCACGTGGTGTTCCAGCAGAACGGCCGCGTACCGGCCAAGGTCAATACGTTTGTGGATTTCCTCAGCCATCGCCTCGGGCAGGACCCGGCCCTGAACGCGGCGACGAAGCAGCGCGCCTGATGGAGCGTTTTCGCGATATGCAGCTGTTTGCCGCGCTGGCCGGGCAACCCAGCCTGGCGTCGGCGGCACGCCATGCGCAGGTCTCCGGCCCGACCCTGGTACGTGCGGTTGCGCGCCTGGAGGCACGCCTGCGTGTGGTGTTGCTGCATCGCAGCACCCGCGGCGTCAGCCTGAGCGACGCAGGCCAGGCTTACCTTGCCGACTGCGTGCGCCTGCTGGCCGCGGTGGACGCGGCCGAGGCTTCGGCCAACGGTTTGCATGTGCAGGCCCAGGGCGACCTGCGGATATTCCTGCCGCTGCTGTTCAGCCGCTATGTCATGGCGCCGCTGTTGGCCGGCTATGCGGATCGCTACCCGGCGGTGCGTGTCATCGCGCATTACCACGACTATTACCCTAACCTGCATGTAGAGGGGCTGGACGTGGCGGTGCTGGTCGGCGAATTGCCCAGCTCGTCACTCATTGCAAGGCAAGTCGGGCAGGTGGGCACTGTCCTTTGCGCCAGCCCCGCTTACGTGGCGACCTGGGGCGAACCCCGGCATCCGGCTGAACTCAAGCAGCACCATCTGATTGCCAGCACCGACCCGGTGCACTGGGATTTCCCGCATTACACCCTCAAGGCTCGCGCCCGGCTGAGTTGCGCCACTGTCCAAGGGGCGATCAATGCGGCGGTGCAGGGGGCGGGCGTGATTCGAGCCTTGAGTTACCCGCTGCACGAACACCTGGTGAGCGGCCAGTTGCAGCGCCTGTTGCCTACCTTCGAGTTGCCGCCGCAGCCGGTGCATGTGGTCTACCGCGAAGGCCGCCATGCGTCGATGCGCGTGCGCAGCTTTGTCGACTACTGCGTCACGGCGTTGCGTGAGCATCCGGCGTTTCAGCTGGCGTAATAGTGGATTGCCCTGGGTGGGCATTCTCTCTATTACGGCATGGGCGCAGCATCTTCAGTCTCTAACCGGAGGTGAGCGCCATGCACTCGATTGAACCAACCCCTTGGCATGTCGGCGAACGACACATGCAGGACAGTGCCGGCGTTTCTGAACGCATGGCCATGATCGGGCCCAAAGTCATTCGTGATCATTTGCCTGAGCAGCACCGCGATTTTTACCCGCTACTGCCGTATGTGATCGCGGGTGTGGTGGACGAACAGGGCATCCCCTGGGCGACGATGCTGGAAGGCGCACCCGGGTTTGCGCATTCACCGGACCCACACACGCTGCAGGTCGACAGCCTGCCCACCAAAAGTGATCCCGCCTGGGCTGGAATAACGAATGGCGCGGCGATCGGCCTGCTGGGCATCGACCTCAACACCCGCCGCCGCAACCGCATGAATGGCCGCATTGGAACGCTTGAGCATGAGGGCTTCGCGGTCGAGGTGGTACACACCTTCGGCAACTGCCCCAAGTACATCCAACTGCGCCCCGTCGCCGGCATTGCGCGAAAACCTGGCAACCTGGCAGAGCGCAGCAACCGCCTGGACGACGCGGCTCAAGCACTGATCCGCCACGCCGACACCTTCTTCGTCGCCAGCTACGTCGACCTGCACGGCGAACGCTCGGTGGACGTCTCCCACCGAGGCGGCAATACGGGATTTGTGCGGGTGCAAGGCAACGTACTGACCATCCCGGATTTTGCCGGCAACCTGTTCTTCAACACCCTCGGCAACCTGCACGCCAACCCGGTGGCGGGGTTGTTGTTTGTGGATTTTGAGACCGGCGACGTGCTGCAAGTGGCCGGGCGTACTTCGTTGATCCTGGGTGGGCCGCAAGTGGCTGAGTTCGAAGGCGCCCAGCGCTTGTGGACGGTGACGGTGGAACATGTGGTCCGCCGCCCGGCAGCGTTGGCCTTGCGCTGGCAATTCGCGGAATTTTCGCCACACAGCCTGGCGATGGGCACCTGGTAGCCAGGCACGATAATGCCCTGTAGGAGCGAGCTTGCTCGCGAAACACGTTAACGATAACGCGTGCTTCCTGAGTAAGCGCGGCGCCTGCGGGTTTTTCGCGAGCAAGCTCGCTCCTACAGAAGGTGGTGTGAAGTGTGGCGCAGGCAGGTGGATGAGCTCGCTCTAGGGAAGAAGGTCAGCCTGACGTCGAGTCATGCCGTAATCAGCATTGGGAAACAGCTGATTGGTCATCTCGATGATTTTGCTTTGCGCATCGATGAACTTGCCCATTCGGGCGCCACCCGAAGTTGAGTCATACAACGCCTGTCCGACCCTTCGACCGTTCTCGAACACCTGGATATCGGCGAAGCTCATGTACAGCGCCATGTCCCAGCTCCATGTACCGATATAAGTGGTCGACAGCGCGCAACTGGCGGGCGGGGCGCCTGGCGGCAACTCGCGGGTTTGAAAGCCCTTATTGCGTAATTGAGCGGTGTAAGTCGTATTGAAGCCTTCACGCAAGCCTGCGGCGGGAATCATGCAGATTTCGGGCGAGTGAACAGTTGAGGAGGGAACGGGGGTGACGGTTTGCGTGATACTGCAGCCGGTGAGGGCGCCGCATACCAGTAAGCAAGCGAGGGTTGTTACCTGGTGCATAGCGACCTCCATGTCATAAGTAGTGGCTGGATGATAGCAGTGAAGTTCCAGCATGGATCACTATCTACTGAGACACAGCCGATCCAATGTGGGAGCAGTCGAGCTTTAGCGAGGCTGCGATGGCGGCGGCACTGTCAACATATTCATTGCCTGACCCACCGCTATCGCGGCCTCGCTAAAGCTCGACGGCTCCCACAGGGGAATCTCATTGCCTGTTGGGTTTGCGCGTTTTCATCAGGCCACCGGGCACTCACGGTTCAGCGCTTCATCTACCAGCAACTGCGCAATCTCGATCATCTGCACCACCGCCAACACCTGCTTGCGGGCGTGACCGTCAAGCTGTTCGGCACAGTCGTAGGCGCAGACAGTCGCGGACTCCAGCATTTCGCTGGCATTGCTCAAGGCGGCTTCAGTGCTGAGTCCGGGGCGGACGGTGAAGATGACATCTGGAGGCAGTTGCGGGTTTTCATCCGAGGGGGACGGTGGGGGATTGGGTGTGACTTTTTTCATGGCGAAGCTCCTATGAATGAGCACCTCCATTTCGCTACCACACGAAGTAAGGAGGCGACTGTACACGGGGTGGTAGACCGGTCATAGAAACCCGGCAGGCCGAAGCCTCCCATGCACAGCCGCCACAAAGCAGCCCGCATAAAAAAACGCCCTTGAGCGTTTTTGGGGTCTATGAAAGAACTGGGCTACCACACCCATTCGCTGATTTTGCAGCGACCCGCGAAGGTTAGCGGCGAGGTTCATCGGACGCAACCCGAAAGTTGTGTAAGAGCGGTCCGACAACCGCGTCATTGCGGGTACGCTGAATAACCCATGTAGGAGCGAGCTCGCGAAAAACGTCAACGATAACGCGCGCTTCCTGAGTAAGCGCGGCGCCTGTGGGGTTTTCGCGAGCAAGCTCGCTCCTACAGGGGATGTGATTGCCTGGTGGGTTTGCGCGTTTTCATCAGGCCGCCGGGCACTCAAGGTTCAGCGCTTCACCCACGAACATGTTGCTGGATGTTGAACCATCATCCTTAGCGATTCCTTTGGGTTAGCCTTGTTTTCCTACTGACAACAAGGATTGGTCATGCAACGAAAGGTTATTAATCCCACGACGGTATTCAACTCCCTGCAATACGGTTTCAGCCAGGCCATGGACGTGCCAGAGGGCCGGCGAATCATGCTGTCGGGGCAGGTGGGGGTAGATGCTCAAGAGCACACGGTCGGCCCCGGCATCGCCGAACAGACCGCCGCAGCGTTGGACAATATCGAAAAGGTGCTGGCCGAGGTCGGTGGCGACCTGTCTCATGTGATCATGCTGCGGCTGTATATCGTCGAGTCTGCCCGTGAGCAGCAAGCGTCGATCGCCCATGCGCTACTTGAGCGCTTCCCGCACAACCCGCCACCGTCTTCGTGGATTATCGTCAGCGGCTTGTCGTTGCCGCAGTGGTTGATTGAGATTGAGGCGGAGGCGGTGATATGAGTGGCTTTCACCGAGCGCTGACACATGCTGCTGATCATCTGTAGTCAAACCGCGATTCCCCCCGTACCATTCGCCCCCCCTCGCAGTGACGCGAGGCGCAGCGCCAGGAAGGCTCATCCCATATTTTTCCTGACGCCTGCCGTTTATTTTTTTGCCTGCGTTCAGGATTCGATATGTCTCGCTTCTCTCGGCCTTTGGCCTTGTTCTTGATTACGGCAGCCCTGGCAGGTTGCGGTACTCAGTCTGCGTCGCTGGTTAGCCAGCCGTTGCAACCTGGCCCCCAGGACCCGGTCGCTTATGTAGTCGGATCAATCGGCCCGCAGAGCCTTAGCGCATCTCCTGCGCCTAATCAGCGTTTACTGTTTCGCAAGCGCGGTTCCGAGTTTGGCGCCGCAGCGATCTGGGTGGGCGTCGGTCGGCAAACACCTCAGGATGTGAAGGATGCGGCCGGTGCCGCCAGTGTATTCGTGTTGGCGCTCAAGCCTGGGGATTATGAGTTCTATGATTTTCAGTTTTTCTCCAGCAGTTATTCACCCACTCTGGGGACGACCTACACCTCGGTGCAGGCGCGAGAGAAATTCAACCTGCCACTGCGCCTGAAGGCCGGCAACGCCTATTACCTCGGTGAATTTCGCTCGTTATGCCTTGGCGCTTCGCTGTGTGCCTTCCGCTGGCGCGACCAGCAAGGACGCGATGAGCCGCTAGCGCGGCACTCTGTTGCGGGCCTGCCGGCTCTGGAGTTGTTGCCGCTGGATTATCGCAGCGCCGCCCCTTATATCATCGCGCCGCTGCCATCCGGGGCGGGCCAGAACATCCTTCACGAGACACGCCCATGAACCGTTTTATTACGTTCAGCGCCCTGGCGCTGCTGACCGGGTGTGCAACCACCCATACGCTTCCTGAGCGTGCATTGCCCGATGGCAAGGAATACCTCAAGCCGATCCACGTCATGATCGATGACCCGCTTAATGCAGCACAAATTCGTAACCAATTGCGTGAGACTGGGGTGTTTCGCAGTGTCGAAAGCGGCCGGGGCAACGCGGACGATTACTCGGTGTGGGTGCGCTACAACGTTCAGCGTGATATGCCGCCTTTCCCGGTGGTACTGCTGAGCGCGGCAACTCTGTTTCTGCTGCCCCTGTCCGTGAGCATTGACACCACCACCGAGTTCTCCCTGCAGCACAATGGGAAGCAGCTCAAGCAGTACAGCTACCGCAACGTCACCCACAAATATTCCTGGCTGCTGGATGGCCCTGGCGGGATGGAGCTACAGAGCGGTCACCGTGTTGCACGGGCTTTTGCCGAAGATGTACAGCGCGACGGGCTGCTGCCCGAGGAGCACGCACAATGATCAGGACTACGTTACTGGCCGCCGTGCTGTTGCTCGGTGGTTGCGGTACCGCCCTCAAACCGTTGGATTACAAGGCAGAGCGTGCCTACGTGCCGATGAGTGTCACGATGCCGTCGCCCGTGTCGAGGTTTGAACAGCAGACGCAACGCGAAGTTATCCAGTTGTTGCGTGACACAGGTGCCTTCAGTTTTATGGATGGCGGTTTCAGCAAGACGGGCTACAGCTTGTTGGTCGATCAACGCGGCGGTAAAGGGGCCGGTGCGCTCCCGGCGATACTTGGCGCGTTGACGCTGTTGACCGTGCCAGTGCCCTACACCTACGAGCGCCAGTTGCACGGCTCGCTGTTCAAGGACGGGCAACTGCTCAAAACCTATGCTTACAAACGTGGTGGTTGGACAGCTACGACCTGGTACATCCCCATGACCGAGCCCCGCAGCGAAAGCGAGATGTTGAGCGAGTTGATGCGGGATCTGGAGCACGATCACTTGATTCCTTATCAGTGACAGCTGGTTATTTTAATTAGTGTTGATAGAGAGATTCACGGATGAATTACGAATTGCTGTTTGGCTTGGATGTGCAACTGGGCTTTTTGGTGATGGCCTTTGTGTTGGTGATGGCGGTGATTGGCTTCATTCTCGACAAAGACACCACGCCGCAAGTTGTCGTGGCGACCGGCGTTGCGCTGATTTCGATTGCCGCGTGTGCCGTGGTCTCTATCGACGCATTCAATGGGCTGGCGCAGTCACTGCACGAAAAAGGCAAAATCAGCGGTGCTCTGTTTGACCAGGTGAAACACCGCTCCAACCTGTTCCTCTTTGTTTTCCCGTTTGTAACCGCCGCCATCGGCACGAACCTGATTTCCGACGTGTTGACCAAGAAATTGCATTATGAAAAATCCTTGGGCCCTGTGAATTTGTTGCAAGGGTGCTTGGAACTTATGAAAATCCTTTTCGGTTTGGTTATTTTTCCGTTTGTTGCAATTGGCTTGGCGCCCTTCGTGTTGGTCGATACGTGGAAGCGCCATGTCACCCGTTATATGGAAGGGGTTGGCGCAGTGAATCGTCATCTGCAACTCAAGATGCTGAAGGCCGACATCATTTCCAGGAACCTGTTTCGTGGCCCACCCGCCAAACCTGCGCCCTGATTCCGGTCGTCGGCACTCAGCCCTTAATACCGAACCATCACCGACTTAAGCTCGGTGTAATCCTCAATGAACGCACTGCCAAACTCCCGCCCTAATCCCGAAGACCGGCTGCCACCAAACGGCACTGCCGGGTCGAGCAAGGTGTGCATGTTCACCCACACGGTGCCGGCCTTGACGGCCGGGATCATGCGCAGGGCCTTGCCCAGGTCATTGGTCCACAGGCTGGCGCTCAACCCGTAGGGCCCGTGGTTCATCATGGCCAGCAATTCGTCTTCGCTGTCGTAGGGCAGGAAGGTGGCGATGGGGCCGAAGGTTTCTTCGTTGAGCAGGGTGTCGTGCAGGTGGTTGGCAAGGATGACGGTGGGTTCGACGTAGCAGCCGGGGCGGTCGATGAGGTGGCCGCCGTGGATGATCGTGTTGTTTTCGGCGCGGGCCTGGTTGAAGTAGCCGAGCAGTTTGTGTTGGTGTTGCTGGTGGGTCACCGGGCCGAAGTCGGTGTGTTCGTCCAGGGGCGAGCCGATGTTCAGGCGGCTGAGGCGTGCCTTGAGCTTTTCCAGCACGGCATCGATCTGCGAGCGGTGCACGAAGAAACGCTCGGCCGCTGCGCAGATTTGCCCAGAGTGCAAGAAGCCCGCTTCGATGATGCCATCCACCGCTTTGTCCACGTCCATGTCGCGCAGGAAGCCGGCGGCGTTCTTGCCGCCCAGTTCCAGGGTCGCGCGGGTGAGGCCTGCGCCCATGGCACTGCGGCCCACCGCAATACCGGTGGGCACTGAGCCGGTGAACGACACCTTGTGCGTGCCGGGGTGTTCCACCAGCCCCTTGCCGACATGGCCGCCGCCGGTCAACACGTTGAGCACGCCCGCCGGCAACCCGGCGTCGATGGCCAGTTCGGCGATGCGCAGCAGGGTCAGCGGCGTGAATTCGCTGGGCTTGATGATGATGCTGCAGCCGGTCACCAGCGCAGAAGCCAGCTTCCAGATGGCGATCATGGTCGAGAAATTCCACGGCACAATACCTACCACCACGCCTACCGGTTCGCGCAAGGTGAAAGCGGTGTAGCGCTCGCCATTGAACGAAGGCAGCGACGGCGTGAGGGTCTTGCCGCTGAGCTTGGTGGCCCAACCTGCGTAGTAACGCAGGAAGTGCGCGGCCTGGTCGACCTCAAAGGCGCGGGAAATCTGGATGATCTTGCCCGACTGGCAGGTTTCGATCTGCGCCAGTTCTTCGCGGTGGTGTTCCAGCAGGTCGGCCAGTTTCAGCAGTACGTTGCCACGAATGGCCGGTGCGGTCTGTGACCACAACTGGAAACCCCGGTTGGCGCAAGCCACCGCGGCGTCGATATCCGCCAGGTCTGCGTCGGCCACGTCGGCGATCACCTGGCCGGTGGCGGGGTTGGTCACGCTCAGGCGTGCATCGGCGTGGCTGCGCACACTGGCGCCGTCGATGAATAGCCCATGACGGCGGCGCAAAAAGGCTTCGACGTGAGGCAGCAGCGGGATATCGCTCATGGCAGGTTCCTGGCAGTTCACAAAAGAAAACTCGAGGTTAACCAACGGGCAGGTACGCGGCTTGACTGTGCCTGCCAGGTTTTATGCCTGTGCCTGCCGTGCCTGTGAAAAGTACAACCTTGCCTGCCGAACGTGCATGTTGTGCCGGCGCAAGCCGGTCGATACTGGCCCTGCATCCCGCGCCGTTCCACGATTCGGAGCGTCTGCCGGACTTCCAATAATAAGCAGGGCCGTCCATGAAAAAGCCAAACCCGCTCCTCGAAGACCTCAAGCCTCTTCTGCCTGCCATTGCCGCGAACGCCAGCCGTGCCGAACAACTGCGACAAGTGCCGGATGAGAATATCGCGCTGCTCAAGAGCATCGGGCTGCACCGCGCCTTCCAGCCCAAGGTGTTCGGTGGCCTGGAACTGTCGCTGCCCGAATTCGCCGATTGTATCGCCTTGCTCGCCGGCAGTTGTGCCAGCACCGCCTGGGCCATGAGTTTGTTGTGCACCCACAGCCATCAACTGGCGCTGTTCTCGGCGCAGTTGCAGGAGGAAATCTGGGGCGCCAACCCGGATGCCACGGCCAGCAGCAGTATTGCGCCGTTCGGCCGGGTGACCGAGGGCGAGGGCGGCGTGTACTTCAGTGGCGAGATGGGCTGGAGCAGCGGCTGTGACCATGGCGAATGGGCGATTGTCGGCTGCCGTCGCCAGAATGCCGAAGGCACCCAGGACTACTGCTTTGCCGTGCTACCGCGCAGTGACTATCAGATCCGCGATGACTGGTTTGCAGCCGGCATGAAAGGCAGCGGCACCAAGACCCTGATCATCGACAACGCCTGGGTGCCCGAGCACCGGATCCAGAAGGCCAAGGACATGATGGAAGGCAAGTCCGCAGGCTTTGGTTTGTACCCTGACAGCCAGATTTTCTACGCGCCGTATCGGCCGTATTTCGCCAGTGGCTTCTCCACCGTCAGCCTCGGCGTGGCCGAGCGCATGCTGGAGGTATTCCGCGAAAAAACCAAAAACCGCGTACGTGCCTACACCGGCGCTGCCGTCGGCGCAGCGACCCCGGCGCTGATGCGCCTGGCCGAGTCCACCCATCAGGTGGCCGCCGCTCGGGCGTTTTTGGAGAAGACCTGGCAAGACCACGCCGAACACAGCGCCGCCCACCGCTACCCAACGCGAGAAACCCTGGCGTTCTGGCGCACCAACCAGGCCTACGCCACCAAGATGTGCATCGAAGCGGTAGACCGGCTGTTCGCCGCCGCAGGTGGCAATGCCTGGTTTGAACACAACGAAATGCAGCGCCTATTCCGCGATGCCCATATGACCGGCGCCCATGCCTACACCGACTATGACGTGTGCGCGCAGATCCTCGGCCGTGAGCTGATGGGCCTGGAACCCGACCCGAGCATGGTGTAGCCGCGTTTTCCCTACAACAATCAGGGCGGCCCATCGAGGCCACCCGGGAGTCTTGCATGTCTGACGTATTCGACCCACGAGCCTTTCGTCGCGCCTTGGGCAATTTTGCCACTGGCGTGACCGTGGTCACCGCCGCCACCGCCTCCGGGCGCAAGGTCGGCGTGACGGCCAACAGTTTCAACTCGGTGTCCCTCGACCCGCCGCTGGTGCTGTGGAGCATCGACAAACGCTCCAACAGCCATGCGGTGTTCGAGGAGGCCAGCCACTTTGCGGTGAATGTGTTGGCGGCGGACCAGGTGCATCTATCCAACAATTTCGCGCGCCCCCGTGAAGACCGCTTCGCCCTGATCGAATACGAGCCGGGGGAGGGTGGCTCGCCGGTGTTCGCCGATTGCTCGGCGCGTTTTCACTGTGAGAAATACCAGCAGGTGGACGGCGGCGACCATTGGATCATGATCGGCAAGGTGGTGGCCTTTGATGATTTTGGCCGTGCGCCGCTGCTCTATCATCAGGGCGCCTATGCTGAGGTCCGGGCGCTGCCTCCGTGCGCGCCCGAGGCGGTTTAGAACGGCACGGCGACCACCAGTTGGCTGTAGACATTGGTGCCGTTGCCGCCGACCTGATTGCCGCCGTTTTCGGCTGATTTATTCGGTTTGTACAGGCCGAGCAGCGGCGTGATGATCAGGTGCTCGTTGACGGCCCATTCGGCATACAGGTCCAGTTCGCGGCCATCGAGGTTCAATTGGCCGCGGGTACTGACGGTGTTGTAGTCGAAGAACAGCGCCCCAAGCGTGACGTTCTCCAGTGGCTTGACCTTGAGCGCCACGTGCTGCACGGCGGTGTTGCTGTTGAAGGGGCCGGAATAGTTGCCCGCTACTTCGCCCTGCACCCAGGTGCCGTAGCCACGGTTGAAGCCTGAGAACATGGCGTCCCAGTTCTTCGAATAACGGGCGTAGCGGTAGGTCAGATCCGGCGACCACGGCAGGTTGGCGAAGGTGTAGCCGGCTTCGGCGTAACCGGCATTTTCCTGGCCGTCGCGACGGCTTTGGCGCGCCAGTTCGAAGGCGAAGTGCGCGTTGTCGATACCGGCATTGCCGGCGCCGCGCAGGCTGTAGAGGTTCATGCCTTTGCGCTGGCGCTGCAGGTCGGTGGCGAAGCGCTCATCCACGTCGATGCCGTGAATGTAGGTCAGCCCCAGGGTGCCCGGCGCGGCACTGTATTCCAGGGTGCCGGCGGCCATTTCGGTAAGGGCCTGGGCGCGGTTGTCGGACTTGATCCACATCAGGCTGCCGTGCACACCGTCCTTGCCGCCCAGGCGAATCACCGCCGTCTTATCGAAGGCATGGCGCGCGGCGATGTAGTAGGCGCCGCCGCGATTGAACTCGCCGTCGCCCACGCCATTGCCCAGGTTGGGGCCATCGTCGTTAAGGATAAAACCGTCGCCGAGCATGATGATCTGGCGACCGAACGACAGGTCCAGGCCATCCTTGCCCAGCGCTGGCAACAACTCGCCAGACCGCCAGCCGGCGAAGGCCTCGTCAAACTTGGTGGTGCGCTCGGTGCCGTTGGTGAGCCCTGCCGCATCGCCATCGCCCCAGGTACCGGAACTCACCAGGTTGGCCGTGCCATACACGCCGCCCAGGTTGCCCAGGCTCTGTTCGACGCTCAGGCCGTACTTGATGAACGCCTCGCGCCAGGTGGAGCCGCCGCTGCGGCCATCGTAGTTCTTCGGGCTGTTGAACATACCGTACACGGCGAGGAAGTTGCCGGTGACCTGGGTGTCGGCGTCGGCATACAACTCGATGGCCTGCGCCTGGCCCACCAGCAGTGCCACGCCCAGGCCGACCGCCTGGCGCAGGCGGCGGTTTTTCAGTGTGTGCTCCATTGTTATTGCCCCCATCTTGGTTAAGAGTGAGGGCGCATTAGGGCGAGCGGTATGAGGCCAAGTCTTTTCCCTGCGTGCCAGGCAATTGACTCTGGCCGCCAGGCCACACGCCCTGGCAGGCAGCAACAAAACCGGCGGCAGACAGGGGCAAGACGATCAACGGGAGTGGGGCGCAGAGTGCCGACACATTAAAAAAACCGCTTCGAGGACCCCTCCATGTCGATCAACGACCGACTCACCGCACACCTCAACCGGGGCACGGTAGGTTTTCCCACTGCGTTGGCCAGCACTATCGGCCTGATCATGGCCAGCCCGGTGATCCTCACCGCCACCATGGGCTTTGGCATCGGTGGCAGTGCGTTTGCCCTGGCGATGCTGATTGCCGTGGTGATGATGCTGGCCCAGGCCACCACCTTCGCCGAGGCCGCCTCGATACTGCCCACCACCGGTTCGGTGTACGACTACATCAACTGCGGCATGGGTAGGTTCTTTGCGATCACCGGGACCTTGTCGGCCTACCTGATCGTGCATGTGTTCGCCGGCACCGCCGAAACCATCCTCGCAGGGGTCATGGCCCTGGTGAACTTCGAACACCTCAATACCCTGGCAGAGTCGGCCGGCGGCTCGTGGTTGCTGGGCGTCGGTTTCGTGCTGGTGTTCGGTGTGCTGAATGCCTTTGGCGTCAGCGCATTTGGCCGCGCGGAGATCATCCTGACCTTCGGCATGTGGACCACCCTGATGGTGTTCGGCGTACTGGGGCTGATCGCCGCGCCGGCGGTGCAGTTGGATGGCTGGTTCGGTGAGTCGCTGGTGGGCACCGACCTGGTCACCGTGCTGTCGCTGGTGGGCATGGCGATGTTCATGTTCGTGGGCTGCGAGTTCGTCACCCCGCTGGCGCCGGACCTGCGCCAATCGGCCAAGGTGATGCCACGGGCGATGATGCTCGGGCTGATGGGCGTGGCCACCTGCATGTTCATCTATGGCGCGGCGATGAAACGCCAGGTGGAGAACGTGGTGCTCGATGTGGCGTCCGGCGTTCACCTGTTGGACACACCCATGGCCATCCCCCGGTTCGCCGAACAGGTGATGGGGCAGATCGGTCCGTTGTGGCTGGGCATCGGCTTTCTGTTCGCTGGCGCTGCGACCATCAATACCCTGATGGCCGGCGTGCCGCGCATCCTCTACGGTATGGCGGTGGATGGCGCCTTGCCCAAGGTGTTCACCTATCTGCACCCGCGTTTCAAGACGCCGCTATTGTGCATCTTGGTGGCCATGTTGATTCCGTGCCTGCACGCGCTGTACCTGGGCGGCAACACCGACAACATCATGCACCTGGTGCTGGCGGCGGTGTGCGCGTGGAGTTTCGCTTACCTGTTGGTGACCTTGTCAGTGGTGATCCTGCGCATTCGGCGTCCGGACTTGCCTCGGGCCTATCGCTCGCCGTGGTTTCCGCTGCCGCAGATCGTCTCCAGCATCGGCATCCTGTTGGGCATGTGGTTTATCACCCCGCCCGGCATGAACCCGGCGGACATCTACGTGCCGTTTGGCGTGATGCTCGGCGTGACGGCCACCTACGCGCTGTTCTGGACCCTGGTGGTGCAGAAGGTCAACCCCTTCAAGCCCGCCTGCGTAGAGGAGGTGTTGGCCAAGGAATTCAGCCATGAACCGGGGGTTGCCCATGACGGTTATAACGACTTTGCGGCAAAAACTGTTTGAGCTGTTTCGTGCCGACCGCGCACCCAGCGGGTATCGACCGGGGGTGACCCTGGCTCATCTGCGGCGTGATCTGGGCCTGGCCACCCTTGAAGTGGACGGTGTGGCCTTTGAGATTGTCGAGCGCACCGAGTCGCAGTTGTTGATGCACCTGGTGCTGACCGAATGTGTCCTGCGCGTTCCTGCTGCAGCGGGTGGCGCTGGCAGCTTCGAGGTGCACCATGGCGGCGCGATCCGGCGCAGCGGCATTCATGTGCGGCGCCGCGCCGGCAACCAGGCACTGGGCCGTGAATTGCAGGCGCGTTTACAGGCGGACAGCGTGTTGTTCCAGGCGTTGATGCCGCTGGATTTCAAGCGCCTGCGCATCGAGCTGCACGACCAGCAATGGTGCGTGCGCCTGGAGCATATGGGTGGCAGCGAGGTGGTCAACCGCATGCCGGCGTTCCGGCGCTACATTGCGTTGAGCGCCGAGCAACGCGTGCATCTCTTGGCAACCCTGGCCGGGTTGCGGCGGGTACTGTCGGGTCTCTGATTGGCACCATTAGTGCTTCTGCAACGGGCAAACAGGTTTGTTGTTGCGTGCATATAGATAACATGTTAACTATTGCACCAGAACAACAAGAATAACGCCACTGCGGAGACACCCCATGAGCATCCCACAGCATGCACCCGACGGGCTCGACAGCTGGAACCGCGAACTGCGCGCCGCGTGCGGCCACTTCGATACCGAGCTGGCTTTCAACCGTTCGCTGTTTATCGGCGAGATCCACAACCTGTCGCGTGGCCTGGCCATCCTGCGCACCAATGCCGGGCTGATCAAGCGCCCGATGCACCACGCCGACCATGACAACGACCAGGAATGTTTCCTGGTCAGCCAGCGCAGCGGCTATTCGCAAATCACCCAGAACGACCAGACCGTACAACTGGCCCCCGGCGAAATGCTGTTGATGGACTCGGTGGGCGCCATCGAAATTACCCCCTTCGGCCTGATCGAACACGCCTCGCTGTCCTTGCCGCGCACTGCGGTGTGCAAGCACCTGGGTGGCCAGGCACGGGCCTTCGGCAAGATCTCCTCGACCAAAGCCTGTGGGCGCATGCTGCATGTGCTGATGGACCAATTGTGCAAGGACGATACCGACGAAGACGCCACGCAAGTGGAAGCGCTGCAAGCGGCGTTCGTCTCGCTGTTGGGTTCGGCGTTGGAGCAGGGCGATGAGTGCCGCGAAGGCGTGGCCTCGTTACAGGGTAATAACCTACGCAGCTATGTGCAAAAGGTCATTGATGAGTCGCTGAGCCAGCCAGGCCTGAGCCCGATCGGCCTGGCCAACCGCCTGAATATCTCGGTGCGGCACCTGTACCGTCTGTTTGAAGAACAGGACGACAGCGTCTGCCGCTATATCCAGCGCGCGCGGCTCAAGCGCAGTGCGGATGACTTGACCAACCCGTTTCTGCGCAGTGAGTCGATTACCTCGATTGCCTACAAATGGGGCTTTACCGACTCGGCGCATTTCAGCCGCTCGTTCAAGAAGCAGTTTGAGGTGTCGCCCAAGGATTTTCGTTCGAGCCGGTTGCAGGCGGTGTAAGCGTGATCGTTCCCACGCTCCGCGTGGGAACGCCGCCCCGGACGCTCCGCGTCCCGCTCCAGAAGTCGTGACGCGGAGCGTCACAGGATGCATTCCCACGCAGAGCGTGGGAACGATCGGCAAACCGCCCTCATCAAAGCGGCGTTCCCAGAGACCGATGATGTCGAACTTACGGATGTCGAACAAGGCCGCCGTCTGCCGATAGGACAGCTGTTGATCGTTCCTACGCTCCGCGTGGGAACGCCGCCCCGGACGCTCCGCGTCCCGCTCCAGAAGTCGTGACGCGGAGCGTCACAGGATGCATTCCCACGCAGAGCGTGGGAACGATCGGGTTTCAGATTTCGGGCAGCGTCGCGCCACCATCCACCACCAGCGTCTGCCCGGTGATATAGCCCGCCAGGTCAGAGGCCAGAAACACCATCGCCCCGGCAATATCCGCCGCCGCGCCCAGGCGCCCCAGCGGCACACGGCGGGCGATGCTGTCATTCACGGCCGCATCGCCCAGGTTGCCCATCGCCGGCGTGGCGATCATGCCGGGCTCCACGCCGTTGACCCGCACATTCAACGGCGCCAGCTCCAGCGCTGCATTGCGGATAAACCCATTCACCCCAGCTTTGGACGCCGCATAGTGGCTCAGCCCCGGATAACCGACCCGATTGCCGGTGACCGAAGACGTCACCAGCACGCAACCCCGGCCTTGTTCGCGAAACATCGGCAACGCCGCCTGGGTCAGCCAGAACAGCGCCGACAGGTTCACCGCCAGGGTGCGCTCCAGAATCGCTGGGGTGATGTCGGCAAAGGCGGTCAGCGGAAAGTACCCGGCGTTGTGCACCAGCACATCCAGTTGCGCCAAGCCTTGGACGCAAGCAAACACCGCTTCGGTATCCGCCAGGTCAACGCCAACGGCGTCAACCTGATGCCCTTGCGTGCGTAACCCGGCAGCCAGGGCTTCAGCCTGTTCAAGCAGACGGTCGGCAATCACCACTCGCGCACCGCGTTCGGCAAAGGCCTGGACGATGCCCAGGCCAATGCCTTGGGCACCGCCGGTGACCAGCACGACTTGGCCGCTGAAATCCAGGTCATGGGGCATGGGCAGGTTCCAGGCGCGTAAACGCCAGCGTCGGCACGTCGACGATGCTGGACCCACCGTCCGCCACCAACGTGGCGCCGGTAATGATCGAGGCGTCGTCGCTGGCCAGGAAGCGGCACACCTTGGCGATCTCGTCGGCACGGGCGGCGCGCCGCAGCGGTACATCGGCACACACGCGCGCATAGGCCTGCTGCAAGGTCTCGCCGTACGCCTCCATCAACGGCTGCATCTCCGCGTCGGCCATCGGTGTGTGCACCCAGCCTGGGCACACCGCGTTCACCCGCACGCCATGGGGCCCATAGTCACGGGCCAGCGAGCGGTTGAGCCCGAGCAGCGCATGCTTGGCGGTGGTGTAGCCACACACCTCGGGGCCTGCTGCCAATGAGGCGATGGAGCCAATCAGCACCATGTTCCCGGCGCTTTCCTGCAGCAGCGGCAGGCAGGCGCGAGCGCTGTAGAACGCACTGTCGAGGTTGCTGCGCAGCGCGCCTTCCCAGGTGGCCGGGCTGGTCTGGGTCGCGCTGCCCAGGCCGTGGCCACCGGCACAGGCCAGCAGCACATCGAGGCGCCCGAAGTGGGTGCGGATTTGTTGGATGAAACCGTCCCAGGTGTCCGGGCAGGCGGCATCGCCCACCAGGATCAGCCCGCCGGTGTCCTGCGCCACCTGTTCCAGCGGCTCACGACGCCGACCGATCAGCACCAGATGCGCGCCTTCCTGTGCGTACAAGCGTGCGCAGGCGGCGCCGATGCCGGTGCCGGCTCCGGTGATCACCACCGTGCGCGGCTCAGTCACGGGGGTACTCCGTGTGGTTGAGCACCTGGCAATAGGAACTGATCGGGAAGTTCGACAGCGCGTCGAAGGACGCCCCGGCATAGCCGAAGATCTTGCCGTCGCTGCGGTGCTGTTGCAGGTCGATCAATACCAGGCCGAGGGTCGGCACGATCTTCTCCTGCCAGACGAACAGGTACAGCTGTTCGGCGATCTTGTAGTAATGGCAGCGGTCGGTGTCGCACAGGCCTTTCTCCACGCCCTCAAGGCATTGCCAGGCGTAGAACCGCGGGTTGAGGTAGATGTGTTCGTAGACCTCGCTGGGGCTGTAGCGATAGTGGTTGCGCAGGCCGACCAACTCGTCGGTGGGGGCGTGCAGGCAGTGGCCATCCTGCCAGGGCCGGTCGAGGCTGCCGTGGAGGAAGTCAACCTGTACCGAGGTCAGCGGTTTGCCGGCCAGGGCGCGGTGGTACAGGCCTTCGTGGGTCTCTGCCGGTTCTGGCATACGGCCAATCACGGCGGTAAAGGAGGCATTTGGCGTGTCCAGCACCAGGCTGATCGACCAGCTTTGCCCGGCCTCATGCTTGATAAAGTCCACCAGGTACAGGCCCGGACGAATCGAGCTGGCGCGGTAGGCAGCGCTGCCGCTGGAGTGGCCATCGGCGGCGTGCCAGGCCAGGCGCTCCTGTTCGAAGCGGTGTTCGATCTGCCAGCCATTGGCAAAGTGCAGAGTGAAGGTCTGGCCGGCCAGGTCGGCCAGATTCGGCAGAATGAACGCCTCAGGTGCAAACCCCTCAGCCAGGGCGCCTACGGTGATCCAGTCAGATGAATTCGACATGGCAACCCCTCCCTTACACGACGGCGAAGTAGTGTTTGACGAAACTCTCGCTGACCACTTCCCACAGCACGGGCGTGCCCTTGGTCACGAACCAGCTGTCACCGGCCTTGTAGCGGGTGGATTGGCCGGTGGACTCGTCGGTCAGCACCACTTCGCCGGTGACTATCGTGGCCTGTTCGGCGAACGGGTAAACCATGCGGAACTTGCCCTGGGTCGTGCCGAAGTACGCACTGCTGACCGCATCGGTGGGCGCGCCGAAAGTCATCTTGCCGAAGGCGCGTACTTCGCCTTCGAGGATTTGCGAGCCGAGGTCGGCCACGGTGCCCCAGGCGTCGAGTTCCGACAGCTGGACGTTGTGTTTGAGGGTGGTAAGTGTCATGGCAGATGCTCCGATAAGTACGAGATTTTTGTAGGAGCGAGCTTGCTCGCGAAGAACGTCTGGGCACCGCGATTTACCTGAAGGCCCGCGTTATCGTTGACGTTCTTCGCGGGCAAGCCCGCTCCTACAGGGGTTAGCGGCGACCGTTCCAGTAGCCGGATAATTGGTGCCAGGATTTGCCCGCCGTCAGCAGCAGGGGGCGAATCGCGTCCTTGCCGAGGATGGTGGGGCGGGAGATCGAGCTGACCAGGTCATAGCGCGCCGAGCCCTCGCTCATGCCTTCGGCCAGCACCTTGCAGATGATGTGGCTGGGGGTGACGCCAAAGCCGGAATAGCCCTGCACGAAAAACGCATTGCTGCGCCCCGGCAAAGTGCCCACCTGCGGGAACAGGTTCGGGCTGCACGCCATCGGGCCGCCCCAGGCCAGGTCGATTTTCACGTCCTTCAGGTAGGGAAAAATCTTCAGCATCAGGTGGCGGTTCCAGGCTTTCAGATCGCCGGGAATGTGCTCCACCAAAGGCGTGGCGGCGCCGAACAGCAGGCGGTTTTCGTTGGTCACGCGGTAGTAGTCGATCACCGGGCGGATATCGCTGTAGGCCCCACGGATCGGGCTGATGCGCTGGATCAACTCCTCGGACAACGGCTCGGTCATCATCTGGAACGCGTAGGTGTTGATGGTCGAGCGGTGCAGTTCTGGCTCCAGCTTGTTGAGGAAGCTGTCACAGGCCCACAGCAACTTGCTGGCGCGTACCGAACCGCGACCGGTGCGCACGGTGATGCGCTCGCCGTAGCTGACTTCCAGGGCCGGGCTGTTCTCGAAGATCTTCACACCATGGCTGACCAGCGCGGTGGCTTCGCCCAGCAGCAGGTTCAGTGAATGCACATGCCCGCCACCCATGTGCAGCAGGGCGCTGGTGTAGGCGGTGGAGCCGATGATCTGCTGCACGTCAGAGCCGCCGAGAAAGCGGATTTCGTGCTGGCTGTTGATCGACTTGAAGTCTTTCTCCCAGGCGCGCAGGGTTTTTTCCTGGCGGGCGTTGAAGCCCATGTAGCCGTAGCCGTGGCAAAAGTCCGCGTCGATGTTGTACTTGGCGATGCGGTTCTTGATGATGTCGGCGCCCAGGTCGCTGATCTCGAACACTTGGCGCAGGCCGTCTTCGCCCACGTCCTTCTTGATCTTCTCCAGGTCATGGCCGATGCCTGCCATGATCTGCCCACCGTTGCGGCCCGTGCCGCCAAAGCCCAGGTAGCGCGCTTCGAGCACGACAATGTTGGTGATGCCTTTTTCCGCCAGCTCAAGGGCCGTGTTAATTCCGGAAAAGCCGCCCCCGATGACCACGACGTCCGCGTCGATATCCTGTTCCAGGGTGGGGAAGCTGAGGTTGTATTTCTTGGTGGCGGTGTAGTACGTGGGGGTTTCGATGTTGATCATGGCGCAGCCTGAAAAAGTGAAGGAAGGCGCTAAAGCGGATGCCTCCATTAGGGCCCTTGGCGGGCTGGAAGTCTTGATCCTGCGTGCCCGGGTTTTTGATTCAGCGCGCCACGGGCGAGGGCACCTATAAGTTATAGCGCGCTCGCCGGTCGGGAATGTTAGAGTTTCGTTAAACTATTAACTAAATACTTCGTGACCCTGAGCCCTATGTCTACACCTCGACAATCCCTGACCCTGGCCTTGCTGCAAGCGCGCGAGGCCGCGATGAGTTTTTTCCGTCCTTCCCTGAATGAACACGGCCTGACCGAACAGCAATGGCGCATCATCCGCATCCTTGAACAGCACGGTGAGTTGGAGATCTATCAACTGGCTGAACTGGCCTGCATCCTCAAGCCGAGCATGACCGGCGTGCTGGTGCGCATGGAAGCGGCCGGCATGGTGCACCGGCGCAAGGCCGAACAGGACCAGCGCCGGGTGCTGATTACCCTGGCGGACAAGGGCAAGGCGAGTTTCGAGTCCATGAGCCAGTGCATGGAGGCCAACTATCAGCGTTTGCAGGATCAGTTGGGCGCAGAGAAATTCCAGACCTTGTTGGGGTTGCTGGATGACTTGAAGAACATCAAGCGCTGACTCAATTGCTGAACCACCACCGATCAACTGTGGGAGCTGGCTTGCCTGCGATAGCGCCGGGTCAGCTGGCTTATTTGTCGTTGATGCACCGCTATCGCAGGCAAGCCAGCTCCCACATTGAGTCTCAGTAGACGCCACCGGTATTGGCAGCCACAGGTATGTCTTTGAACTTCCCGGCCAGGCTTTGCAGCCCCCGCATCAACACCGTGGTATCCACTCCTACCGCCACGAACGTCGCCCCCAACTCGATATAGCGTCGTGCGAGATTTTCATCCGCACTGAGAATCCCTCCCGCCTTACCCGCCTTGACGATACGCACGATGGCGTCCTCAATCGCCGCTTGTACCTCGGGATGCCCCGGATTGCCACGGTGGCCCATGGACGCGCTCAAGTCTGCCGGGCCGATAAACACACCGTCCACGCCTTCGACGGCAGCAATGGCGTCCAGATTGGCCAGGCCCTCGGCATTCTCAATCTGCACCAGCAGGCACATCTGCGCATCAGCCTGGTCGAGGTAATCGGCGATGCTGTTCCAGCGCGAGGCGCGGGCCAGGGCGCTGCCGACCCCGCGAATACCCTGGGGCGGGTAGCGCAGGGCCCGCACCAGTTCCCGGGCCTGGGCGGCGTTTTCGACCATGGGCACCAGCAGCGTCTGCGCGCCGATATCCAGCAGTTGCTTGATCAGGGCCGTGTCGCCGATCACCGGGCGAATCAACGCCTGGCTGGGGTAGGGCGCAATGGCCTGTAACTGCGCGAGCATGTCCCCCAGTTGGTTGGGCGCATGTTCGCCGTCGATCAACAGCCAGTCGAAACCGGCGTTGGCGGCCAGCTCCGCGCAGTAGGCGTTGGCAAGGCCGAGCCACAGGCCAATCTGTACCTCGCGGTTGTGCAGGCGTTGCTTGAAGCGGTTGACAGGCATGTCCATGACAGTCCTCCTGGGTTCAGACGAAGCGGCAGGCAATCGAGCCGAGCAGGTCGTAGTCGACGTGGAAGGTATCGCCAGGGCGGGCTGCCACGGGGCGGGTAAACGAGCCGCCGAGAATCACCTGGCCGGGCAGCAGGGTGACGTCATAGGGCGCCAGCTTGTTAGCCAGCCACGCCACGCCCTTGGCCGGGTGGTTGAGCACCGCCGCCGACACCCCGGACTCTTCGATCACGCCATTGCGATACAACACCGCCGGCACCTTGCGCAGGTCGATCTCGGTGGGGCGCACGGCGCGGCCGCCGAGCACCACACCGGCGTTGGCGGCGTTGTCGGAGATGGTGTCGAACACCTTGCGGGTGGCGTTGGTGTGGGGGTCGACTTGCTGGATGCGGGCGTCGATGATTTCCAGCGCCGGGATCACCCATTCGGTGGCGTCGAGCACATCGAACACCGTGCAGTTGGGCCCTTTGAGCGGTTTGCCGAGGATGAAGGCCAGTTCCACTTCCACCCGTGGCACGATGAAACGCTCGAAGGGGATGTCGCTGCCTTCGTCGAAAAACATGTCGTCGAGCAGGGCGCCGTAATCGGGTTCGGTGATATTCGACGACACCTGCATGGCCCGTGAGGTCAGGCCGATCTTGTGGCCCTTGAGCGTGCGCCCGGCCTTGATCTTTTGCGCGACCCATTCACGCTGAATGGCGTAGGCGTCCTCGATCGTCATGCCGGGGTAGTCGAGGGAAAACTGGCGCACCTGTTCGCGGCTGCGTTCGGCGCGGTCAAGGTTTGCGGCGGCCGCGAGGATTTGCTGGGAGTCGAGCATGGCAACGGTCTCTAGTGTGGGTTGACGATGGCGGCCTGGGTGCGCAGCACCAGCAAGCCACCGAGGGCGATAAACAGGGCGAGTACGTACAGGGCCAGGCTGGCGCTCTGGGTGGCGTCGCGCATCCAGCCGATCAGGTACGGCGCGAGGAACGCCGCGATACTGCCGAACGAGCTGATCATGGCGATGCCCGCCGCCTGGGTGGTGTGGGAAAGAAACGCCGGTGGCAGTTGCCAGAACATCGGCAGCGCGGCGCTTGCGCCCATCCCGGCAACCACCAGCCCGCTCATCACCAGCAACGCATTGCCGGGCGCCAGGCCCGCCACGGCGATACCGAGCGCCGCCATCAGCAGGGGCACACACAGGTGCCAGCGGCGCTCGCGGTGGCGGTCGGACGAGCGCCCGCAGCCGAGCATGAAGAAGCAGCCGGCCAGGTACGGCACGGCGCTGAGCAAGCCGACCTGGCTGTCACGGCCGATGCCGGCGCCGTGGATCAGGGTGGGCATCCAGAACGCCAGGGTGTTGACCGCCAGCATCACCGCAAAGTACACAGCCACCAGCAGCCACACCTGCGGGTCTCGCAGGATGCCGCCGAACGAGGTGATGGTCTTGCGCTGTTCCTCGTTGCTCAATTGGGTGCGCAGTTGCTGTTTTTGCTCGGCAGTCAGCCAGTGCACCGACTCGAAACTGTCCGGCAACCACTTGAGCACCACCAGTCCCAGCAGCACCACGGGCGCGCCTTCGATCAGGAACATCCACTGCCAGCCGCGCAGGCTGCCGACATCATGGAAGTTCTCCAGGATCGCCCCGGAAATCGGCCCGCCCAACACCCCGGCCATGGGCACCGCAATGGCAAACAAGGCGGTGACCTGGGCGCGACGGCGTGCCGGGTACCAGCGGTTGAGAAACACCAGAATCCCGGGGAAAAACCCGGCCTCGGCCACCCCCAGTAGAAAGCGCAGCACGTAGAACCCGCGCGCGCTCTCCACCCACAGCATGCCGGTGGAGAGCAGGCCCCACACCACCATCAGGCAGGCGATCCAGCGCCGTGGCCCGACGCGGTCCAGGGCAATGTTGCTGGGCACGCCGAACAACGCGTAGGCGATGAAGAACAGCCCGGCGCCGAAGCCGTACACGGTGTCGCTGAAGTGCAGGTCGCTGCTCATCTGCATCTTGGCAAAGCCGATGTTGATGCGGTCCAGATGGGCGAACAGGTAACACACCAGCAACAAGGGCATCAGGCGCCAAGTCACCAAACGATGGGTGCGGTCGTGCTCGGCAAGCTGCAGGCTTGCAGTGGAATTGGCTGTGCTCATGGTGGTGTTCTTTTTGTTGTTGTAGGAGCGAGCTTGCTCGCGAAAAACGTCAACGAAAACGCAGCGCTGTTGGGTCCGCGGTGCCTGTGGGCTTTTCGCGAGCAAGCTCGCTCCTACAGGGGGGGGGCGGGGCCGTTTCAGCTTGCCGGGTTGTTCAGGAACGCGTGCACATTGTTCTGCTTGAAGTTGAGCTGCGGGTGCAGCTCGATCATCTCGAACGACAGCGCGAGCAAGCGCTGCGCCTGCAGCTCGGCGAAGTGCTCGGTAATCACCGCGAACACTGCTTGGGCGACGGCCTCGCGGGTTGCCAGGTCGCGGCCGTGGCCGACCTTGAGGGTCATGTGCACAAAGGCATAGTCGTGTTTGCCGTCGGCCATGCGCCAGGTGTCCAGGCGCACGCCGCGACTGCGAATGCCGCCCAGCGGAAACACGCCGCTGTCGCCCAGCACGCGGTGGATTTTTTCAAACAGACCGGGCAAGTCGGCCTGCTGTTCGAGGTTGTCGGTGTACTCAGCGATAAAGTGCGGCATGGGGCTCTCCCAGGGTTAAAGCGGGAAAATCGCGTTGATCTGGCCGGTGCCCGAACTGCCGAACGGCGGCGTGATGATCTCAGCCGGCTTGGCATAGTCCGGCCCACCCAGCAGGCCCAGGAGCATGGCGGTGTCGTGCATCTTGCCTTCGCCAAAACAGTGTTCGGCGTAGTCGGGCAGCATGGCGCAGAACTCTTTGAAGCGACCTTGCTTCCACATTTCCACGACATGCAGGTCCACCTGCTTGTCGAATTCGCGGGTCCAGTTGTGAATATTCGCCTCAGCCTCGCGGTCGTCCGAGAACCGATGGGACAGCGAGCCGGAAGCGAGCACCAGCACCTTGCGGTCGCTCTTTTCAATCGCCCGGCGCACGGCGGCGCCGAAGGCGAAGCTGTCTTCCAGGCGATGCCAGGCGCACCAGGCGGCGATGGAAATCACCTTGAATTTCTCTGCGTCGGGCACCCCCATATGCATGTAGCGCATGGGCACCAGGGTGCCGTATTCCAGCTCCAGGCTCGGGATGTTATGGGCCATGCTGCGCACGCCGGCCAGGTTGGCTTCGGCGGCGATCAGCTCCCCCAGTTCGGGGCAGCCGGGGTAGGCGTAGTCCATGTTCTTGATGAAGTGCGGCAGCTCGTTGCTGGTGTAAGTGCCCTGGAACTGTTCACCGCAATTGACGTGATAACCGCTGTTGACCAGCCAGTGCACGTCGAACACCACTGCCGTGTCGGCGCCCAGTTCTCGGGCTCGCCGGCCGATTTCCTTGTGCCCGGCAATCGCCGCTTCGCGACAGCCGTGATGCTTGCCGGGCAGTTCCGACAGGTACATCGACGGTACGTGGCAGATCTTCGCTGCCAGAACCACTTCGCCCATGATGACTCTCCTGAATAATTATTCTTGTATGGCCTGTGAGGTCCCTGTGGGAGCTGGCTTGCCTGCGATGGCATCGACTCGGTACGGCTAAAGGACCGCGGTGTCTGCATCGCGGGCAAGCCCGGCTCCCACAGGAGGCTTGTTTGAGCCTGGGCTACACGCCCCAGCGCGGAATGTGATGACTACCCATGGAAATACACACGTTCTTGATCTCGGCAAACACTTCGAAGCTGTACTGCCCACCTTCACGCCCGGTGCCCGAGCCTTTGACCCCGCCGAACGGCTGGCGCAAATCCCGTACATTCTGGCTATTGATAAATACCATGCCCGCTTCGATACCGCGCGCCAGGCGGTGGGCCTTGCCGATGTCCTGGGTCCAGATGTAGGAGGCCAGCCCGTATTCGGTGTCGTTGGCCAGTTGCAGCGCCTCGGCTTCATCCTTGAACGGAATCAGGCACACCACCGGGCCGAAGATTTCTTCCTGGGCGATGCGCATCCGGTTGTTCACGTCGGCAAACACCGTCGGCTGGATAAACTGGCCGCGGCTGAGGTGCGCCGGCAAGTTCGCCGGACGTTCCAGGCCGCCAGCCAGCAGCGTGGCGCCTTCCTCCAGACCGATCTTGATATAGCCGGTGACCTTGTCGTAATGGGCCTGGGTGATCATCGAGCCGACCTGAGTCTTGGGGTCCTGGGGGTCGCCGACGATCAGGCGCTTGGCCCGCGCCGCGAACTCGGCGACAAATTGTGGGTAGACGCTTTCCTGGATAAAGATCCGGCTGCCAGCGGTGCAACGCTCGCCGTTGAGGGAGAAGATCGTGAAGAGTGCTGCGTCGAGGGCGCGTTCCAGATCGGCGTCTTCAAAAATCAGCACCGGCGACTTGCCGCCCAGTTCCATGGAGTACTTTTTCAGGCCGGCGGTCTGCATGATTTTCTTGCCGGTGGCGGTGCCCCCGGTAAAGGAAATCGCCCGCACGTCCGGGTGGCGCACCAGGGCATCGCCCGCGGTGGCGCCGTAGCCCTGGATCACATTGAGCACGCCGTTGGGGATCCCGGCTTCCACCGCCAGGCGCCCCAGTTCATTGGCGGTCAGCGGCGACAGTTCCGACATCTTCAGCACCGCCGTATTGCCCAGCGCCAGGCACGGCGCGGTCTTCCAGGTGGCGGTCATGAACGGCACGTTCCAGGGCGACACCAGCCCGCACACGCCCACTGGCTGGTACAGGGTGTAGTTGAGCATCTGGTCGTCCACCGGGTAGGTGTGGCCGTCCATGCGCGTGCAGACTTCCGCGAAGAAATCAAAATTGTGCGAGGCACGCGGAATCAACACGTTCTTGGTCTGGTGGATCGGCAGGCCGGTGTCCAGGGTTTCCAGCTCGGCCAGGTGGGGCACGTTCTGTTCGATCAACTCGCCCAGTTTGCGCATCAAGCGTGCGCGCTCCTTGGCTGGTGTATTGGCCCACTTGGGAAACGCGGCCTTGGCCGCCGCCACGGCCTGCGCAACTTCTTCGGCACCGCCGCTGGCCACTTCGCCGATGGCCTCGCCGGTGGCCGGGTTGTAGTTGATAAAGGTGTCTTTGCTTTCGACCTCACGGCCGTTGATCCAGTGTTTGATCATGGTGCTCAAGCCTCTTTGCGCGCGGAGAAAAACTCCGTTTCACTGACAATACGGTTGACCAGGCGGCCCACACCTTCGACTTCCACCACCACTTCATCGCCCGGCACCACATCGGCCAGGCCCTCGGGCGTGCCGGTGGCGATCATGTCGCCCGGTTGCAGGGTCATGAAGCTGGACAGGTATTCGATGAGGTAGGGGATATCGAAAATCATGTCTTTCGTGCTGCCTTCCTGGCGCAGTTCGCCGTTGATCCAGGTGCGCAGCTTCAGGTTGCCTGGGTCGGGCACATCGGCCACGTCGACGATCCATGGGCCGACCGGGGTGGTGGCGTCACGGTTTTTCACGCGCAGGTTGGGACGGTAGTAATTCTCGAGGTAGTCGCGGATCGCATAGTCGTTGCACACCGTGTAACCGGCCAGGTAGTCCAGGGCGTCGGCGCGTTTGACGTTGCGCGCGGTCTTGCCGATCACCGCCACCAGCTCGCACTCGTAGTGCATGTAGGCGACGTTGTCCGGGCGCCAGGTAACTTGGCGGTGGCCGGTGTAGGTGCCCACCGATTTGATAAAGGCCAGCGGCTCGGTCGGCGGCGTAAAGGCCAGTTCGGCGGCGTGGTCGGCGTAGTTCAAACCCAGGGCGAACATGTTGCCGGTGGCGGGTGGCAGCCATTGCACCTGGTCTTCGGTGAGCAGGCGGCCATCGTCCAGGCGCGCGCTGCAATCGGCCTCCACCAGCACATTGTGGACGGTACCTTCAAATTGGATACGTGCGCGTTTCATGCCGATGCCTCTGCTGCAATGGTGTTGCTCAGGCGGCCAATGCCGGTGATGTCGACCTCGACCTGATCGCCTGGCTGTACATCCACGCGGCCTTGCGGGGTGCCGGTGATCAGCACGTCGCCGGGATGCAGGGTCATGAACTCGCTGATCTCGGCGATCAATTGCGGGATGTCCCGTACCCAATCGGCGGTGGAGCTTTCTTGGCGCAGCTCACCATTGACGAACAGCTTGAGGCTCAGTTGGTTGGGGTTGGCGACTTGATCCCGCGCAACCAGCTGCGGGCCCAGGGCGCAAAAACCATCGCGGCATTTGGCTTTGACGGCGGGGCGGTAGTAGCTGTCTTCCGGCAGGCTGAATTCATTCACCACCACATACCCGGCCACATGGGCCATGGCGTTCTCCAGGCTGACACGGCTGGCGCGCTGGCCGATCACCACGCCCAGCGCCGGGCCCGGTTGCAGGCGCTCGCCCGCAGGCTGCAGCACTACGCCGCGATGGGCATTGCGGGTGTTGGGCGTCTTGATAAACAGCACCGGCTTGGCTGGCGGCTTCTGGTAGGGCGCCTGTTGGAAGGCGGCGAGATGCTGGTCCAGCAGGCCCTGGTAGTTCAGCGCAACGCCGAACAGGGTGCCGCTGGCAACATCATGCAGGGTACGGCTCATGCGTTTCTCCTGGCGGTGACGACGGCTGCATAGGCAGTTCGTTAAGTTGTTAACGTTATAATTAATATGTTAACTACCGTCAAGCGTGGCACACTGCACTGGCCTCACAACAACAAGAAGAGAGCCCCGTGAAGCCGATCCCCAACATCAACATCGGGCAGGTCTACGACCAGCGCTACAGCGACGCCGAGGTGCATTACGACAAGCTCGGCAACCTGGCGGGTTTTTTCGGGCGCAATATGGCGGTGCATCGCCATGACCGGTTTTTCCAGGTGCATTACGTCAAGAGTGGCGCGGTGCGGGTGTATCTGGATGACCGCCAGTACGTTGAATCGGGGCCGATGTTTTTTCTCACGCCGCCCACGGTGGCCCACGCTTTTGTCACCGAAGCGGATGCCGATGGGCATGTATTGACGGTGCGCCAGCAGCTGGTGTGGAGTCTGATCGACGCCGATCCCAGCCTTGCCTCCGGTGCGGCCTGTGTCGCCTTGAATGGCGACGCCGAGGGGCTGGAGCAACTCTTCGAGGCGCTGTGCAGTGAAATCAACACCGAACGGGCAGGGCGCGCCGCCGCCCTCGACAGCCTCACAAGGCTGATCATGATCCGCCTGCTGCGCCTGTGCGCCCACGCCCAGCCGGCACGCCCGACCGCCCATGAAGACCTGCGCATCTTCCATCGTTTCAACGAGCTGATCGAAGCCCACTACCTGGAACATTGGCCGTTGGCGCGTTATGCCGAAAGTATTGGCGTGACCCAGGCGCGGCTCAATGAAGTGTGCCGGCGCATTGCCGACCTGCCCTCCAAGCGCCTGATCCTGGAGCGGCTGATGCAGGAGGCCAAGCGCCTGCTGTTGTTTACCGGCAGTTCGGCAAATGAAATCTGCTACCAGCTGGGGTTCAAGGACCCGGCGTATTTCAGCCGGTTTTTCTTGCGGTATGCGCAGATGACGCCGGGGGAGTATCGGATACGGCAGGCGGGGATGCGCTGATAAGGAGTCGGACAAAAAACGCAACGTTGAGGAATTGGCTGATAGTGGTCCGTTAAGCGAGAAGGATGTTGTTACCTGTCGAGCCGGAACCTTTCCCCCCGCCTGGCCACGCAAGAGTACTTGTTCAGTGCCGGGTTCGGCAGTGGCAGTGGGCAAGTAGTGCCAGACCGTTCGCGATTATCCCCCTTCGATCAAATGAGACGCCCTACCATGCTCACGCACACTCAGCCTGCTTATTCGCCCGCGCACTCAAGGTTTACATCGCCTGGTAAAACCCTTGATCAGGCAGTGACAGATCAACCCAATCACTTTGGTAAATTACCGGCACATTCTCCGATTGGCCCAAGTGTCAACTCAAACCGGGACGCAGAGCTGGGGGAGCTGTTGAAGTTGTTGGGTACATTAGTCGTGTCACTTAAAACCTGGATGAGCAGGGAGAATGAGGCGCCGAAACCACAGCCACCCGTTACGGCTTACCCAACCCCACTTGTGAGTTCACCGCACAGGCCGCTGGTTAATACCGTGCCTGCACCGGACAGCGTTCCCACCATCAGGCGTGAGTGGAAAGAACAATTGGCACCGTTCATGAACCGGTCGAACCTGGCCAGTACCCGTAACGCGTTTGATACCGAACTTATTGAGATGTTCTCAGATAAAAACTATGAGCCAATCACTGCGTTTATGTCTGAAAAACCCAAAGGTCAAAAGCCTGACGATCTGCACAATGGGTTGCGTGCCACGTATGAGAACTTTCCTTATCTGGGTGCTCTGGGCCGAGAGGAGCACGTGGCCGCGATCAAGGTTGCTATGGCCACGTTCGGGCAAAGCCCAGCCGGGATTTTCAAGCACGTCGCCAAACATGGTGACCACTATGACGTGACGATGCGAGACGGCTTCAAGCTGACAATCACCGTTGAAGAACTTGAACTGGCGGCCAAGGCGGCAAAGTTCAGTGGCGGCGATGAAGGCATGGTCAAGGATGCGCAATTTCTGTTTGCTGTGATGAGCAAGCGTCAATACCTGGAGCTTGAGCGCGACAGCGCAACGGACCCCTTCATGAGCCTGTACGGCAAAGACAGTGCGTACCACGCCCATCGCACTTATCCCGGTGTGCTGTCGGGGGCCGGAGGCGGCATCGACGGTGATACGGCGCTGTCCTATCTGGGGCTTAAAGAACATCTGCAGGTCATCGATGCCAGTGCATTGGGCACGCAGGTCGGCGTGCCGTTGGACAAGGGCGCACGAAACAAGAACGGTGTAATTATTGAGGGCGTGATGGAGGGGCAGTTATATAACACGCCGGTTTCACCGTCATTGAAGGTGGTCACGCTTCGCGGGTGATTTAAAGTATTTAGTGAATAATAGGGGTTGTTCAACATGTTAGTGTCTTCTGTTAACACTGCTGCTTTTGGTCATGCCAGGGCAAGCGACGCCGTCACTTCGCCACGTGTTTTGCCCTTCGCCAACGCCTCTGCCCCAACTGGAACTTCTGAACAACTCAGTCGCCTGGTCGGCGAATTGGAGCGCTTGTTGACGGTGTTATCTGCGCGGTTAAAACCTGAAGTCGATTCAACACCTTTGCCTGCGCCGGTCCCCGATAAACGCAACGGCAAACGTGACGAATTCTTGAAAGGTACGCCTGCGAACACGGGCATCAAGCCCGGTGATATTTTCAAAGACTTTTACCAATTGGCCGAAGGTAATTGCGTGACGATATCCGCGATTAAAGCCGCGATGATGAGGTTCGGCCATAACCCTTACGGTATTTACAAAACCATTGAGGCCAGCGATAGCGGCTATCGCATTGTCATGCGCGATGGGTTCAAACTGCACATCACCGATGACGAACTGAAGCAGGCCAAGGCCGGCGCCCACTTCGGCACCGACAGGCCCAACGATGTTCTGGTCAATGCGCAGTTTTTATACGCTGTCAGTGCCAAGCGAGCCTACCTTGAAAATAATGATGGGGAGGCCAATAAGAGCTTTGCCGCCGCCATGCGCAGCCTCAATGATGGTGAGTATCCGGGGCAAGCGTTGCGTCGCCTGGGCTTGAAAGACTTCGTTGCGCCCGCAACCCTCCAGGACTTCCTCAACGGCGCCATCGGCACGGTCAACAGCGGGTTCCATTCGATGGCCGCTGTGGGCGGCTTCGTGGACAGTTATGGGCACAAACAGCCACTGGATAGCCGCGACCCAAATCGTCATGCCGAGTCTGGACTCAAGTTGCTCTAACGCGCGGCCGCCAGGTTCGGCCATTGCGTCCACGCGCCACCCAGCGCCGTATACAGGTTCACCTCGGCGACCAACTGCGCCAGCCGGTCCACAATCAGCGCCTGTTGTGCGCTGAACAGTGAACGCTGCGCATCGAGGAACGTCAGGTTGCTGTCCACGCCGCTGCGGTAACGGTGCTGGGCCAGGTTGTAATAGGTCTGGTTGGCCTCGACGAAATCCCGTTGCGCCGCCAGTTGGTCGTTGAAGGTCTGGCGTGCGGCGAGGCCGTCGGCTACTTCCTGGAAGGCAGCCTGGATGGATTTTTCGTACTGGGCCACGGTGATGTCTTTTTGCAGCTTGGCGTAATCCAGGCTGGCACGCAGGCTGCCGGCGTTGAAGATCGGCAGGTTGATCTGCGGTTGGAATGTCCAACTGCCCGAGCCACCCTTGAACAGCCCCGACAGCTCTGTGCTGGTGCTGCCCGCGTTTGCCGTGAGGGTCACTGAAGGAAAGAACGCAGCACGGGCCGCACCGATATTGGCGTTGGCCGCCTGCAGCTGGTATTCGGCCTGGAGGATATCCGGGCGGCGTTGCAGCAGGTCCGAGGGCAAACCGGCGGGCACGCGGGCGACCAGGTCATCGGCCAGCGGGCGCGCGGGCAAGTGTTCATCCACTGGGCCACCCACCAGCAACATGAGGTTGTTGAGGTCCTGGGCCACTTGGCGCTCATAGCGGGCCACGCTGGCGCGAGTACTTTCCACCGCTGTGCGCGCTTGCACCACGTCCAGCGCCGAGGCTTTGCCTGCGCTTTTACTGCGGCGGGTCAATTGCCAGCTGTGGTCGTTGGCCGCCAGGGTTTGCTCGGCCAGGGCCAGCAGTTCTTGGTCGGCCCGCCAGGTCAGGTAGGCATTGGCGACGTTGGCCACCAGGCTCAATTGCGCGCTGCGCCGCGCTTGTTCGCTGCCCAGGTAAGTAAGCAGCGCCTGTTCGCTGAGGCTGCGCACGCGGCCGAACAAATCCAGCTCATAGGCGCTCAGCCCCAAGGTGGCGGAATAGTTGGAGGTGATCGCTGACTTGCCGGTGCCGGTCACGCTCCCTGGCAACTTCTGGCGCTTGCCGGCGCCGGTGGCGGAGATCGCTGGGAACAAATCCGCGCGCTGGATACGGTACTGCGCCTGGAACGCCTGCACATTCAGGGCTGCCACCCGCAGGTCGCGGTTGTTGACCAGCGCATCATTAATCAACTGTTGCAGCGCCGGGTCGTGGAACAGTTGCTGCCAGTCCGGGTTCTGCGCCATGTTGCCGGCCTGCGCCAGGCGGTAGACACCGCCTTGGGGGTACTGCGCAGGCGTCGGCGCCGCTGGCTGCTGGTACTCGGGGATCAGCGAGCAACCGCCGAGCATCCAGGCCATGCCGAGGGTGCACAGCGTCTGTTTATTCATCAGGCGCCCACCATCCATTTGGCCAGGCCATGTCGGCCGCTCACGCCCAGCTTGGCGGCGGCGCGCTTGAGGTAGGTCTCGATCGAGCTGTTTTTGACGCTGAGTTTCTGTGCGATTTGCGGCACGGTGCCGCCGGTCAGCAGGCCCAGGCACACTTCCTGTTCCCGCGCCGAAAGGGTGATGTCGCTCAAAGACAAGCGCTTGTAGAACTCACGCTGCAACTGCGATTGTTCCAGCAGGGTATGGACCGGCTCAGTCTCGGCGTGTGGCGCCTGGCGCAGGCACTGGGCGTGCCGCTCCATCAACGGCAACAGCGTGTCCGACAGGCACTTGAGAAACGACAACTCAGCCAGGGAAAACCCCTGCTGGGTCGGCAGGCGGTAGAGCGAAATCACACAGCGCCGGTTGCCCTGGCGCGATACCAGGTTGCACTGGTGCGAGGTGCCGCGCGGGTGCGCGCTGTTGGCCTTGGCGTTCATCTGGATCAGCAGCGGATCTTGCATGTGCAGCATCTGCCGCAACAACGGGTGGTCGTTCAGCGCATGCAGGGTCTGGGGCACAGACAAATCCTTCTTCACCCCGGCGCTGCCCAGTAGCTTGATGTCCAGCACGCGGTCGCGCAGTTCATCCAGGGTCCACTCGCTGAGGTCCACCAGGTGAATCGGTACCCACTTGCCCACCAGCTGCAGCATGGTGGCGGCGAAATGTTCGTCGCCGCTGTTTGAAATCAACTCGCCCATTTCGGCATAAAAAAGCGGGCCGCATGTGTCGCCAATACTTGAGGTCAGACTCATAGCCATCTCATCCTTGATGTCGAAAACCGTCAACGGTTGCCCAGGGCCTGCGCAGGGCGCTCCGTACTGCTTGAACGTAACTCGGCGTTCGAGATGTTATTTAGCCATAGGGATTTGTCCTACGTATGTAGCGGAAACGAGGGACACAAGCTGCCATAAAAATTGCGCCATTAAACCGACGTTTCTCTTGAATTAAGCCGGCTACGTACAGGCGTAAGTTATTTTTAGCCTTGGTTAACTTATTGATGTAAATAATGAATTTATAAAATAAAGAGGTTGCTAAGAGACTCGGGATGGATCCGATGTAGCCAATCTCCTACAACGCTTTAATCGTTTCAGCCATGAACCTTCCACCAAGGCCTATCCATCCATTTGAATGTCCGGGTTTCGGGTGTCAGACACCCCCCGGCGCCCATGCTCAAATCCGGCCACATCGGTGTAATGGGCCACCTCTGCGCGGCCAGTGCCTGACCCCCATGAGAAGGATCTTATGCAGCATTCCTCCAGCCTGCCGGCCCGCTTCCCCCTCACTGGCCCCCAACAAGACATTTGGCTCGACCAACTGCGCGTGGGCGACTCGCCGCTGTACAACATTGGCGGCTACCTGGATTTTGCCGGCACCGTCGAGCCCGAACGCATGCGCCGTGCCGTCGCACTGCTGGTGGCCCGTCACGATGCGCTACGCACTCAACTGCATACCGACGCCAATGGCCTGCCTGGGCAAACATACGCCCCTGAGTTGAGGGTGGAGATGGCGCTGCATGATTTCTCCGCGCTGCCCGACCCATCGGCGGCAACCCAAGCCTTGATGCAGGCGCAAATGGCCCGGCCCTACGCCCTGAGCGGCGAACCACTGTGCCGGTTTTTCCTGGTCAAACTTGACCATGATCACTACCGCCTCGGCACCCAGGCTCATCACCTGATCCTCGACGGCTGGGGCTTCGGCCAGATGCTGCAATCCCTCGCGCAGCTCTACAGCGCCCTGGAGCAGGGGCGAGACACTGAGCTGCTGGCGCCGTCCTACATCGACTTTATCGACACCGACCAGCGCTACCTGCAATCGGCCCGCTACGCCCGCGACCGCGACTATTGGCTGGGCAAATACCAAGTGCTGCCCGAACCACTGCTCACCCCCAGGCACAACGCCAAGACGTCGAGCAACACCTGGGTGCAAGGCTTCCCGGTGCCGTTGCAGAGCCGCATGGAGCAGGTTGCCAACCACTACCAGGCGTCGGCCTTTCATGTGTTGCTGGCGGCGATGTATGTGTATTTCACCCGCACCAGCCAACGCCAGGAATGGGCGGTGGGGCTGCCGATTCTCAACCGCTCCAACGCGCGTTTTCGCGCCACTGTGGGCCTGTTCACCCAGGTCAGCGCGGTACGTTTTGCGTTCAGCGAGGGCGTGTCTTTCGGTGCCCTGGTGCGTGGCATCCGTGATCAGCTCAAGCAGGACTTTCGTCATCAGCGCTTCCCGTTGAGTGAGATGAACCGCGAGCTGGGCCTGCGCCGAACGGATCGCGGGCAACTCTTTGACGTGTCGGTATCGTTCGAGCAGGACGACCACGATCTGCGCTTCGGTCAGGTCCAGGCCCGCGCTATCAAGGTTTCCAATCAGCATGAAGCGCTACCGCTCGCCATTCACCTGCGCAGCCATCGTTACCAGGACAATGCCTGGCTGCATTGCGTCTACAACGAGGCGTATTTCCAGGCGGGCGACGTGCAGGCATTGGCCCAGCGCTTCATCGGGCTGCTGGAACAGGGGCTGGAAGATACTGCGCTGCCCATCGCTGAGTTTTCCATGCTGTTGCCCCAGGAGCAGGCCCGATTGCAGCACTGGAACGCCACCGCGCAACCCAACGCTACGCCGCAAACCCTGCACCAGCGTATTGAAGCCCAGGCCGACCGTACGCCCCACGCTATTGCGGCGGTGTATCAGGACCGCTCACTGAGCTACACCCAACTCAACCGCCAGGCCAATGCGCTGGCCCACCAATTAGTGGCGCTCGGCGTACAGCCCGATGACCGCGTTGCGATCCTGGCCCGGCGTGGCCTCGACACCCTGGCGGGGCTGTTGGCGATCCTCAAGTCCGGGGCCTGCTATGTGCCGCTGGACCCGGCCCATCCCGCCGAACGCCTGGAGTACCTGCTGCACGACAGCGCGCCCGTGGCCATCCTGACCCAGCACGATTTACGCCAGCGTCTGCCCGTCTCGACGGTACCGGTGATCGCGCTGGAGCCTGGCAATGCGTCCATCGACAGCAACCCTCAGGTTGCGGTCACGCCGTCGAACCTGGCCTATGTGATTTACACCTCGGGTTCCACCGGCTTGCCCAAGGGCGTGATGGTTGAACATCACAGCGTGTCGAACCTGGTGGACTGGCATTGCCAGGCGTTCGACCTGCACGCGGGCAGCCACACCGCCAGCGTCGCAGGCTTCGGTTTTGATGCCATGGCCTGGGAGGTCTGGCCGGCGTTGTGCGTGGGCGCGACCTTGCACCTGCCACCGGCTCAGGAGGGCGCGGAAGATATCGACGCGTTGCTCGGCTGGTGGCGCTCGCAACCGTTGGATGTGTGTTTCCTGCCCACGCCTGTGGCCGAATATGCGTTCAGCCAGGGGCAGGGGCATCCCACCTTGCGCACCTTGCTGATCGGCGGCGACCGCCTGCGCACCTTCACCCAGGCGCAGACGTTTGCGGTGGTGAACAACTATGGTCCCACCGAAGCCACGGTGGTGGCGACCTCGGGGCGTGTCGAGGTGGGCCAGCCGTTGCATATCGGCGCGCCGGTCGCCAATGCCCGGGTCTACCTGCTGGACGCGCAACAACGTCCGGTGCCGATTGGCGTGGCGGGGGAGTTGTATGTCGGCGGCAAGGGTGTGGCGCGGGGGTACCTGAACCGTCCGGAACTCAGTGCCGAACGTTTTCTCGACGACCCTTTCAGCGGTGGTCGGATGTACCGCACCGGCGACCTGGCGCGCTGGCTGCCAGACGGCACTCTCGACTACCTGGGGCGCAACGACGATCAGGTAAAAATCCGGGGCGTGCGCATCGAACTGGGGGAGATCGAATCGGCCCTGGCCAGCCATCCGGCGCTTCAGGACGCGGTGGTGCAGTTTCGCGACGGGCAATTATGGGCCTGGTTTGTGCCACGTCAGCCTGTGGAAATCGAAGCACTGCGCACCCACCTGCAAGCCACGCTGGCGGACTACATGCTGCCCGCGGCTTACGTGCGCCTCGACGCGTTGCCCCTCACCGCCAACGGCAAGCTCGACCGCCGAGCCTTGCCGTCACCCACCCAGGAAGCCTTTATTACCCGTCGCTTCGAAGCGCCCCGGGAGGGCGTGGAAACCACACTGGCGCAGATCTGGTCCGAGTTGCTGCACGTGCAACCAGTGGGTCGCCACGATCATTTCTTCGAGCTGGGCGGGCATTCGCTGTTGGCGGTGCAGCTGGTGCAGCGTATGCGCGAGGCCGGCCTGCGCGCCGACGTGCAGGTGCTGTTCGGCCAGCCCACCGTGGCGGCGCTGGCGGCGGCGTGTGGCGGTCACGAACAGGCGGTGCCGGCCAATCGAATCCCGGCCGGTTGCACCCATATCACCACGGACTTGCTCGCCCTGGCCGAACTCGATCAACCCAGCCTTGATCGTATCGTCGGCAGCATCCCCGGTGGCGCCGCCAACGTGCAGGACATCTATCCGCTGGCGCCGTTGCAGGAAGGGTTGCTCTACCACCACCTCACCGACGCGCACGACCCGTACCAGCAACAGGCGCTGTTCAGTTTTGCGCACCGCGAGCAACTGGAGGCCTTTGCCAGTGCCTTGCAACAGGTGATCAATCGCCACGATATTTTGCGTACCAGCCTGGTGTGGGATGCCCTTGAACAACCAATGCAGATGGTGTGGCGCCAGGCGCAGTTGCGGGTTGAACCGCTGCGCGAACCGGCGCAACCGCTGGACTTGCGCCAGGCGCCGCTGATGGCCCTGGATTACGCCGAGGAGCCCCAGCACCAGCGCTGGGTCGCCAGGCTGCGCTTTCATCATCTGGTCAACGATGCCACGTCGACCACGCTGCTGGTGGACGAGATTCGCGCCCATTTGCTGGGCCAACAGGCGCAACTGCCGGCGCCCGTGCCTTATCGCAATATGGTGGCGCACGCCCGTTCGACCGTGCGCCAGGCGGCGCATGAAGCGTTCTTTCGAGAGCGTCTGGCGGATGTAGATGAGCCGACCTTGGCGTTCGGCCTGCAGGAGCGCCAGGCCAATCGCGCCGAAACCGAAGAGGCGCAGCGTGCGCTCAGCGACACGCTCAATCTACGCCTGCGTAGCCAGGCCCGAGCCCTTGGGGTGAGTGCTGCGAGCCTGTTCCACCTGGCCTGGGCTCAGGTGCTAAGCCGTGTCGCGGGCCGCGAAGACGTGGTGTTCGGCACCGTGCTGCTCGGCCGTTTGCAAGCCGGCGAGGGGGCCGAGCGGGCCTTGGGCATGTTCATCAACACCTTGCCGCTGCGCCTGCGCCTGGCCGGGCAAAACGTGGCGCAGGCGCTGCACGACACCCACGCGCAACTGAGTGCCTTGCTCGCCCATGAACAGGCGTCGCTGGCATTGGCCCAGCGCTGCAGTGGGGTGACCGGGCTATTCAACAGCCTGCTCAACTACCGTCACACCTCGGCCGACCCCGAGCTGAACCTGGTGCCGGGCATTGCCTTGCTCAGCAGTGAAGACATCCTCAGTTACCCGTTGATGCTCACGGTGGACGACCTGGGCAGTGGCGTGCGGCTCAAGGCCAAGACGCCACGCGCAGTCGGCGCTGAACGGGTCTTGGATTACTTGGACGTCACCCTGAACGGCCTGGCGGACGCACTGGAAAACACGCCGAAAATGCCGTTGCGCGAGGTGCCAGTGTTGCCCGCCAGCGAACTGCGCAGATTGCTGGTGGACTTCAACACGACCGCCACCGACCACCCGCACACGTTGACCGTGCAAGCGCTGTTTGAAGCCCATGCGCGGCGAATCCCCGATGCCATCGCGGTGCAGACGGATGAGCAGGCATTGACCTACCGCGAGCTCAACGAACGCGCCAACCAACTGGCCTTCCACTTGCGCGAGCACGGCGTACAGCCCGACGCGCGGGTGGCATTGTGCGTAGAGCGAGGGTTGGATCTGGTGGTGGGCTTGCTGGGCATTCTCAAGGCCGGCGGCGCCTATGTGCCCCTCGACCCCGGTTACCCACGCGAGCGCCTGGCCTACATGCTTGCCGACAGCCAGCCGGTGGCGCTGCTGGTACAGGCCGCCACCCGCGACGTGGTGGGCGATGTCTCGATCCCGCTGATCGACTTCGACCACTGCGCCTGGAACCATGCACCGATCGACAACCCACAAGTGCCCGGCTTGAGCGTCGCCAACCTCGCCTACGTGATGTACACCTCGGGTTCCACCGGCACACCCAAGGGCGTGATGATCGAGCATCGCGGCCTGGGCAATCTGCTGCAGTGGGGCTCGCACCTGTGCCCGAACGCCGAAGGCGGCGCCTTGTTGCAGCGCGCACCGTTCAGCTTCGACGGTTCAGTGTGGGAGCTGTTCTGGCCGTTGAGCAACGGCATGCGCCTGGTGTTGGCGCGGCCCGATGGGCACCGCGAGCCGGCGTACCTGGCGCAAGTGATTCGCACGCAGCAGATCAGCGTGATCAAGTTCGTGCCCGCCATGTTGCAGCAGTTTCTCGACCTGGATGAATCGGCCCTGTGCACCAGCCTCACCGATGTGCTGTGCGGCGGCGGTGAACTCACCGCCGCCCTGGCCCGGGGCGTACAGGCGCGCTTGCCCAGGGTGCGTTTGCACAACGTGTACGGCCCCACCGAAGCCACGGTGGACAGCAGCGCCTGGACCCTCGAACCCGGCGCGCCGGTGCCCATCCTGCAACTGCCGATTGGCCGCCCCATCAACAACACCCGCCTGTACGTGCTAGACGCCCATGATGCGCCGGTGCCCATGGGCATCAGCGGCCAATTGCACATCGGCGGCGTCGGCGTTGCCCGTGGCTACCTGGGCCTGGAGCAGCTGACTGCCGAACGTTTTATCGACAGCCCCTTCGTGGCTGGCGACCGCCTGTATCGAACCGGCGACCTGGTGCGCTACCTGCCCGACGGCACGCTTGAGTTCCTCGGGCGCAACGACTTCCAAGTCAAACTGCGCGGCGTGCGCCTGGAACTGGGCGAGATCGAAGCATGCCTGGCCACCCACCCGGCGTTGCACGAGGTGGCCGTATTGATTTGCGATGAGCGCCTGGTGGCCTACTTCACCCTGCGCGGCCAGGCGCCGAGCCTGCAAGCCTTGCGTGACCATGCGCTGGAACACCTGCCGGAATACATGGTGCCGGCCGCCTTCGTGCAACTCGACGCACTGCCCCTCAACCCCGCCGGCAAACTCGACCGCAAGGCCCTGCCAGCGCCAGGGCTGGAGGCTGTGCTTAGCCGAGCCTACGAAGCGCCAGTGGGCGAGGTGGAAAGCCTGATGGCCGGGATCTGGGCCGAGGTGTTGAAACTCGAACGGGTAGGGCGCCATGACCACTTCTTTGAACTGGGCGGGCACTCCCTACTGGCAGTGAACCTTGTCGCCCGCCTGCGCAAGGCCGGGCTGGACGTGGACGCCCGCACCCTGTTCAGCCAGCCCACACTGGCGCAACTGGCCGCGAAAACAGCGGCGCAGGCCCCGCGTGTAGAAGCACCACAAACCGCCATTCCCCAACTCAATCGCCGTCGACGGATTTAGCTCAGGCACTGCGATCCAATGTGGGAGCTGGCTTGCCTGTGAAGACGGCCTAACAGTCAACACAGTTGGACCGGGTACATATCCGTTATTTAGGT
>NZ_JASBQZ010000032.1:0-65506 GCF_029960685.1 Pseudomonas sp. AL10
GGTTCTCATGGCGCAGCAGTTGTTCTACCGGCTGGCTGCCCGCGGTACGCCGCAATACTGCGTGCACGCGCGCCACCACCTCGCGCGGGCTGTAGGGCTTGACCACATAGCCGTCCGCGCCATACCGCAAGGCGCCGAGTTTTTCCGGTTAGTCGCCCATGGCCGTGACCATGGTCACCGGCGTGTCACTGCTGCGGCGCACGGCGGACAGCACCTCGATGCCACTCAGGCGTGGCAGGTATCACGTCGATGCAACATCAATCCGGGCCGCCAACTCTTGTGTAAGTCCAGACCGCGTAGGCCGTCTTCGGCCAAAGCCACCTCAAAGCCATCCCGGAGCAGATAGGTCTCCAGATATTGACGCTGTCGGCGTCGTCTTCGACAATAAGCATACGTTTTCCTGATACAAAGAAGCCCCTTGATGAAACCCTATGATTCACGAACGGTTTATTGAAAGTCCGCTGCCAGTATTGCCTTACGCCAAACTTTCGCGAACCGATCCTATGCCGACCACCGTACCGCCGTCCAAGCCTATCAAGCTGCCCTATCGACTCGGTGTGCTATAGCTGCCGGTTGGCATGCTAGACAGCTGCTCACTGGCCACGGCTTACAAAACGCTGTGGCGTCGATGCCAAGAAACCGGCGAGGCGCACCTGTAACCGGAGCACCGTCATCCATAACCGACACTGTGAAGACATTTTGAAAGGAGAAAAGTTGCTGACCGATCTGGTTGCATCAGTGCAGTTGCTACACCTACTCAATCAATCTGAGGTAAAATCTGTAAATTACAAGGAAAGAAATACGCCCAACCAAAAACAATCAAAATTTCCCCTCCAAATACCCAATAGCCAACAATCGCCCATCCGCCAGCCCCTGTTAGTAAAGCCAAGATGCAGCATATCCAACCCCCTACTTGATTCGCTCCGCCAGCTATTTCTTCGAAAACAAATTACTGCAGAACATAGACTTATTTTTTTGGCGCTTTATACTAAGATGCATGGATCAACCCTCCAACCAATTACCTATAATAATTATTATCATTTTATGACCACCAATCCGAGAGAAAAAAGATCAGTTACTCTTTAAGTCACCAGCATATAATTGTTATTGCAGGCATAGATATAGGACAATCCGAACAATAAAATAGTCGAAAAAAATTCCGCACCACTCAACTGCCCCAGCTAGAAGCTTGAGTATATATCGGTAGTTATTACTACGATATTACTTAAAAACATCCGCTGCTTATAAATCAGAGCCATTTGTCTGCGCGTTTTAATAGCGCGTCGATTGCGGACAACGATTGAGGCTCATTGAGCAACGGCGGATGACCTCTATCTGCAACGATAGTGATGATTGCAGCAGGGTTGATTTCGGCTATGCGCTGGGCAATATCATCCGTTAGCAAATCCGATAGCTCCCCCCTAATAAGAGGAACCGTCACACCGTTGGTTTTGGAGAATTCATTCCAAAACTCAGGTCGCTCTGTCTGCATACGCGCGGAATCGCGCGTCGTGAGCAACTCTAAATCACGGCGTATCGACCAGGCCTAGTTTCCCGATAAGCACGGAGCATCAAACGAATCCAATCATCCTTACCAAATCCCGATAGATCGCTTCGTTGTGCTCCTTAACCCGTGCGACAGCCTCCTCAATTGAGTAATCCGCAATCTCGACATGAACGGCCATCCGCTTAAGCGCCGGCAATGGAATTTCTGCCCCAATATCATTTACAACAACCCCAGCGACTCGTTCGGATTCCTTGCCTGCATTTCAATAGCCATTAAGCCATCTAAAGTTGTTCCGATAACCACCACACGTTCGATAGATGATTAAGACACCCACATATCGCCGATCAGTAAGTTAAAGTCGTAATCAGTCGCCGTCTTCATTCGAGCGGAGTGACCACGACCACGGAGGTCGGGAACAATGACACGTCGACCCACAGCCAGCCAAGGAGCGGGTTCTTCAAAATCCCGAGAGTTACGCATAAATCCATGTAAACAGAGGACTGCCGTTCCTGCTCCGGGGATACGTAATCTTTATAAAACAGCTCTAGGCCGGACCGATTAGAGAATATCGCCCCGGGGAATCCACCTCGGTTTTAGTCATCCCACTTTTCTCCTTTCTCGAGATCTAGCCAAAAGGCCTATAGGTACGGCCTTGAAACTGCCGACGAATACAAAAACCAGATTCACCCAAAATCCGATTTAAGTCAACTTTACGGGAAAATTATCACATCAAGCACCATCATTTGGCGTTAAGGGACCCGATGTGCAAACACGTCATGCTTTTGGAAATAGAACAAGTAAGCTGAAAGCGGCGCCTATCCGGAGCTTAAGCGGTCAAGAGCAATGGCTTTCTGAGCATCGCTTTGGTGGCGATTCGACATGCCTCTTCCAGTGATCGTCAGGGTCATCCCCAAGCCTATTCCGGCAGAGCTCGTTTTTTATGTGTTGAGCGCCTAAGCACCGATAGGAAGGCCTTCGAGCCCATCATCCATAGATCTGCTTCGTAGGAAAGCTTGCGAATTTGATTTGAAAGCTATAAATTGACTTAAGGCAGGTTTTTTTGCCACTCAAGCAACCGCTTGCGGGCTTTTGAACTCATTCAATTTAACACTTGTGGCTACAGGATCGTCTAGGTCTTACTGCGATGGCGACGAATCCTCAACGAAGTCAAGGTATCTTAACCTAGAAAACAACACAAGGCGGTAGGAGATTAACAATGCAAATCTGTTCAGAGCTGGTTCAGCCAATCGTTGAACATTGAATAAAAATACGGAAGCTATGTGATTGACGGCAGTGTTTCATCACCTAGCGGGCACGTCTCTAACAAAGGCTACCCCACATGGATGCTAATAATGATTTTAATTCAGTAGCAAAACTATTCTATAGGCCAATTGAAGCAGCGATCCGCTGGTGCAATTTAATTGCTTTCGAAGCCCAAATACTTGAATCGATATGGGACCGCGTGGATCTGCTCCCCACTACGTTCCCTCAATGGCCTTGTCTATATACCAGTGCTGAAAAAATACTAGATGCCATCCGCAATAACGAACTGCGATATGGCGCCTTCGGTAAGTCGGTTGCTCCAGGCACACCCATTGATCTCAATATACTTACGGTTAGACATTCAGATTTGAAACAATGGATGGCTCAATACTGGCCGGATCAGCGACCTGCGTTTCTTTTTGGCTCCACTTCCGAGGTGGGAAGTATCCGATACGAAACCTACCTGGCATTGCAAGCAGACAGGGACGCATTGCAAATACAGTTGAAAGCGTCCGACGCAGCGCTCCGAACCCTTACAAACGAACTCACCGCGGCAGGTTTGGATCGCGAAAATTTACGCAGCCTAGTCGAAGGCCAAAAACAACTCACTGATCAAAGCAAAGCCAGCTTCCTGAACGTGATAGGTGCTCTGGTTAATACCTTACTAGGTTCGTCTAAGTCGGGACGAAAGTATTCGATATTTGATAGCCAAGCGTCCATCGTTAACTCTATTATCGCTCACTACAGTGGCGTCGTCGGTCTAAGCAAACGCTCATTGGACGAAAAGTTCGCGGCCGGTAGACGCAGTCTTTCCCAAGCGAAGCAATAAAAACTGCACTTCCGCGCATCCGGGCGATCTCCCTAGTTTGTTAGTGTGCTTCAGCCGTTGGCTTCATGCCCATTCAATTTCAAGACATGGTGCGTAGCCAATCACAGTCATTATCAAAAATGCCACATCCAATCGCGAGCAGATGAACGACAATCAGCTTCTGCTGCATGTCTTTCGACAATTTATGAAGGTGTGCCTCGATGAGCAAGCTCACCGAGTGGCAATGCATCAACTCCCTTTTATCTGACTGGCATTCCATAGCATTTATTGGATATCAATTCGCTGCTCGAAACGCTGCGTTGCCAGTCACCGAATATATTGCACTGCAATGCGGGCAATTGCATTGCAATGACTAATCTAAATTTTTGTTTTTCAATGCACCTCACTTCCCACCACGTGCCAATTAGCGCTAGGAGTAACCAACATGCCCAATGTATCCTTTCCCATCGCTGAAGTTTCTCAACCATATATCGAACGTCACATCATGCGGCGTGACGAAGTGGAGCGAAAAACCGGCTTCAAGCGTGCGCACATCTACAACTTGATGAAGGAAGGTAAATTCCCTCAGGCTAAGCGCATTGGGCTGCGCGCCGTCGGCTGGGACTCGCTGGAGATCGAACAGTGGATCACTGAGCGTTTGGCGCAGCAGGCCTGATGCCATGCGTGTGGTATCAGTGGTGTCCACCAAAGGTGGAGTAGGCAAAACAACAGTGGCTGCCAATCTCGGCGGTCTGCTGGCGGATGCGGGCTTACGCGTCCTGCTGCTCGATCTGGATAGCCAACCGACCCTCTCGAGCTATTACGCCTTGAACCAAGGGGCCATTGCCGGTGCGTACGAACTCATCGCGCTCAACCAGACAGATCCTGCTCAGATAATTTCCACAACGGTGGTCGTCGGTCTCGACCTGATCCTCTCGAACGATGATCAAGGTCGGCTGACCACTTTGCTACTTCACGCCCCTGACGGGCGATTACGGCTGCGCAATTTGCTCGAACATTTCCGTCCCCGTTACGACCTGTTGTTGATCGACACCCAAGGCGCACGTAGCGTGCTTCTGGAGATGGCCATCCTGGCCTCCGATCTCGCCCTTTCTCCCATCACGCCGGAAATGCTCGCCGCCCGCGAACTGCGCCGTGGCACCTTGAAGCTGCTGAGTGAGCTCGAACCGTTCCGTCACCTGGGCATTACGCCGCCACCCTTGCGACTGCTGCTGAACCAGGTAAATAGCATCCGGGTAGACACGCGAATGATCATCCGCGGCCTGCGCGAGACCTTCGCTGGGGCTACCAACATTTCAGTTCTAGACACCGCAATTCCAGACCGAGTGGCTTATACCAATGCCGCTTCACTCGGCCTACCCGTCCACCGAGTCGAGACGCGCAGGCCCCATAAACGACGCTCACCATCGGCACTGGAAACCATGCAAGCATTGGCCATCGAATTATTCCCGGAATGGCACACAGCAATCTCTACTGTGAGCAAGTGCGCGGAGTCTCGATGAAATGAATCGCCAAGCTGTAGTTCTCGAGACGAGATTCTGTTCGATCAACGTTGAGGCCAACTGCGTTTGGCAAGGAGTCTTTTGATGTTGGACCAGCTTCCTATCATTGTTCAACCATCCATCCACCCCAGCCGCCCACCTAGCGAGGAGTACTGCACAGTGGTCTTTCGTCTACAAGGCGGGCGCTCAGCCATGGGCGGGTTCCTCGCGGACCTGTCTCGTTATTTCGAGGGCTCGGGGACTGCCGAGATCGTCAAGTTCGAGGTTGGCGACCATTTGCGCACCCGGCGTTAACTGAGGTAGCTCCAATGAAGAAGCTCACTCAGGAGGAAATCACCGAAAAACTGCACCAGGACCACTTCCCTCAAGGTCCAGAACTGGGGCGCTTATCCGATCCACTCACTGATACGCCTATGCTGGTCACTCTGGAGCAGTTGCGGCCCTACGAACACAACCCTCGCTTCATCCGTAACCCGCTTTATGACGATATCAAGGCCTCGATCCGTGAACGCGGGCTGGATCAACCGCCGCCGATTACCCGCCGCCCAGGTGAAACCCATTTCATCATCCGCAACGGCGGTAATACGCGCTTGGCAATTCTTGGCGAGCTGTGGCACGAAACCCGCGACGAGCGTTTCTTCCGCATCCATTGCCTGTTCCGACCCTGGACCGATGAAATCACCGCCCTACTCGGCCATCTTGCTGAAAGCGATCTGCACGGCCAGCTCACCTTCATCGAGCGTGCTCTGGCAGTGACCAAACTCAAGACCATGCTCGAATCAGATGGAGCAACACTCTCGCAACGTGAGCTGGCACGACGTCTTGCCGCTGGAGGCTATCCGATTTCCCAGTCGCACATCAGCCGGATGCTCGACACCCTCGAACACCTACTACCCGCCATCCCACAAACCCTGTATGCCGGGTTGGGAAAACCAAAAATTGAACGCCTGATTGGCCTGCGTAGCCAGGCGGAACGAACCTGGAATCGTTATCCAACCGACGCCATCGCTTTTCCCGAGCTTTGGCTCGACACCTTAGGTCAATTTGATGCCGACCCAGAGTCCTTTGACCTTGAGCAAATCCAGGATGAACTGCTCGAACGCATGAGTCGCTTACTCGGACAGTCCTACCGCATGTTGGCCCTGGAGCTGGGCGATACCCAACGGGTTATTCAGACGCCCGGCGTTGCCGTCACGCCCCCGGAGAACAACCGTCTGTCGAGCGTCGATGAGCCCGCGGCCGAGCCTCCCCCCTCCGAGCCGCATTCCAATTCGGCTGAAACCAGGACGCAGACCGAAACAACGCGAGAGGAGCAGCTCACGCTTCCCGAAACGAATGTCGTATCAGCAGTCAGCCCTCCGTCACGCGTCCAGCAGATCCGCGAACAGATTGATCGCGCCACTGCATCCGAACCAGCACAGACCGTCGCAACCTGCCCGATCGACGACATTTGGATCATCGCACCCACACTGGATACCCCCGAACAACTGCGTTTAGCCATTGCCGGCCTGGCTCGGGAAATGGTGGCCTATGCCGGACATCCCGAGAGCATCATCGCCCAGAAGCACGGCCTAGGCTTCGACCTCAGCATCGAGCAACTTGATCTTGCAGCGCCTCGTGCGGCGGGCGCTCACCTGTTGCTCTTGGCCCTGCTGCGTGCCCAAGACGAGGTGAACTGGGAGGATCGCAAGCAATTGCCGTCAGCCCTGTTCGGGCAACTGCTATTGGGGGTCTATCAACTCCCGCTGGCAGATCGTCCCGCCGTGGACGTAGGATTGGAGCGACTGCCCGACTATCTGTTAATCAAACTGTATCGCCTCATTCGCTTAGCCCGGCGCCTGATCGACTTAACGCTTACCCATGAAGACGATTCACCAAGGGAGCTGCCATGAACCTGTCCTTCAATGTGCTCAACCAGGCCATGCTGACCCAGGTCCTTCACGAGTTGCGCCTGGGTAATCTGCAACGCTGCAAAGCACTCGGACTGGGTGAAGAGGACATCTATCTATTGCAATCATTACCGCCGACCACACTGTCACGCCTGGCCCATGCCACCGTCCCTTGGGTTGAGGTCAAGATTGATTCGCCGGTGCTGCATCGGTTGATCGACCAGGCCGAACGCGACGAACAGAACGAGCGCCTGATCAACCGAGCGCTCAAGCTCGGCGCCAGCAGTACCATCATGTATCAGTGCTTCGGCTTGGCGCACTCGGAAACCGCCCTGCGCCGACGTTTGCTCAAGATAGAAACCCGTAAGGGCCGCCCTCAGAACTTGAGCGAAGCGCAGGAACATGCGCTCTGGCAGCGTTGGTGCCAACTACGTGATCAGGACGGTGCTGAGGATCAGCTCGACGCCATGATGATGTTGGCGGAGGAGCAACAGATCAGCTTGACCATCGTTTGGCAGCAGATCGACCATTACAGCAACGGAACATGAACACCGCCCCTTCCAGTCGCTGGCAGCGTGTTCTGCAGCAATGCACCCAACAACTAAGTGAACGTTGGCCCGCACGCCCCACCACTGAACCTCCTTCCAACCAAGCCCTGCAGACGGGCTTTTTGTTCAGTGGCCAATCTCACGAAGTCGTTCCGCGTCGCTTGCTGCTGGATAGTCGGCTAACCCCATTGGAACGGAATGCTTGGCAAGTATTTCGACTCATGTTGCAAGGTCAGGGCGTGATCACTCCGCGCTATGAAGATCTGCAGCCTTACTTGTCGAGCGTACCCTACGGTGCGTCAGCCTCCCGTGAAACCATCGCTCGCGTCTTGACGATGCTCAGGCTGACTCGCTGGCTCAGTTTAGTGAGTCGTGGCCGCGATCAGCTCAGCGGGCGCCTACAAGGTTCTCTGTACGTCCTGCACGATGAACCGTTAACGCCCGCCGAAGCCATGGAGCTGGATCAGGACTACCTGGAGCTGGTCGGACATGCCCTTTCCCATGCAACCAAGGCTGTGCGAATTGTCGCTCAGCATGTGTTGGAAGAAATCCGCCAAGACACCGATATCGATCTGGGTCGACTCCCCACCCGGCTCGACAGCTGGCATGAACATTGGACACAACAAGGATTGGATCAGGCGACCGATGAAGCGTTACACGATTCCGAACTGGGTGGCGATTACCGCGTTCGGAATCGTGCGGGGCCTAGTTCGGAATCCGAACTGAGTTCGAACTCCAATGTTTTCGGCAGCGTTCGGAATCCGAATGCCGCCCGTACTGTATTAAAAGAAAGTATTAGTACGGTACCGCGCGCGACCCCAGCAGTGGATAACCTGCACTGGCCTGATCCGCTGCACCTGAGTCCGAGCGAGCGGCAGGCCGTCATCGTGGCGCTGACCAAGCTTAAACCCGCGGATCGGCAGGCGGTGCTCAACGAAGCGGGCGCGCGGTGTGCGGCAGGCAGCGTCCGCAAACCGGCGGCGTATCTGATGGGCCTGATCCAGCGGGCGCTGAAAGGCGATTTCCGCCCTTGGGCAGGTCATGCTGAATCGTTACCCATTGCAGAACCGCCACCCGCTCCGCCGCGCCAGCTTAGGAAAAAGGGCGAACCTGCCTCTGCCCTCGCCCAAGCGTGCCTGGATGAACTACGCCAGCTGCGTAGCAAACGCCCTGGACGTCAGTAGATTTGATGCCACTGGCATCACGGACGAGCGTCTCGAAAATCAATCGTCTCGAACCAAATCGAACACACCGCATTCAGCTTTTCGGCTGTCCTTTACCTTCGTCTGTCGCAACGTTCCCGTCCAAGCCTATGCGAGGACGACACCGTGGCCGATCACTATCAGCTCAACCTGGGCTCATTGCGCAGCAGCATCACCCTGACACTGCACACCCACCATGCCGCCCGAATCTGGCAAGGTCGAACCGCACGCGAAGGCGTCCACTCGATCATGGGCATGGCCGGCTACATCAGCGTCACCAACCTGATCAAACAGGCCGCAGCGCAGGACGACCCCTATGCCGACTGGGCGATCGTGCAGCTCGAAGAAAAATTGATGCAGGCCAAGGCTGGGATGCTGGAACTGACCCAGCAGTTGGACCGGATCAGACAAGAGCTGCCGACGCAGATCGACATGGGCGACAACCTCAACATCCATCCCGTCACCTTGCCGTTGTACATCGGCAGCCAACTGGGCTTCCTCGCCGTTTACCTGCTGACTGACTACGACACCTTGGTGCGACATACCCTGTTGGCCCATCACACCGCCTTGGTCGGTCGCCGGGACATGGAAGCCTGGATCGACGACGGCGCCCACCTGCTGCGCAGCCTGTTCGGTCAGGCGCAGCGCTATCGGCATGCTGGCGTCACCCGTGATGACATGGCGGCGAACAACGCTCGTGCTCTGGCGGCCACGGAGAAGTTTGGATTACCCCCTATGGACATCCTTGAGGGGCATCGCCGCTCCCAGTTCGCGCCCCCCATCATTCGTCGGGATGCTGTGGCAGTGGATGGCGCTGACGCGTTGGCAGAGGAATCAGTAGAGTCATCTGCGACAGTCGATGAGCCGGAGGACGAAGCATGAGTCCCATGATACCGGCTCAACCAATGCCCCTCGAAACACTAACACCGGATGCCTATCGACAGCTCGAACACGCTGCCTCCCTAAAAGGCCTTTTAAAACCTTTTAAGGGTAAGGGGGAGCTGGAATACTTGGCGCAGGTGGCGAGGGAAACCGAGGCGCAGTTATGTCACCTGATGGAAGCGGTGGTGCAGCAAGCCGGACAGCCCCCTTACTCGCTGCTGGATATTCGATTGGTGCTGCAGAACACCAGTGCGGGCAGCACCTTTTTGCGATGGCGCACCCGTGACTTCGCCCGTATGGGGGTGGCGGTCTGGGAACGCCAGGTCTCCAACAAGGCCTTGCCCCAAGCCGTACGCGAGGAATTGCACCGTTTCGAATGCGACCGCATTGCACTGAACTTGCAGATGAGCGTAGTGCATTCGCTCTACCGTCAGGCTTCAACCTGCACGATCAAAATGGCGAGCGCCGAACGGCTGCTGCGCCAGTTCACACCCGCAGCGGAGATATCACAATGAGTACCTTTTTCGTCGGCGAAGGTAACATCGGCAGTGCGCCAGAGTTCCAAGAGTTCCCATCAGGCAATGACGAGCCACGGCGTTTGCTGCGCCTGAATGTGTACTTCGACAACCCCGTGCCACGCGATGGCAGCTATGAGGATCGAGGCGGCTATTGGGCGCCGGTCGAGCTCTGGCACCGCGAGGCTGAACACTGGAGCACGCTGTACCAGAAAGGCATGCGCGTGTTGGTAGAGGGCCGCACCGTGCGCGATGAGTGGGAGGACAGTGAAGACAATGCCCGGGTCACCTTCAAGATCGAGGCGCGTCGTGTCGGCATCCTGCCTCATCGCGTGCAGAACGTGATCATGCGGGAGCGCTCCAGTGAATCAGCCTCGTCTGCGGCTCCCGTCGGGCAGGCTACAGACCAGGCCAGCTCGCCTGCGTCGAAGTCCAAAAAACGCAGAGGGTAGCCACCATCGGCATGACGGACTAGAGGCATAAAAATTGCGCCATTACGCGAAATTTTTAGTCTGCCACTACTCGCCGCTCGTGAAGCACTGTCGTCCACGCGACAAGGAAGTAGCAGCCTCGCCCCATTCAAGACTGCCCTCACCGACTAATATGAGGAACCTGCCGTTCAGGTTTCTCGTATCTCGCCTCTGCTGTTTCCAACAATGCTGCTCCGAACTCAATACGGAGCAGTTCTATGCGTCTCTTTCTCTGCGAGAAACCCTCCCAAGGTCGTGACATTGCCAAGGTCCTCGGGGCCATACGGCGTGGCGATGGCTGCCTGATCGGCGCCGAGGCAACCGTTACCTGGTGTGTTGGCCACCTACTGGAGACCGCCCCACCCGAGGCCTATGGTGATCAGTACAAATCCTGGTCGTTGGATCATTTACCGATCATTCCCGCGCAGTGGAGGGTTGAGGTCAAGCCCAAGACTGTCGCGCAGTTCAAAATCATCAAATACCTGCTCAGCGAAGCTACCACCGTCGTCATCGCCACCGACGCCGATCGCGAAGGTGAAATGATTGCCCGCGAGTTACTAGAGCTCTGCAACTATCGTGGTTCTGTTGAGCGCCTCTGGTTATCCGCACTCAACGAGGCGTCGATTCGCAAAGCACTGTCCTCGCTGAAGTCTAGTCACGAGACCTTCCCGCTCTATCACTCAGCCCTCGCCCGCAGCCGCGCCGATTGGCTGATTGGTATGAATCTCAGTCGATTGTTTACCCTCCTAGGACGGCGGGCGGGCTATGACGGCGTGCTGTCGGTTGGACGCGTCCAAACGCCCACTTTGCGCTTGGTGGTTGAACGAGACCGCGCGATTGCCAGCTTCGTCTCTGTGCCGTACTGGGTGGTGGATGTGCATCTGTCTTCAATGGGGCAACCCTTCATCGCGTCGTGGATACCGCCAAGCTCAGGACGTGACGAAGCCGGTCGCTGCCTGCAGCAGGCACTTGCCAGTCAGACCGTCCAAGCGATTTCTAGCAGCAAGACCGCTACCGTAGTCTCGCTGCAGACTGAGCATTTGCGCGAAGCGCCACCCCTGCCTTTCGACCTGAGCACACTGCAGGAAGTCTGTTCACGCAAGTTGGAACTCGGTGCTCAGGAAACGCTGAACATCGCTCAAGCCTTGTATGAAACCCACAAAGCCACCAGTTATCCGCGCAGCGATTGCCGTTATTTGCCAGAGAGCATGTTCAACGAGGTAGCTGCGGTATTTGATGCCCTGCTCAAAATGGATCCCGCGTTACGCCCAGCGCTCGGAAGCATCGATCGATCATTGCGCTCACGAGCATGGAACGATGGCAAGATCACCGCGCACCACGCCATCATCCCCACCACCGAGCCGGCGAACCTTGGGCGGATGTCTGAACAAGAGCGCCAAGTCTACGAATTGATTCGTAGCCATTATCTCGCGCAGTTTCTACCGCATCATGAGTTTGATCGAACCGAGGTCGAGCTGGAGTGCGGTGCAGAGCGCTTGACTGCTGTCGGCAAACAGATTCTCGTCCAAGGCTGGAAAGGCTTACTCTCCGACAACCCCGAAGACGATGAACCCGGTCAAAAGACCCAGGTGTTGCCCGCCCTACAACAGGGTAGCCAGTGCGCAGTGGACGACGTCGAACTCAAGTCCATGCGCACCGCCGCTCCCAAACCGCTCACCGAGGGTGATCTGATCAGGGCGATGAAAAATGTGGCCAAGCTGGTCAACGACCCGCGTCTGAAACAGAAACTTCGGGACACCACCGGTATCGGCACCGAAGCCACGCGAGCCGGCATCATCAAGGGGTTGATTGATCGCGGCTATTTGCTGAAGAAAAAACGAGCTTTGATGGCCTCCGCAGCGGCCCATACCCTGATCGAAGCGGTACCCGCAGCAGTCGCGGATCCGGGTATGACAGCGATCTGGGAGCAAGCTCTGGATGAAATCGAAGCGGGACGTCTGACCTTGGATGCATTCGTTGCCAAGCAGGCGCACTGGATTACGCAGCTGATCGCAAACTGCGGAGCGCTCACTTTGTCGGTACCGGTCGAAGCCGGGCCGGCTTGCCCCAATTGCAATGCCTCAATGCTCAGGCGTCAGGGAAAATCAGGGCCGTTCTGGTCATGCTCCCAGTACCCGGACTGCAAAGGCACTGTGCCGATCAGCAAAGGTATACGTCGTCCATGAGGCACCATTGGCGCTCACATGAACCTCGTGGGTGTTGTCAGTGCATCATCAACGGCGCCTGATCCTTCTCCAAGTCGTCTAGCGGTTGTCCGATTTCACGGGCCAAGGCGATGCCTGCCGCGATCCATATCTGCCCCAGTTCATTGAACGCTTTCAGGTGAGCAGGATCTTCGTTGAGCCAATGAACAAGGCTGTCGAGGTGTGCGGGGTTATCAGGGCAATCATGGATCTTGATGAACAGCTCCAGTGTTCGATCCCAGATCAAGTCCATGTCGTTCTCGCGCTGCTCATCCATGCTCAACCTTTCCTCCATTTGGTCCTATCAGACCGTTCAGTCTCACTGGTCACTACGGGCTCTGATTCCTGAAGGAACATGTCACGTCGCGACAAACAGCTATTTCAGTCAATATAACAACCCTTTAAGTCGATACTCAACCGCTAAGGATGTTCATGTCAATGGGTCTTTGCTCAACCATTCGGGTTGAATTGGAGAACTCATCACTTGGCACATAAACATCCAACCCAAGCCCAAATTGGGCGCATGATCGCGAAGCACCGCACTCAGCGTAATCTGACCCAGGAAGAGGTGGCTGAGCGCCTGGGAATCGGCAGCGAAGCCATTTCGCGCCTTGAGCGGGGTGTGGTGGAGCTTTCCGTGGTCAAGCTGATGCAACTGGCGGACATCTTCGACTGCCGGATGGATGAACTGCTGACGGAGTCGAGCAGTCGCCCCAACGACCAGGGCCAGATGATCGCGGGCCTGCTGAGCGGCCTTCAAGAAAGCGACCGTGCCTTTATCCTGACGTCCGTCGAACAGCTGGCCGCTCATCTCAGTAGCAAATAACCGCTTCGCACATTGGCTTGACGTCGTCACACCCGCTCTGCTGTAGTGCCTCAGGATCATCGCTTACGGCGACCCAAGACCGATTCGCTCCGGGTAGCTCGGTCGGACTCTTAGAGTTCGGAGCCTTCTCTTCTGCGGAATTTCACTCCCTCTTTGTGCTCGACCGGATCAATGTGGCGGATGACCACTGTTGCCTCTGCCAGGCAGCAGCGGTCATCCGCTACGGCGATCGCATTCAGTCCCGGAGCCCGCCGGGGAATCACTGGGCGCCCTTTGTGCGCGGATGCGTGCCAGCATGTTCCGACCCAGGCCACGACAAGGGTCGGTTGGCGAATCATGGCGCAGTCAAACCAAGTTTTGCGAGGAGCTCGTCGACTGTGCAAGACCGTCAAAGGTGGCTTTTTTATTCCTCGCCTGGCACCCGCCAGGCCCGCCCTTCATTTTTTTCAGTCCAATAATGTCCACTGTATTCCGGCTATAAAAAATCAGCTTTCGGCGTCTTGACGCTCTCCTGTGACAGGCTTATACAAAGGGCGTGGTTCGCTGTCGTTGACAGCCCAGCCCAGGTAGCTTGAACCTTCAAGGCTACGCCACGCTTGTGGTGGTTTACCCAAGTGCGATCAGCATTCGGAGGCTCGCACGATTACCGCTTCAGCGGTGATGAATGCCCACTACCTTAGATCCGCAGACCTGCTGCGGATTTCTCCTCGGCAGCCCCCTATTCTCCAGGCGCATCGATCTGATGCTCATCGGCTTGCCGGTGCCGTGTCGTTCATCGCTTGCCTTCACCTTACCCACCCTGACGGGGACTCACTTCCCCGTCAGGGACTGTGCGTCGCCGTTTTCCCTTGAAACAGGAGAACCACCATGGCCCACGCCAACCAATCCCAAGAAGCGACCACTTACTTCAATCTGCACACCGTCGGTATCGGCTACCTCAACCGTGTTCGTGAAGTACAAGTCCGTCGCGGACAGCCGTTCATGGCCTGCGATATCGCGGCTCTGCACGGTGCCACGGATGCGGTCGAATACACTCGCTTCGACTGCAAAGTCGCTGGGGGCGAAGCTGAACGTTTGATTCGCCTCTATATGGACGCCGTCAAAGCCGAGAAAAAGGTCTTGCTGTCGTTCCGTATCGGCGACCTGTGGATTGACCCATTTCTCTATGAGAAAGGCGATAAACAAGGCCAACCGGGCGCCAGCCTGAAAGGTCGTCTGCTGTACATCGACTGGATCAAGGTCAACGGCACGTTCGAGTACAAAGCGCCTGCCAGGCAGGAGGCAAAAGCACCTGCTGAGCAAACGCCAAACAGTGAGCCATCCCCAACGTCGGTTGATGCCGAAGCTGAGGATACCGGCAACCCAACAGAGACCAGGATCAAACCTGAATCTGCACCCACTCCCCGCACGGCCCGCCGTGTTGCCACACGTACTGTTCAGTCCGCCTGAACAATCCACGATGTTTACATCAAGGCGCTCAATCGAGCGCCTTTTCTTCAACCAGCACAGGAGAACCCACATGGAATCCTTCTGGCTTTGCGACGATTGCCTGTTCGCTGCGGCATACGAGGACTACAGCACGTTATCGCTCTACTACACGACAGATGAAATCGAGAAACGCATCGCCGGCCTCGACCTTGGGCTGGTTCGGCTAATGCCCATCAGTGCCGACTTCGACCCCGAAACTGGCCAGGGTATAAGAACTGCCTCTCCATTGCCCTGCGACGGTTGTGATTCACACCTGCACGGACAACGCCACCGATTCACTCGGCTGTAAACAGCGCGTCATCGGGCAATGCCCGTCACTCTATATCCACCCCGGGGACACCACTCCCTCGGGTGTGTACCCCCGGATTGTTCCCTTCGGAGGTACGCCATGAGCACCCAACTCACCCTGATAGAAACCTCGGATGTCGAGGCTGATCGTATCGCCCAGGAAAACCAGCTAATCGACGAAGCGCTGCACATTCTGGATCGTCGGCTGTTCACCCGCGGCCCCAACCTGACGTCACCTGACGCCGTGGCCTCATATCTGAAACTTCATCTTGCGCAACAAGAGCATGAAGTTTTCGGTGTGATTTTTCTCGATGCCCGCCATCGCGTTCTAGCGTTCGAGATCCTCTTTCACGGCAGCATCGATGGCGCCAGTGTTTATCCCCGCCAGGTCGTCAAGCGCTCCCTCGCACATAACGCAGCAGCCGCCATTGTTGTTCACAACCACCCCTCCGGTTGCACGGAACCCAGCCTGGCGGATCGCGCCTTGACCGCACGGTTGAAAGCGGCGTTGGACTTGATCGAAGTTCGTGTACTGGATCACTTCATCGTGGGTGAAGGTCGCCCACTTTCTCTTGCCGAATACGGCTGGCTTTAACCCTTACAGGCGCCTTCGGGCGCCTTGTTCATTTTCATCCTGGAGAAATACTCATGGATTCCACTACCCAAGCCCCAGCCATGCTGGGGGCCTCAAACCCATTCGTTCGCGGCTATGACAATCTATTTATTGAACGGCTGCTGCAAATCACCTACGCGAACGACTGCCCTCCCTGCTTTCGCTCCATACACGACTCACAAGCTCATCTACCCAACGATGCGCTGGAACTGTTCGCCTGCCTGTTCAACGACGACTTCGCTCTGATCAGCGAGGGTCAGGCCATTCCGGATGAATTGGATGAACACTGCCAGTCCACCGGGCTGGTGCGGCAAGTGATCTATGCCGTGACTGGCGAGATGCTCAACGAACGACATCATGTCGGTGACCTTTACTCCCTGGAAGAAGCCCAAGCCATGGTCCACCGTTTGAGCTTCGACACAGGACACTACAGTCGAGCCTGGGAGATCAGTACCGCACACCTGACTGACGAAGCACTGCGCCACTTGGCAAGCCGGGTTGGCAATTTTGACTCTAAGCCAACCGGACTGCTGTTTGAACCCTTTGCCCTGCCAGACTGCAAAGGTGTCGGGTGCAAGCTGATCGGCACGCCCTGGACCGACGAAAATCTGATGAAGATTGAGGGCGGTCTTTACACATCGCTGAGGCAGGAGCAGCTCGACGCTGGCACACCGGAAGCCCTGGTCAACGTACTGTATCTGGCGGCATTGGCGGATGTGAGGTTGTTGATTTTCGACCCCGACGCTGCCGTCTTGGATGGGCTCGCTATTTATGACGAAATAGCAACGCGTTTAACTTAAACACGACCCGTCTTGAATCAACTTACTCACTGAATCGTTCCTTCACCTCATGTCAGGTTCTGCACTGAATCTGACATGAGGTTTTTTCCATGGAGCGTTTTTTCACGCCTGTCTGCCTGCTGGGCTTGTTGAGTGCCTGCACAGCGCAAATCCCAGCCCCATTGCCCACTAATCCTGAGATTGACGGTGGCTCCAATCGGCCCCAGTTATCCAGGAGCCCAGCCGACGAAAGCGATCCGCCAGAGCTCCGCTATGGCCGCTATACGCTGGTCAGCACCGAGCCCACCACGGAACAACGTAATCTTCTCGCTCAAATCGTTGACGTGAGCATTCCGTCCCACCTGAATCCTTCGATACAGGAAGCGATGCACTACGTGCTGCAGCGCTCGGGGTATTCGCTCTGCCCTGCTGCCGAACCAGTAAAGATACTGTTTACCCGGCCTCTGCCCGCCGCCCATTACCGGCTCGGCCCGATCTCTTTGCGCAACGCGCTACAAGTGCTGGCTGGCCCCGCATGGCAACTCACAAGCGATGAGGTCAGCCGTTCGGTCTGCTTCGAACGGCAAAAAAATGATGCTGCCGTCGTGCGGGTCGCACCCAGCGTGCCCCATCAGCCGGAGGCACGCCTATGAAAGCCTCGACGTTTCATACCCTTATTGTCGGCTCACTTTGTCTGGCGGTCTCCGGGCTGAGTGGTGGTTTGTATAACCAGTATCAACGCGTGACCGAGCTGGAAAATGCGAACGCCCAACGCCTACAGACCCTAAATGCCCTGCAACGTGACTCAAGCACCCTCTTGGATGCACAGGAGAAGCTGCAGTACGCACTGAAAGACCTGAAGCAGATGGTCGATTCCGGTGAGCAACAGGTCAATACCCTCGATCCGATGTTGGATCAATGGGCGCAGGAGATACAGGAACTACGCGACGGCCTGGAAGCCCGTGCTACCGAAGCCGACATGATCGCGCTACGTGCACGACTTGAGCACGTCGAGCAGCAACTCCTGGATCTCAAAAGCCAGCCACCACTCCCACCACCGACGCCTTCCTCGGCCAAGCCGAAAAAAACCGCTCAGCCCAAGCCTGCTCCGCTCCTGCCGCCATTTTCAGTGATGGGTGTCGAGTCTCGCGGTGGCGAGCGCTTCCTGGCGGTAGCTCCTCCTGATAGTCGCTCGCTCAAGGATATCCAGTTGCTGCACAACGGCGAGCAGCTCGGCACATGGCAGTTGAAAGTGCTGGAGCCGAACGCGGCCGTCTTCGCTGTGGCCGCTCAGCCAGACCAGACCGTACAACTCCCTTGAGACGCGATCATGAACAGAGCGCTACTGCCCGCCGTCGTCTGTCTCGTTTCTCTATTGACCACAATCGCAGCGATGGCCAATCCCGTCCCGACACAGTCACGGGCCCAGAACACACAGTCCGCGCCGCTGGGGCGTTCGCATTCTGAACAGGCGACGAGCTGGGGGCTTACGGAGCAGGAATGGACACGCTTTGAACAGATCCAAGCCGGCCCGCGCGGTTTCTGGAGCCCTAACCTCGATCCGCTGACTGCGCTAGGCGTCGAGGCAGAGACCGACCAAGAGCGCCAGCGCTATGCCGAATTACAGGTGTCGCTGGAAGCCAAACGCGCCGAGCGCGAGTTGGCCTACCAAAACGCTTACACCGCAGCCTGGACCAAGCTGTTTCCGAGACTATTGCCGATCCAGGGTATGGCATCCCCGTCCCCTGCCAGCTCATCGGTAGAGCCGCGCCAAGCTCTGTTTGTCGAGGACCATTGCCCAGCGTGCACCGCTGAAGCGCAGCATCTGCAAAACAGTGATACAGCGTTCGATATCTATGTGGTGGGTAGCCAAGGCGAGGATGAACACGTCCGGCGCTGGGCGACGCAAGCAGGCATTGATCCGAGCAAGGTCCAACACCGGCAAATCACCCTGAACCATGATCGCGGGCGCTGGTTCAGCCTGGGAGCCCCGAGACCGTTACCCGTCACATTTCAGCAGGTGAACGGACAATGGCAACGTCTCGATTGATTGCTATTGCGCTACTGCTGACGGTGCACGCCGTTCGGGCAGACGAACTTCCGCCTCCGGCTTATCAACTGGCAGCGCATGACGCCAACGTCCCTTCCACGGTGTTGTTCGCGATTGCCCTGCAGGAGAGTGGCGCCCGCCTCCGTGGTCGACTGCTGCCCTGGCCCTGGACGCTGAATATTGCCGGCAGCCCTTACCGTTTCGCCAATCGTCAGACCGCCTGTCAAGCCTTGCTTCAGGCGCTTGCTCGGTATGACGCCAAGCGGGTCGATGCCGGGCTTGGGCAAATCAACTTAGGTTATCACGGACAGCGTTTTTCCAGTCCCTGCGAAACCCTTGAACCCTACCGCAATCTGGCCGTGACTGCCGCGCTGCTGCAAGAGCATCACGCCGTCTCCGGTGATTGGGTGTCAGCTGCTGGCCGATATCACCGCCCGGCAGGAGGAACGCCGGCCGCGCGCTACCGCGCCGGCTTTTCCCGACAACTCGAACGATTGCAGGTTTCCTTCAAACAGGGCTCACCACCATGACGCGAGTTCCCAGTGCGTATTACTTCGCCGTGCTCTTGGCTGCGCTCGCCCAGCCGGAAATGTCATTTGCAGAACATCAGCCTGGCGGTTTAACCCGCCCCCAGTATGAAGCTGTACGGCCACCAATAAACAACAAGACCCAGCCTGCTCGGGCCAGACATGCGGACCTATCTGCATTTGCCGATGAGACCTGGATACTGCCCGTGCGCAGCTCTCACTTGAGCCCAGGCAAAATCACAACCCGCTCCCTGGACATGCCGGGCTTGCAGCCATTTTTCCTGGTCGGGGAGGATCCCCAATCGTTGGCTTGGTTGCATCAGCGTGCGACTGAACTGCAAGAAATGGGGGCGGCCGGCCTCGCCGTCGAAGTGACCGATACTGAAACCCTGGCCCGAATTCGAGCAGCCGCGCCGGGCATCACCATCCTGCCGGTCAACGGCAACGACATCGCCTCTCGCCTGAAAATTGAGCACTACCCTGTCTTAATCACAGCCACCTCACTGGAACAGTGAGTCTGGGTCATGGCCGAGCATGCGATGGAGTCCAAACTCCGGCCCGCAGTCGAGCTGTATACCGTGGCGATCTGCGGCGCCGCGGCGGTGTTATGCGTGTATTCGCCCTGGGCCGTGGCCCTATCACCCGAGATCGGTCTGATTGCGGCTCTGGCCTATGCCCTGTTCGGCTTGATCCGCCTCCGACAAGCCTGGGAGGTGTTGCGCTATCGGCGCAATATCCGCCGGCTGCCTCGCTACGAGTTGACTAGCCGGCAGATTCCGGTGAGCCGCAAACGTCTGTTCATGGGCCGCGGCTTTCGCTGGACCCGCCTGCACACCCAGCGCTTGGTCGAGGCCCAGGATCCGGCCGTCGCTCACTACGTCGACCAACCGACCCGTTACCGCCTGGCACGTGGACTCGAACATCGCCTAGAACATGCACCGTTTCCGCTCTCGACACTGGCCCGTGTCACGGCCTGGGACAGCGCCTTTAATCCGTTGCGCCCTTTACCTCCAGTCGGTGGCTCACCGCTGTTGCATGGGGTTGAGCCCGACGAAACGGAAGTCAGTCTGCCGCTGGGTGAACGAGTCGGACATACCCTCGTGCTGGGCACGACCCGTGTTGGCAAGACCCGGCTCGCCGAGGTGTACATCACCCAAGACATCCATCGCATTGAACACGAGGTAGTGATCGTCTTCGATCCGAAGGGCGATGCCGATCTGCTCAAACGCATGTACGTCGAAGCCAAACGTGCAGGTCGAGAAAAGGAGTTCTATGTTTTCCATCTAGGCTGGCCGGAGATCTCCGCCCGCTACAACGCCGTGGGACGTTTCGGGCGCATCTCGGAAGTGGCGTCGCGCATCGCTGGGCAGCTCAGTGGCGAAGGCAACTCTGCGGCCTTTCGCGAGTTCGCCTGGCGCTTCGTCAACATCATCGCCCATGCACTGATCGAGCTGGGCCGACGTCCAGACTACCTGCAGATCCAACGGCATGTGGTCAACATCGACGCATTATTCATCGAGTACGCCCAACAATTCTTTGCCAAGACCGACCCAACAGCGTGGGAAGTGATTGTCCAGCTTGAAGGCAAGCTCAACGAGAAGAACATTCCCCGGCATATGGTCGGGCGCGAAAAGCGCGTGGTGGCCATCGAGCAGTACCTGGCGGTGAAACGGGTATTTGATCCGGTACTGGACGGACTTCGTTCGGCGGTGCGTTACGACCGTACCTATTTCGACAAGATTGTCGCCTCGCTGCTACCTCTGCTGGAAAAACTCACCACCGGCAAGACCGCCCAGTTACTGGCCCCCAACTACACCGACTTAGATGACCCGCGGCCAATCTTCGACTGGATGCAGATCATCCGTAAACGCGGCATCGTCTACGTCGGTCTGGACGCGCTGACCGACGCCGAGGTGGCCGCCGCTGTGGGCAACTCCATGTTCGCCGACTTGGTCTCGGTCGCCGGACACATCTACAAACACGGCATCGACCATGGCCTGCCCCAATCAGACAGCAGTGCCAACAAGCTCCCCATCAACCTGCACGCCGATGAGTTCAACGAGTTGATGGGCGATGAATTCATTCCGCTGATCAACAAGGGCGGCGGTGCCGGCATCCAGGTGACCGCCTACACCCAGACCCTCAGTGATATCGAAGCGCGCATTGGTACTCGCGCCAAGGCCGGTCAGGTCATTGGTAACTTCAATACCTTGCAGATGCTCCGCGTACGCGAGACCGCCACTGCGGAACTGCTCACCCAGCAGTTGCCCAAGGTCAACGTGCTGACCAAGACCCTGGTGTCCGGCGCCACCGACACCTCCGATCCTGAAGCCAATACCGACTTCACGTCGTCCTCGCAGGATCGCGTCAGCAGCACCAGCGTGCCGTTGATCGAGCCCGCTCACATCGTCAGCTTGCCCAAGGGGCAAATGTTCTCCTTCCAGGCCGGAGGCCAGCTCTGGAAAGTCCGCATGCCCTTGCCAAAACCCTCCAACGACGACGCCATGCCCAAGGACCTGCAGGAGCTCACCCAACGAATGCGAACGGCTTACAACGAGCAGGCGGGACAATGGTGGAGCGCAAGCGGTGGCGGTCCAACAACAAACTTCGATCTGGATCAGGTGGGGTAGCCCGGCCCGCCACAGGTTTCGACTCAGAAAGCACGTATTCGGCAGGCGCCGTGGCGCCATCAACTCAACGATGAGCAATGGAATTAACGATGGCGACTTCCATACAGAACACGCCACCACAACCGATCCAGCGGCCAGGATTGATCATCTCGGCGATTGGATTGGTTCTACATATCATCGGTTTGCTGATCGCCTCGTTGCTGTTTTCGATCCTAATCGAGTCCGTCGGCCTGCTGCTGTTCTGGGGTGATCAGGGTTGGCGGCACAGCCAAGCGATGTTGACGAATGAACTGGGCTGGCTGAGTGAACACTTCAAATCTTCTCTCATCCTCCAACAGCCCGGACAGACGATTGTCCGGTGGCTGGATTTTCTCAATCAGTGGGTGTTGATCAAGACCGGCTTTGCAGATTTTTCCCAGCAGGCGCGCGCATCAAGCCAGAGTTACGGCCTCTGGAGCTTGGTCAATCAGGTCTACGTGAGCATTGAAGATTTCGTACTGGCGGCGGTATATGTGACCTTTACCTTCGTCGTGCGCCTGGCCATTCTGATTCTGGCCATACCCTTGTTTCTGCTGGCCACGCTCACCGGTTTTGTCGATGGTTTGATGCGCCGCGACCTACGAAAATTTGGCGCGGGGCGAGAAAGCAGCTTTGTCTATCACCGAGCCAAGCGGGCGGTCATCCCACTGCTGATCGCGCCCTGGATCCTTTACCTGTCTCTGCCCTTTTCGCTCAATCCCATGGTTGTTTTTATGCCTTGCGCCGTGATGCTCGGGGTGGCCATGACCATCACAGCGACGACGTTCAAAAAATATCTTTGAGTGCCACACGAATGCTTATCTGCGGAAGTGGTCAGGAGGCCTGCTAATGAGACTCCCAAGCTCCTGGTCGTAAGGAACCGCCAGTCCCGCGCTAGTGGACAACTTTCACAGGTGTTTGGCTTAGAGAGGAGTTTGATCATGGCATTAGTTGGTAGAAGAGACGGGCGCAATTTTGGCTATGGCCGACAACTGAGTTATGCCGGTCCGCAAGCATTGCGCGATTTTTTTGGCGGAGGACATTACGCCACGGTCAAGGCGCACAGTGATCGCTGGCGGGCGTTTGTCCGCTGGTGTCGTTCGGAAGACGGGCCCGGATTTAACGATGCGCGACAGATAGATCGGCAGACCTTGCTGGACTACGCAGAGCATCTGCGCCAACAAATAGAACAAGGTGCTATCGGCATCGCTACTGCGCAAAACCGGTTGTCCAGCGTGAACCGGACTATGGCGGCGCTTCGGGGCGATCAGTCTGTGAAGGTGCCGAGTCCGAGTATAGCCTTGGGAATGCAGCGTACCAGTGTTCGGCGCTTGGTGCCGCAAGGCCAAGATCACGAACAGGTTAAGCAGATCGTCGACGTGCTCTGCAAACACCAAATGCAGCGTGCAGCGGCCATCGTTCAGTTGGCGCGAGTCACCGGCATGCGCTTGCGCGAGGCCATTTTGGTCGATCTACCGCGTCTAAAACATGAGTCCGAACACTACGGCAAAATCAACATCCGAGATGGCATCCAAGGTGGCCGCTCACATGCGTCGGCGCTTCGTTGGATCACGGTAAATGATCCTATTCGTGACGCGCTGAAATTTGCCGAACAGGTTTCGCCGAATGGTAGCCGCAACCTGCTTGCACCAAACGAAAGCTATGTCGATTTACAACGGCAAATCGTCCGCCCTGCACGAGAGATCCTCCATTCGCACAACCTCAAAGGCTTCCACGAGCTTCGGGTCGCCTATGCGTGCGAACGCTATGAGCAGATCACTCATCATCTCGCTCCCATCAACGGTGGCCGTTGCTACCAACTCGACCGACGCCTAGATCAGGATGCCCGAGTGCAAACCAGCTACGAGTTGGGGCTTGGTCGTATCGACCTGTTATCGACTTACATTGGTGATCGAACATGAGCAAGCCATTCGATATGAAGCCGTTGCTACTGCTCGCGAACGTAGTCCGGCATGATCGGACCAGTAGAGCCTCAACCACTCTCTCCACCAAAGATCGAAGCCTCCCCTGTAGCTGTAACGTAAACATCCCCAGTCCTTTCCCAGAAAAAGCGATTCATCAGACCTCAGGTTTCTTACGGAAAAATTCGGCCTCTCACTTGACTCTGCTCCCAGATCCATATGGGACAGCATCATGCCTACTACCGTCTTTCGCTACTTACTACTCTCGCTGGCTATCGTTCACGGCAGCAGCTATGCCGCCTCGGCTCATGAGCAGGATCAACTCAGCCTTATTCAGCGGCAACTCGACACCATCGAACGCCTTGCAACGCGAGCTGAGGTAGCCAGCACGGCTGAACCCGACGATCGCTATCGCTTCGACTATCCCCGGCTGTCTCAGGACATCCAACGTATTCGCCAGGGCGTGCAGGGTTATCTGTCCCCCTCTCGCGCCCAACCACGCGCCCCCTCTGAATTGATCGGCGAATACCGCCTCGACACTCCACCTGCGGAGCCCTCGCCATGAGCATGACTGACGCTCAGATCGCAGCGTTCCAAAACGCCGCCGGCTTCGCACCGCAGAGCAGTTCGACGCTGTGGTTGTCCCTAGTTCTCGTCCTGACCTTGCTGTGGTGCACCTGGGTGATGTGGACGGCTTACCGGGGCTGGGCAGCCGGCAGTGTTCGCTTTGGAGCCTTCGGTGGCAGCGCCGCACGCGTGCTGCTCACCTTGCTGGTTTTGATGTTCTTCACCCTGTCCTAATCCAGGAGATCGCCGCCATGCGCAAGTGCCTTGTCCCCCTGAAAAACAACCTGCGTGATCGTGCGAGCCAGCGCTTGATCGGTCTGCTGCTGGTGCTCGGCCCAAGCCTGGCTTTTGCCGAACTCCCCACCATGGAAGCGCCTTCCCGTGGTGAAGGTTCCGGGTTGATCGAGACGATCAAAAACTACGCCTACGACGGCGGCATCCTGCTCGGCCTGCTGATCGCCCTGCTCGCTTTTCTCGGTGTGGCCTGGCATTCCCTGACCGTCTATGCCGATGTGCAGAACCAGCGCAAGACCTGGAAGGACTTGGGTGCTGTAGTCGGCATCGGTGCCCTGTTGGTGGTGATCATCATCTGGTTTTTGACCAAGGCTGCCGCGATTCTGTGAGGTTGGCATGAACGACACTATCGAACGCCTGGCCGACGGCACCTTGGTCTTTCTCCCAGAGCGACTCAATCGTGATCCCGCCGTATTGCGCGGGTTGACCAATGATGAGATGTGGGTAGCACTCGGCACCGGCGCCGTCATTGGCCTACTGCTGGGCGTTCCTCTAGCGATTGCCACCGCTTCCATTGCCGTAGCGCCGACCGGCATGATCGCAAGCATGGCGCTGGGGTTATTTGCCGGTGGCACACTACTGCGTCGGGCCAAACGGGCCCGTCCCGAGACCTGGTTGTACCGCAAGCTCGAATGGATACTCGCCAGCCGTTGGCGCCTGGGGCGCGGAAGTTTGATTCTCCACTCCGGTGCCTGGACGGTTCGCCGCTCACGTCGGCTGCGTCCTACCCTGCCCCGGTGGCAGCCATGAGCCGATTTCGGAACAAGGTGGACGCCCAACAGGCCCATATCTTCAGCCTGCGTCTGGCGGTCATGATCCTCGCCCTGGTCTGCGCCGGACTCTGGTATGGCTGGCGCTCGGCACCGACCGATCTGACCGTGCATGTCCCCCCGGATCTGCGCTCGGGCAGCACGCGCAAGTGGTGGGATATCCCCTCAGAGAATGTCTATGCCTTTGCCCTGTACATTTTCGGTCAGCTCAACCGCTGGCCTTCGGATGGCGAGCAGGATTATCGCCGCGCCATCTATGGCTTGCAGTCCTACCTGACACCTGCCTGCAAGGCCTTCCTTGACGGTGATTATGAGTACCGCAAGGCCGCCGGCGAACTGCGCCAGCGTGTGCGTGGCGTCTACGAAATCCTGGGTCGAGGCTACAGCGAAGATCCGGAACTCAGGGTCAAGCAACTCGATCGCGACAGCTGGCTGGTCAAGCTCGACCTCAATGCCGATGAGTATTACGCCGCCGAACCGGTGAAACGGGTGGTGGTGCGCTATCCATTGCGCGTGGTGCGTTTCGACCTGGATCCCGAGCACAACAAGTGGGGGCTGGCACTGGATTGTTATCAGGGCACTCCGCAAAAAATCTCCCTGCCCGGTGGTGAGCCATGAAGCGGAATTCTAGCCTGGGATTGACCGTCGTACTGATGGTGTGGGGAGCTGCAGCGCAGGCCGTCGAGCTGATGCGCTGGGAACGCCTACCGCTCACGGTCCCACTGGTGATCAACCAGGAGCGGGTGGTCTTTGTCGATGAGGCTGTTCGAGTCGGTGTGCCTTCAACCCTGGCAGGCAAGCTGCGCGTGCAATCCACCGGCGGCACGCTGTACCTGCGCGCGTCGGAAGCCATTGCCCCGACCCGATTACAACTGCAATCGGTCACGACGGGCGAGATCATCCTGCTGGATGTCGCGGCCAACCCTGGCGATCAACCACTGGAGCCCGTGCGTATTCTCAAGAATGCTCCAGTGCAGGCTACCGAGGCTGAATCTAGCGCCGTCCCTGTTTCGGAACGCACGCCGATCCCGGTCGCGTTGACGCGCTACGCCGCACAGAGCCTGTATGCGCCGCTGCGCACCGTAGAGTCTCTGCCCGGTATACGCCGCGTCCCGCTCAAGCTGCGCACCGAACTGCCAACCCTGCTGCCGACCGAAAACCTGTCCAGCACACCCATCGCCAGCTGGCGCCTCGGTGATTACTGGGTGACCGCAGTGAAGTTGCGCAATCGTGGTCCACAGGCAGTGCAACTCGATCCGCGTCGGCTTCAGGCCAAGCTGTTCGCTGCGGCCTTCCAACATGCTTTCCTCGGGCCCGTCGGCAGTGCTGAAGACACCACGATCGCCTACCTCGTCACCCGCGGTGCCGGCCTCGAACAAGCGGTGCTGCTCCTGCCCGTTGCGCGAGGTGCTGACGATGAAAGCTAACGCCTTGCTCAAATGGCTGGTACCGGCTGCGCTGCTGGGCGTGGTGCTGATCATCCTGAAAACCTGGGTCGCGGGTGGCAGCACGCCCTCCCCAGAGACCCCAGTTGATCAGGGCAACATTCAGTTATCCGCCGAGCAAGCCAAGTCGCTCGGCATTGCTGGCGACACTCCACGCGATACGGTCGCCACCCTGGTCGGCCAGGTGAAGGCCATGCGCAGCGACATGCTCGGTTTGAAGAAACACAATGACTCACTGCAGACGGAAAACAACCGCCTGCGCGAGCGGGAAAACAGTGTCGATTCGCGTATCCAGACGGCACTGGGCAGCGTGACCCAGCAGGTCGACGAAGGCCGTCGACAAGCCAACGAGGCCCGGCTCAAAGCGGAACAAGACAGCCGCCAGGCCCGTGGTCTGTTGACGCAATTGCAGGAACAGCTGTCGGGGCTGACCGGCAAGGGCAAGGACATGCCGATCGGATTGGGGCTTGAGCCGGGCGACGGTGCTCAGTTCGGGGGGGGCCATCCTGCCAATGATACGCTGCAGTGGATTGAACCCTCGGATGCTCCGTCCACCGACGCCCGAGGCAAAACCAAGACCGCCTCCGCACTGAGTCTCCCTACCGCCTTCAACTCACTGGAAGGCTTGAAAGATAACGCGATTGATCGCAGCCAGAAACAGCTACGTGCGGTCACCCAGGGTGAGCGTGACCTGACACGATCGATTGATCGTACCGAAGGCGCGAAGCCGGTCTACACCATTCCCGAAAACGCGACATTGATGGGCTCGGTTGCCATGACCGCGCTGATCGGCAGAGTCCCGGTGGACGGCACCGTGAATGATCCCTATCCCTTCAAGGTACTGGTCGGTCCCGAGAACCTGACGGCCAACGGCATCGACCTGCCGGACGTCGCGGGTGCCGTGATGAGCGGCACGACGTCCGGTGACTGGACCCTGTCTTGCGTACGCGGACAGGTCGAGTCGATCACCTTTGTATTTACCGATGGCACCATCCGCACGGTGCCTCAGCCGAAGGCGGTCGCCAGCCGCAATGCCTCCACCACCCAGAGTTCGAACACCGACAAGATCCGTGGCGGACTCGGTTACCTGTCCGATCCGTATGGCATTCCGTGCATTGCCGGCGAGCGTCGCTCGAACGCTCAGCAGTACCTCGGCAGCCAGAGTCTGATCACGGCGGCCGGTGCCGGTGTCGCCGCCTTGCTCGGGGATGAGCAGAACAACAGCAGTGTGATCAGTTCGGGCGGCAGTACGCTCGGGGTCACCAACAGCACGGGCAATAGCGCACTGAATTCAATTCTCAGTGGTGGGGTCAGCGACATCCGCGAGTGGGTCAACAAACTGTATGGCGAGGCCTTTGCCGCCGTGTACGTGCCACCGGCCGCCCAAGTCGCCCTGCACCTCGACCATGAGATCACCATCGACTACGAGCCCAAGGGCCGGAGCGTTCGCCATGAAAAAGACCAAGCTTCTCTGCCTGACCTGGATTAGTTTGCTCTGCTGGGTACTGGCGGGGTGCTCCACCGACAAGGACACGCTTCTACCCCATGGCGAGCAGACCATGCTGGACATCTGGAACGGCGCCGGTTCGCAAGGCACTCAGCAGCAACTGCTGGAGGCTCGGCAGCAGTTACGCCGCCCGCTGGCCCAAGCAGAGTTCTCCGCCGCTCTCCACGAGCCATACACGCGCACAGCGGCGAACGAGATCCGCAACCTGTTCCCTCGCCTGCCCAATCCCGATCTGGTGCTGTACGTGTATCCGCATTTGAGTGGTACCGAGCAGGCACCGGTCCCGGGGTACTCGACCGTCTTTCCGTTTTACCAACGGGTGCAGTACGCATTGCCGGGTGAACGTCAGGAAGACCTGTAGTGCGTAGCTGCGATGCGGGCAAGCGCACTTCTGCGTGGACAGCCTGGCGCCACCCATTGCGCCCTCGTGCCACATTGACCGATGAAGCCGCACTGTATGCGCACAATCCCAGCTTCACCGATCACCTGCCGTGGGTCGAATACCTCGACACCGAGCAGTGTTTTCTGCTGGATGACAATCGTTCGGTGGGGGCGGTGTTCGAGTTGCTGCCCATTGGCACCGAAGGGCGCGAACCCGATTGGCTGATGGCCGCCCGCGATGCCCTCGAGGATGCCCTGCAGGACAGCTTTGACGAGCAGGATCAAGCGCCTTGGGTGGCGCAGTTTTTCTGCCAAGACGACAACGACTTCACCCCCTACCTGACCCGGTTCACCGATTATGTGCACGACCGCGCACGAGGCACGATCTTCACCAGAGCGTACCTGGAACTCACTCGTCGTCATCTGCAGGCCATCGCCAAGCCCGGTGGTCTGTTTGAGGATAAGGTGGTGACGCGCCTGCCCTGGCGTGGCAACAACCGCCGGGTGCGCCTGGTGGTCTATCGCTGGCTCGAGTCTGGCGCTGAGGAGACGGGACTCAGCCCGGTGCAATCCCTGCATCAGGCTTGCGAACGTATTGCGGCTTCGTTGCAGGCCTGCGGGGTGCAATCGACGCGAGTCGATGGCCGAGGTCTGTATGCCTGGCTGCTGCCCTGGTTCAATCCGGCCCCCACGCTCACCGATGAAGCACCCGAGGAGTTCTACCGCCGCGTAGCCTATCCGGAGCCGGGCGACGGCGAGTCGCTGGAACTGCCCTTCGACCACGACTTTGCCGAGCGGCTGTTCTTCAACGAACCGCGCTCGCATGTGCAATGCGGACTCTGGTTTTTCGACGATCAGCCCCACCGGGTGATGGTGGTGGACAAACTGCGGCGGGCACCCTTGATTGGCCAACTCACCGGCGAAACCCGCAAGGGCGATGCGGTGAACGCCCTGTTCGACCAGTTACCCGAAGGCACGGTGATGAGCCTGACCCTGGTGGTCAAACCGCAGGATGTACTTGAGGAGCAGTTGAACCGCCTGGCCCGCAAAGCCATCGGTGAAAACCTGGCCTCGACCCAGACCCGTCAGGATGTCGAAGAGGCTCGCGCGATCATCGGCCGCCAGCACAAGCTGTACCGCGGCACCCTGGCGTTCTACGTGCGCGGTCACGATGAGCAGCAACTGCACCAGCGCTCAGTCAGCCTGGCCAACGCGCTGCTGGGTGCGGGGCTGCAACCGGTACGCGAAGGCGATGAAGTCGCCGCCTGCAACAGCTACCTGCGTTGGCTACCGATGGCTTACAACCCGGCCCGCGACACGCGCAACTGGTACACGCGCCTGATGTTCGCCCAGCACCTAGCGAACCTCGTTCCAGTCTGGGGTCGCAGCACCGGCACCGGCCACCCGGGCATCACCCTGTTCAATCGTGGCGGCTCGCCGTTGAGTTTCGATCCGTTATCACGCCTGGACCGGGCCATGAACGGTCATCTGCTGTTGTTCGGCCCCACTGGTGCCGGCAAGTCGGCGACCCTCGTCACCCTGCTGATGCAGGTCATGGCCGTGTACCGCCCTCGCCTGTTTATCGTCGAGGCCGGCAACTCATTCGGCTTGCAGGGCGACTACTTCGCGACACAGGGCCTGTCGGTCAACAAGGTCCAATTAAAACCTGGTGCCTCGGTCAGCCTCGCCCCGTTCGTCGATGCCTGGCGCCTGGTCGAGCAACCGGATCAGGTGGCGAGTCTGTCGATCGATGAGCTGGACGATGAGGTGGTAGCCAGTCGCGAAGACCAACGCGATGTTCTTGGCGAACTGGAAATCACCGCTCGCCTGATGATCACCGGTGGCGAGGCCAAGGAAGAAGCCCGCCTGAGCCGCGCCGATCGCAGCTTGATCCGCGAGAGCATTCTCGATGCGGCGCAGACCTGTGTTGCCGCCAGCCGCCAGATGCTGACCCGCGACGTGCGCAACGCGTTGCTGCGCGTCGCCAGCGACCCGCACTTACCGGAGAAGCGTCGTGAGCGTGCCCAGGAAATGGGCGAGTCCATCGACCTGTTTTGCCAGGGCTTCGAGGGCGAACTGTTCGATCGCGAGGGCACGCCTTGGCCCGAGAGCGATGTGACCATTGTCGACCTGGCCACTTACGCTCGCGAAGGCTATGAAGCGCAGATGTCCATCAGCTACATCAGCCTGATGAACACCGTGAACAACCTTGCCGAGCGCGACCAGTACCTGGGCCGACCGATCATCATGGTCACCGACGAGGGCCATATCATCACCAAGAACCCGCTGCTGGCGCCATTCGTGGTCAAGGGCACGAAGATGTGGCGCAAGCTCGGTGCCTGGTTCTGGCTGGCGACGCAAAACCTTGCCGACTTCCCCACGGCCGCGCAGACCATGCTCAACATGATCGAATGGTGGATTTGTTTGAACATGCCGCCCGCGGAAATCGAAGAAATCGCACGCTTCAAGAAACTCACGCCGGCACAGAAAGCCTTGTTGCTCTCCGCCAGCAAGGAACCGGGCAAATACACCGAGGGGGTCGTGCTGTCGAAGAAACTCGAAACGCTGTTTCGAGCCGTGCCACCCAGCCTCTATCTCGCTCTGGCGATGACGGAGCCCGAGGAAAAAGCCGAACGCTGGACCTTAATGCAGGAATACCAGTGTTCAGAGCTAGAGGCAGCTTTTCGGGTAGCTGCGCGCATTGACCAAGCCCGTGGAATCGGGGCATAGCTACCCGATTTTAAGCCCAAATAGCGTTACATCCGTAGAGGGCTGGAGAGCGGTTTTGTAGTGGATATCGAAGAATTATCTGAGTAGATTACTCGTCAACACCCAGCCAGCGGAAGGAGTCACACATGAATAAAAACGATCTGATCGAGGCCATAGCGAGCTCCGCTGACCTCCCGAAGTCCACTGCCGGGCGCGCACTGGAAGCCCTCACAACCATCATATCCACTTCGTTGCAAAGCGGTGAGAACGTCACCTTGGTTGGTTTTGGCACCTTCGCGGTAAAAGCACGTGCGGCACGCGACGGCCGTAACCCTCAAACTGGGGCCACCATCAAGATCGCAGCGGCCAAGACGCCCAGCTTCAAGGCCGGTAAATCGCTGAAAGATGCGGTGAACTAGACGCTGGTAGCGATTACCCAATACCAACTCTCCGAGCACTGGTATTGGGGCGTCAGCAGCCGAAACGCTTGCTGAACATCGGGAGCCGTTCAAGCCATGTGTATGAACGCGTCTTAAACGTCGTTTTTCTCAGCTTTGATTGGGCTGGGGGGCACTGCTCAGCCGCTGCTGAATCCTCAACAGGAATCCAGCTTCAAAAGCATCTTGGCAGTCACCGACTGGAAAGGTCTTGCGGGTTTGCGCCAACGCCCACCACAGTGGAATCTCGCCGGGCGTATCAAGCCAAGCCTGAGCGCATTGCACGCCACGTTCGATCATCGGGGCAAACTCGCGGCCCCAAGGTGTCAAAAGACTTGGACAACCATCCGCAGCGGGAATTGAAAGGTAGTTTTCGTTCATACGCACCCTGGATTTCTGATTTATTGTTAGACGCTGGGCCCTGCTTCGAAAATCTTAACGAAACCAAATGAACGCTCGATAATAGGCATGAGCATCAAATGGCCTAGATCAATGCCAATGTAGACTATATCCCGTGGATTGAGAGTCCCTCAAGGCGCAATTTGCGCGCATGACTCAAGACTACGAACAGCTTCGTCTACATCTGTCGGAAAACATCCGCTGGATGAGACGCGTGAAAAACCTGACCCAAGAGCAACTGGCGCTCATGGCCGAGGTGGATCGCACCTACGTCAGTCAGATCGAACGATGCACGGGCAATCCGTCGCTGTTGGTCCTGTGCAAACTCGCCAATATTCTCGAAATCACCACGGATCAGTTACTTACGGAACCCGATATTTTGCGCAGCTTCCTTCACGTCAAATAATAGTCTCACGCCTCACAAAGTCGATACACCCACCTTCATTTTTTCTACTGACAGTCTCCCGCCCGAAACCGAACCTGACCTGGCTATTTACCTAATTGAGCCTGGATCATGCCTGCTGCCTGCTCGTCAATCACGCCCCCAACGCTTCGGCCCTTGGCGCTGAGCATCCTGCTGACGTGCGGCCCAAGCATGGCGCTGGATACCAGCAGCATCACCGCCTCTGTTCTTTCGCCAAATTGCCTCGCCTACAGGGTCGTCGGTATTTGTTTCTGGCTGCTCTGCACGCCCTTCGGCTGCAAGGTCAAAACCTCAACCAAGGTTCGTCATTTCATTCCTGAGCTGGTGGTCTCGAGCTACACCACCACCGGCAACAACCCCTGGACCGAGATGGCCATCCTCTCCACTCCCATCAGCGGTGCGGAAGGTGGCGGCAACCTGATCACCCCGAACACCCACCGCGACAACCTGCCCCGCTTCAAAAACGTTGATGGCATCGGCCACCCCGGTGGCTGGGTCGCCACGCAACTGGCTTCTCAATCCGGCTACGCCTGCGCCAGTGGTGCAACTGCATTCATGCCCTACTACCTGAGTACCCTGGACTCACTGGCCTGGCGTCATGGCATCCCAGAAAGTGTCTACCCCGAGTCGCTCACGCCGGGGATCCGTGAAATCGGTCGTCATGCCTCGGGAAACATGTGGGGCAATGTTTATCCGCGGCAGGGTTTTCTGGTACAGCCCGACGACTTCAAGGCGGCCGCGGTCATGGCGCAACGGGCGGGTGATGTGATTACCCGCAACTGGCAGCCGCATGTGTACTTACCACTCACGCCCACCACCCGCGACGGCTACTGGCCGCCTGGTCCGATCGTTGAAAACGACGCTTCGACCCACAAATGGCAATTGCTCTACCCCCAGGTTCAGCCGACGTGCGCCATCTTCCCCGGCGATCCGTTACAAAGCGCGGATGGCGGCTACGCCTGGTCGCTGTGGCGCCCCTATAGCTGCTGCAAACGTGAAGGACAGACCTTTCTATTCAGCATCGACTTCGAAGGCGGTGCATCATGAACCGGCTTCTCGCGCGCCCCTGGTTGGGCACGATGAGTCTGGTGTTTTACGGACTGCTCGCCATGGCCACGCATGCCCACGCCGCCGAGGGCGATTACCGCCTGGGCACTCAAGGCGAGGTGCTCGACGACCGGGTGATGTACACCATCGGTGGCGGCTCGGCAGTCGGCTCACCGAGTTCGCTCTACCGACCCAGTGGTCTCGGTGTCGGTGGGTCCTGGCGAGCGAACATGATGTGCGGAAACATGAGCCTCACCAATACCTTACAAAACCAGCTGAACGGCGCCACCGAAGGTTTCCGGCAGATCATGGGCAGCGTCGTGCAGAATGCGACCCAGGCGGTGATGTCGTTGCCGGCGTTGATCATTCAGCGCGCCAACCCTGGCCTCTATGAGTTGCTCAGTAACGGGGTGATGCAGGGGCGTATCGACTTCGATCGTTCCAAACTGACCTGCCAGGCCATGGCCGAGAAGATGGCGGACAAGGTCGGTCAGGCCGGCTGGGGTGCGCTGGCCAAGAACCAGGAGATGCAGGGCAATCTGGAGCAAACCGGCGGTGATGCGGTGGCCGCGGTGAAAAACACCGAGGCCCATAATGGCAACAATGGGGTGTCCTGGGTCGGCGGACAGAAGGCTGGAGGTAGCGGGCAGACGCCCATCCGGGTGACCGCCGACGTGGTGCGCGCCGGCTATAACCTGCTGCATAACCGGTCGGTGGATGACAGCACCTCGATCAGTAGCAGCGACTGCTTAGGCGGGGCCATTTGCCAGACCTGGGCCTCGCCCCTAGAGGAATCCGATTGGGCCGTTCGCGTGTTGGGCGAGAGCGAAGTCGCAATCTGCGACACCTGCGAAACCCTGCGTGCGACCGCGGGCAGCGGATTGACGCCGCTGATCCAGGAGGCCTACAGCGAACGCCTCAAAGCCCTGCAAGGGTTGCTGTCTGGCTCTCTGCCGTCTACCCCTGACAACCTGGCGAAAGCCTCCAGCTCAATGCTGCCGGTGACCCGTGGTGTGGTTGAAGCCCTGCGCGACGATCCTGACCAGGATGTTTTGGCACGGCGCCTGGCCAGCGAGACGGCCCTGTCCAGCGTGCTCGATAAGGCGCTCTTGCTATTGCGCACCCTGCTGGCGGGCAGTCACGAACCGAACATCGCCTCCGCCGAGCCGGCCCAGACCGCCTTGACGAAAAACATCGACGCTCTGGAGCGCGAAATACGCCTGCTGCAGACCGAACTGCAGGTCCGGCAGATGCTCGCCACCAATACCGCCAGCCTGGTGCTTGATCGGCATGCCGGGGGCGCCGATGCTTCGCGTACCGTCGAGCAAGGCGACCCCGAGCCCGGTCGACTCAATGACGCTGACGCCAGGCACAAGTGAGCCATGAAACGCTCACCGCTCTTCACTTTGCTTTCGAGTCTGGGGATTGCCGCGGCGATGATCCTGACCGCCGCACTGGTCGCCTGGATCGGCCGCACTGCGCTGGGTAGTTTCGAGGTCTGGCAGCAGGTCTTCGAATCCGCACGGCCTTATCTGCGGTGGTGGCGCGCCCTGTTCTACGGCGCCCTCTTTGCGCTCTGGTGGGACCTGCTTCGGCGCTACCGCCATCAACCACAGGATCGACTGCGCGTACAACGCATCGGGGCAATGGGGTTCGCACTCTTCATCTGCGTCGAGTTCACCCGACTGTGAGGTTGTCACCATGCTCATGAGCACCAACAGCTACCTCGAGTTTTACCTCTCCCTGCTGGCCTGGATCATCAACAACGGCCTCTGGAGCGTCCTGTCCGACACCGGGCTGTTCGCCGCACCCTTTGGCGCAATCATTTTGCAAGAATGGTTGTCGGCCCGTCAGCAAGGCGCAGATGAAGGCAACAAGGGATTGCTCTCGGTACCGCGGATCGAGAACCGGTTGTGGCTGGCCTACATCGTCGTGTTGTTCGGCTGCGCGCCGGTCTTGCCGTTGAGCCTCGCCTCAATGACGTTCGATGATGCGGCGAGCCAGCGCTGCGGCGTGAGTGTGGCGAAGCCCGCGGAAACCGCCTGGGGGGCGACCTTCAATACCATCGGCGAACGCTCCGCCAACGTGCCGATCTGGTGGTTTCTGGTGCATGCCTTGAGCAAAGGGGTAACCGCGGCGGCCACCGCGTCCATTCCGTGTGCACCGGATATCCGGCAGATGCGCATGGAGATCGACAGCTCGCGTATCAACAGCCAGGTACTGCTGCAGGAAGTCGCCGACTTCACTCGCGATTGCTATGGCTATTCCCGTTCTCGGCTATTCACCAACCGTCCGCAGCTGGACAAGGCACAAAGTCACGACGCGTCCTGGATCGGCTCAAGCTACTTTCTCGACACGCCCGGCTACTACGATACGGATCGCTCACGCACGCCGCGAGTCAGTTGGCCGTATGACGACAACCGCGATGTTTCCTTGCCGCGACTGGAGAGTGGTGCGGGCTACCCCACCTGCAAGCAGTGGTGGAGCGATAGCGGTGTCGGGTTGCGCGAGCGGTTGATCAGGCAAGTTGATCCCTCGTTGCTGACTCAGCTGAAAGGTTGGTTGACTGGCCGTTCGAGCAACGAGATCGAGGATGCCACCCTGCGCGAACTGGTCAGTCCGCACCAGCAATCGATGTCCATGTCCCCCGGACAGGTGTACCAGGACTATGGCTCCAGTGCTCGCGGCGGCACAATCAATCAGGGGCTCAATAACCTGGCCACCAACACCGGACTGGCCCTCGGTTCCTTCAGCAACTTCCCGGCGATGAATGCGCTACGCGCCGCTCTACCGATGGTGCAGGCTTTCCTGATCATGGGCATCATCATCAGCTTGCCGCTGATTCTAATGGTCAGTACCTACCAGTTGAAGACCGTCATGACGGTGACGTTCGCACTGTTCACACTGCATATGCTGAGCTTCTGGTGGGAACTAGCCCGCTGGGTCGACTCCAGCATGCTCGATACCTTGTACAACCAGGTTTCGGCGTCCAACCAGCTGCTGTTGTCGCTGCCCACATCCGGACTTATGGATGGGACGGTCACCGCGCAGGTGATCGAGTACGTGATGGGGGCAATGTTCGTCGTGCTTCCGATGTTGTTTTTGGCTGCAATGAGCTGGGCAGGATATAGCGTTGGCTCAATTGCCGACGGCATGCTTAGCAAAGGAGCGGCTCAAGCGCAGGACGCTGGTGCAAGGGGCGCTGGAGCTCTGATGTCTGCTGGAAAGGCCTTAAGGAAGGGGTGAAGAACTCGACTACAGGTCTTTTAAATCAGGCTGACCGGGTGCGCGGCCATACTCATACTCACCATATGGGTCGCCATATGCCTTGTACCGGAGAGCATCCTTAGGTTTGATAGGCGCTCCATTGGCGTTGGCCCAACACAAGACAATAAGGATCATCACCGACACTGTGAACCATAAGCTAACTAGAAGGAGTCCGGCGGCTATAGCCAACTTGATAACTAGAAAACTCCCGCGAACAAGTAATTTACCTGCGGGCATTCCTGCCGTCTCCGCACGCTCAACCACGCGGGATTCAAACGCTTTTAACTTACGGAAACCACGCTTCACCGACAGACCACAGGCATACGCCCAGCGGTGGGCACGTGAACTTTGAACAGGTTGCTGAGTCGGCATGGTCTCGCCCTCTTCTGAGCGTTTTCATCGTTGAGGCAAGAGTATTAGCCTACTACTGAAAGCGGTCCATATCTGACCGTTTATCAGTTTGCTCAGACGGCGCTGCGAGCGTTGATATGGCTGCGCGTTGAAAACACCCCCCATATCCTAGTCCGCCAAGAATAAGACCGTAAACAGCTAGTAACCTTTCGGTATGCGATAGGCCTTGCCCTTTTTTGTGCGGTCTTCGAAAAAGACCGCATGCTCCGATTCGTCCGTGCGTATGCAATCGCGCGTCTGACCATTCCCAACATTGCATTTCGACCACTCAACCCGACTGCCTAATTCGTCCAGCCTCGCCACCTCGCCTCGACGCGCTTTTATTTCGTCTAACGACGGCACCCACAGATAGAGAGACACTACTACCAATGTAAGGATCGTAGCCTGCGCCGACAGGAAGTAGAGCCAACGCCTACTATTCAATTTCTTTGCTGCCATGTTGTACAGTTCAGCAGCCCGCTGAGCGGCAGCATCTGCCTCCGTGAATCTCTTGCTCAACAGCTCAGCGGCTTGATTCGCAGTTGACTGTGCAGAACTCTCGATGCTCTGTTTGACGCCCGCCTCCAGTCGAACCAACTTCTTTTCGACGCTATCCTGCAGCTCACGCAACGCATCAGTAGCCCGTCGAGACTTGCTCTCATCGATCTCTACAGCTTCGAGAACTTTGCGAGCCGCGCCAAAGAGGGCCTGAAAATTTCGATCGTGCGCTTGCTCTTGACTTGTTCCGGACATCAATATCTTCCTAAAGTTGGACCTTTTAGATCGGGCATCTCGTGATCTGGTTGCTTCATCTCTCTCTGAAGGGAAAGATATCGCTCCTGGCTGTACTCGATCCATTGTTTGTGGGACAGGTTCAAATCCATCAAATCCTGTAAGGCGGCGAAATGCAGACCTCCACCGCTGCCGGCCACCAGCACCAATCCGCCTGTTCCGGTCTCCTCTGGCCCTTGAGCAAGCCGCACCAGATCGATGTAGTCGCGCTCAGCCTTTGTGATCTCAGCCGATCTGCGTTGCAGAATGCCAACAGCCAGCTCCTCGATAAAATTTTGGAACCTCTCGCTTGACTTAGGCCGTTGCCTGGCGCCTTCGCCAAACGCATCGAGATAGGGCTCAATGCGTGCCGACAGTGCAGCGCTGGGAAGAGGCGCCGTTTCGATGTACCAATGCACCCGCCGCGAAGTACCTGGCAGGTCAGGCAATTCGTCCAATTTTTCGGAAAAAATTCGAGATAGAAACTGGTGACGACCAGCCTCTTTTTTTGACTTGTTAGCCTCAGTCTTAAACTCGATCAAACGTACTGTGCCAGGGAATGCCATCAGCAAATCCCCCAATCGTTTATCGTCTGGCGTTTGTTGAAGCAAGTTCACCATACTTGGCAACTGACCGGATCTCAGCTGTGAACCAAGAGCGAACCCCAGCCCGTAGAGAAAATTTCCGATAACCACATTTTCATACAACTTCATTGAACATCATCACCCTAGTATCACGCCCTTTAGAAGCTTGCCGGTAGCGCTCCAAGCCTAACCGCTTGTCAGTCAATCCGGTCGAAAAAACAAGGCTGGCTTTCAGTAGACTCAGTTCGTCTAACGCGTTGGTTTATCTCGTTGCTATTCGCGAACAGCTCGGCTAAACCCGAGGTACGGATCGCTGTTATCGACAGCACTTTCCCAGGTAGCCAGAACATTCAAGGCTACGTCACTTCGGTGATGGTTCTCCCCAAGTGCGATTAGCGTTCGGTGGCTCGCACGGTGACCGTACGGTGATGAACGCCTACTGCTCTCCTGAGCGCCTTTCGAGCGCTGCTCGTGAGATATGCCCTCGTGATTTTCTTCAACCCACTGCGGGGAAATCTTTCCCCGCACAGGACAGGTTTCTTCGCGTTTTCAACGGAGACATACCATGCCCGACTCGCTTACACCGCAAACACTGAACACCCTCCGGTTGCCCATCGTGTTCACCCCTGGCGCGTGGCAACGCGCAGTACTGCTCGAACAATCCGATCACGCAGAGAAGCTGCAGGTCGATCGGTTGAGCCACGTATTGCGCGCAGCTTTCGAAGCCCACCTGGCCTTTCCACACAAGCCTTACGTGCTGTTCGAGGTAATCCACATTGAACCAACCGATCACTTAGACAACGACCCGTTGCTGCAATTGAGTCTGAGCCTACTCCAAGAACCGGGTCAGCCTGTCGCTTTGCTGATAGCGCTTGCAGGAGAACACCAGCGCTAAGCGCAATGGGCGGCGCCCACCTCCACATTCTGACGGCATGCAAGACTTGCATCATTCCAACCCATCACCCAACCGGGGAACCCTCCCCCGACGGGCAAGGCGTTCCTCCGTTTTTCTCTCGAGGAAAATGCCATGCGCGATATCTACCAAGACGTGACTGACAAAATCGTTGCCGCTTTGGCCCAAGGCGCAGCTCCCTGGATCAAACCCTGGTCCTCAAGTGGCTCCGCTTACATCGGTCATCAACCCTACCCCATCAACGCCATCACGCGACGTCCATATTCGGGCATCAATTTACCGCTGCTCTGGGCCGAGGCCAGGTTGCAGGGCTTCACTCAAGATCGTTGGCTGACCTTCAACCAAGCCAAAAAGACCGGTGGGCACATTCGTAAGGGTGAGCACAGCACTCTGGCGGTGCTCTACAAGCCGATGGAGCGCGAGGAACATACCGAGTCAGGCCAACCCGTACTCGATGAAAACGGTCAGCCCAAGGTCGCTCACTTCGGCATTCTCAGGACAAATTTTCTGTTCAACATCGAGCAAACGGAAGGGCTCGAAATACTTAATGATACCCTGCTCGAGACGGAACAGAGTGATCCCTTCCAGCCCAACAGCGCCGCAGAAAATCTGCTGTTAAGTTCAGGTGCACGCATCGTTCATCGGCCTGCCGACGAAGCCTTTTACCATCCGATCAGGGATCTCATCCAACTGCCGACAAAGGCACAATTTCACGATGAAAGCGGGTACTACGCCACGGCACTTCATGAGCTGACGCACTGGACCGGGCATCACTCTCGGTTGCAGCGCGAAGGCGTGACGTCAGCCTGTCCGTTCGGCTCGCCAGGCTACGCGTTTGAGGAGTTGATCGCCGAGATGGGCGCTGCTTTTTTATGTGCCTACGCCGGTATACAGGGAGAGCTGCGGCATGAGGGTTACATCGACTCCTGGCTCAGCCTGCTCAAAGCAGACAAGCGTGCGATCTTTCGCGCCAGTGGCCAAGCCCGAAGCGCCTCGGAGTATGTACTCAACCTAGAGCAGCAACTGAAGCAGATGGTAATGGATGACTCACGATGCATGAACGATGGAGTTTGATCGTTAATTAACCGTTGCAATCGCATCACAGGGCCCAACGCGAGTTGGGCCCTGTGATGCGCCCAGAAAAATCCCCATGCCGCGGAGCTCTGACGCAAAGAACATGAGGTAATCCCGTAACCGCAGTATACCGTTACGTATCCAGATTCTCCGCCAGGTAATCCACCAGCTCGAGTGGACTTCGGCTGTCGATCACCTTGTAGATCAGATCGCGTTTACTGCGCGGAAGCTTCTTGACCACGCTCTTCGCCGAGGCCCTGACGGCTTCGTCTGTTCCATGGATACGTGCCGCGAGCAGCAGCACGAGTGTGGCGTCAGTGAGGTTCATGGCAAGACCCGATAAAATTCGCACCGCAGTGTAACGACACTTCCCTTTTTCGCACCAGCGCACGCATCCAACAAAACGGTACCAGGACAAATCGATATTCCGATTGCCGCACAAAGGGACATACGGCAAAAGGATCGGTAAGGGTTGGAAGGGGAATGGGGATTCAAGGGTAAGAGCCCTATCCGAAAAGGCTAAAAGGCCATTGGCCCTGCCATTTCCTGGGAGGTCACGATGCTCAGTCTGTTTCGACACAAAAGGCAGAAGCCTCCTCCGCTACCAACCATAAACGTCGCTGAAGGTTACCTGTCCGTCGAGTTGCCCCATAACTTGTTAGCCGCCGAGCACCGCCGTCAGTTGCTCGATCGCATCTGGCAGTACACCGCCCTCTCCCATCCGCAGTTCAGCCAGCTCTATTTAAATCCGATCCATCGCTACGCCGAGCTGGTCCAAAAACTCCCGGCCAGCGAGACTCATCACCATGCTTATCTCGGCGGCATGCTCGACCATGGACTGGAACTGGTCGCGTGCAGTTTGAAACTGCGTCAGTCGTATCTGCTGCCCACAGGCGCTGCGCCCGAAGACCAAGCCGCCCAGACCGATGCCTGGTCGGCGGGTATTGCTTATGGTGCCCTGCTGCATGACATCGGCAAGATCGCCGTGGACCTGCAGGTCGAACGTCAGGATGGCCGTCTTTGGCATCCTTGGCAGGGGCCACTGGATCAGCCCTACCGTTTTCGCTACCTCAAAGGCCGCGACTATCACCTGCACGGCGCCGCCGCTGGCTTGCTCTACACCCAAATTCTCGACCGTCCTATCTTGGATTGGCTCAGTGGATTTCCGTCACTGTGGGCCAGCCTGCTGTATGTCCTGGCGGGTCAGTACGAACGTGCCGGCGTGCTCGGTGAATTGGTCATTCAGGCCGACCGCGTCTCCACCGCGCAGAACATCGGTGGCAACCCGAAGAAGGCACTGCAGGCCCCGATGCATTCGCTGCAACATCACTTGATCAGCGGACTGCGCCATCTGGTTCAGCACGAGCTGAAACTCAACCAGCCAGGTGCCGCGGGATGGCTGACCCAGGACGCCCTGTGGCTCGTCAGCAAGACGGTCACGGACAAGCTGCGAGCCTATCTGCTATCGCAATCGATTGAAGGCATTCCCTCATCTAATATCACTGTGTTCGACGAGCTGCAATCGCACGGACTGGTCGAGTCGACCCCAGAAGGCAAAGCCATCTGGACTGCGCAAGTGACACAAGGAGACTGGCAGCAGAGCTTTACCTTTCTGCGCCTTCGACCGGCGTTGATTTGGGGGAACGAAGACCGGCCCGAGGTTTTCAGCGGAACGGTGAGCATTGCGACCCATGACCACTCAACTGACACGCCGGTACCAACACCAACGCCCGAGACAGCCAGTACAAGATCAGGTCAAAGTCAACCGCAGCCGGATCCCATGGCGCTAGAGGATGCCGATTACCTCGGTACGCTGCTGGATATGTTCGAGTTGGAAGAGCCAAAGGCCAATGACGCGCTGTCAGAAAGAGCCGTCAAAACTTCAACGTTTCAATTGGATAACCCAGGCCAGGCATTCCTGAATTGGGTCAAGGAAGGCATTCTGAGCCACAAGCTGATCATCAATGACAGCAAGGCCAAAATCCACACGGTGAGTGGCAGCATATTTCTGGTCACGCCTGGTCTCTTCCAACGTTATGTACAGGAGTTTCCTGGTATCTCACAGGGTGCCGATCAAGGGATTGAAGAATGGCGTTGGGTGCAGAAGCAGTTCGAGAAATTGAAGGTCCACAGGAAGCGAGACAACGGTCTGAATATCTGGGCATGCCAAGTGCAAGGCCCTAGGAAGAAAACCACCCTGAAGGGATACTTGATTGAGGATCCGAAGCTTTTTTTTGAATTGATGCCACTCGATAATCCGTTTCTTGAAATCGAAAAAGATTAAATTTCACTGGCACTCCATTGGTGAGGGATCGAAATGCAGAGTTGACTCTGTCCAACTCCTGCTTGGTTATACGAAGCTTGAAAGCACCGTCAGATACCTGGGAATCGAGGTCGATGATGCCCTGGAAATGGCGGAACAGACGGAAGTCTGAGCATCTATAGCGACGGTCGATACTAGACCGTCGCTATCCGACCCAAAGCTGCCCTTCACGAAGGGCAGGAATCGAACCTGGCTGTGTGAAAACGCATGCCCCGTTTTGAAGTCTGCGTTGCTACGTAAAATCTGGCCGCGTTTGGCTGGTCAGCAGACCTAAAAGTTGCGTAGGAATGCGATTTCCGTTGCGGTTCTGAGTGTCAAACTCACTCCAAAACGTTTTCCCACAGCCTGTACCAGAAGCTGCCGCTCGATGGTGTCTATTAACCAGGGGCGATTCACATCGCCAAGGTCGAGAAGTAGAAAACTCCGCACTTGCCTCAGAGCTTGAGGAGGGAAAATGCTTCAAATCTGACTTGCATTGTGGATGGCCTCACGCCACCATTCAGTGAATCCAGAAAGGAATCTCTCACGGGCGAGAGACATCAATGGAAGGTGGCATGGACAGCATTACCCGAAACAATCAAGGCGCACTGCTCAGATCGTGCCCGCCACCCGCACGCAACTATTGCAAACCCTCCGCGATACGTTGCGTAGTTCGTGAGCGTGATCCCGGAAGGGAAACTGCCAATGAACATGCATTCAATCTACAACCAAGAAGTTGCATTTACGTTATCCACAACGTATCGCTCAACACTTCGCCACCATTCGACCGCAATGATTGCTTCTGCATTACACCTAAAAGCCCAGCATACTCTAGGGCGCTCTTAATTCAGCATATGCGAAACTAATCCATATGAAACTTCATGAAGTCAGCCCTAGAGAACAAAGCGGACGGGATACGATCGACCGCTTCCGAGCACAGTTCAAAGCAGCCAGCTTGGAAAGCCTGGCTCTATTAGAAAACGGGGAAATGGATAGGGTGTACTGTGATGTACACGAGGACTATGTCGTCAAGCACATAGTCAACTCAAAATCCAAATACCGGTTTGTTCAAGTAAAGACTAAAAGTAAGCTAAATCATCAATACACCATACTTGAAATTTTTGGCCTGAAGAAAAAACCAAAAAACAGCCCGACTCATGACTTGGCGGGCAGCTTCGCAGGGAAGTTACTGCTTCACGTTGAAGAGTTTGGTGAAGCGTGCAGCTCAATTGAGATCTGTACAAACGTAAACTTCGACGATGAGGTTGAACAGATTTGGCAAGAAGTTAAAGGCAAAGCAAGTCCAACCAAAAACACCGCAAGCCTGATCGGCGAGACTAAGAAACTGATACCTTCTCTCGCCACGAAAAGCGATGCCGATGTAATGGCGTTCTTGTCACACTTGGCGCTGGCACCTCGAAAGCAGATCCTCAATGAAGAAGAGGATGTTTTCGTTTCCCAAGCATCAAACCAGATATTCAAGTACAGCGAAATCAATCTTAACCCCCTTGAGGTTAGAAAAATAATCATCCAGCTTCTATCTTTAATTGAGGATAGATCTGCCGTTCCGCTTTCCAGCAGTATTACCGAAAAAGAATTGGATGCAAAAGCGAGTGTCAATCTGGATGATATACTAGACATTCTCTGCATCTCCAGATCCGCCTATTATGTTCTTAAGACAGGCGGAGATGATAGAGCTATAAAGTCGGTTTCTATCCTACAGCGAATGCTCAAGCGCTCAGGCTTCTCAGATGACACAGTGGATACATTTGCAGGTTTCAAGTGTAGCTGGGAAGCTTGGCACAGGACCAATAGGCATGCGCTCTTGGAGTTTCGCTTGGCCGTAGCAAAGAATAAAATTATACAAGTGGCGAGAAAGATCGCTATTGGCCAGATTGACATGGACTCAATCACCGAAGAAGTTTCAAGCTTGACGATCCAAATCAGTAAAGACCTTGGGCGATCAGATATCACTGAAGAGCTGGCCTTCGGCGCCGTGCTCTCCGAATTGGTGAAAGGAGAGGCGCAATGAACTTCCGCGAGGCCGTCTCGACCGCCAAGACTGAGTCCATGGCATTGTTGACCGAAAGCAGCCCCAGGGGGCGCTATGACGTACTGGGAAATGAGAGTCTATTCCATACTCCGCTGATTGCGCTGACCATCATTTTACTCGCGCGTTCCAGAGCCAAGCCTAAGCAAGACGAGATTGGAATGTTAGTAGGCGTTTGTTTTGAGAAAAGCCTTGTAGGTTTCAAGGGGTCGAGCCAAGAACTGGGCTGGTCTGCAAACCTGAGAATCCGTACCGTGAAGGCTTTTACATTTTTAGAAAACACCGGATTCATTATTATCGACAAAAGCACTTCCCGGATTGAAGCAACAGAGTCTGGAAAAAAGCTGATTGATAATATTCTCAAAGATGAGAGCAGGCTCTGTATTGCATTACTGATAATAAAGCGTGCGTACCGTAACATCTGTAAAGAACGTGCCGTTGAGGTTAAGTTAAATGAAATTTGAATCACTTGAAATTATCCAGAACAACCCAGATGGGTGGCACTCAGGTGAGCTTGAGTTTGGTGTTGCCATAACTCAACTGTACGCAAAAAATGGTAGTGGCAAGACCCCATTGATCCAAGCCATGATGTTCTGTCTTGGACTGCATGTTCAGTTTAGGGATGATATCGTCCGAAACTGCAAGATGGCGCGATTAAAACTGCTCCTCATGGGGAAACGATTCACCCTAGACCGAATGATGGGAGACTCTTTCGATTTGACCGTGAAGGTTGACGATAAAACCGAAAATCGCTTTTACAATGAAGATGACTTTTCGAGGTTCATGTTAAAATCACTCAACCTCAGAAGTGATAGACTCATAACAAACGGCAACACTCCAACCACTCCATATTTTTCGGCGTTGCTGCCTCTTTTTTATCTGGACCAGGATCAAGGCTACTCCGAATACTATGCACCTCCGCGGCCAGGCTTCATAAAAAACCAGTTTTCAGAAATGGTAAGACTAGCTGCTAATTTTCCTCCGCAGAACTCGTACGACAAAAAGAAAAAAGCGATTGAGGTTAAAAAAGACCTAGCTTACTTGGACACCACAATCGTTGATAGTCGCAAACTGATGGAGCGCATTATTCAAGATCTTCCATCACCTCGCCGAAAGATCGAAGATGTTGATAGACTCATCGCTGAATTAAAGTCTCGCCTCGAAGACCTTAAAAAGTCGAAGGATATAAAAAGCGATTCACTTTCAAGTTTAGATTATGTTATTGGAAACCTGAGGAGGAGGCATCGTGAACTGCAATCGGAAGAGGCTGCTCTCGACTCAAAAATTTCCAGTGCAACGCAAATACGTGAAGAAATACAGAGTGAGATTGAGACACTCAACCTAAATGAAGAGGCTAAGCGAGCCTTTATTTCGTTCTCTGACATATGCACCTCGCCATCGTGTGGAATATTCATGGTGAGCGCAGACTCGTACGGAAAAAGCTTACTTTACCTAAAAGATCAGATCAAGGATCTTGAGATTTCCACTGCCTCGAATATACAAAAGTCGGAGGCGATATCCACCGAGAAAAAATTTGTTGAATCGCAAATCGCGCAACTGGCCCAGCAAAGAGGTCTGGCAGAACGGGAAGCCGGGATTGAAATTTTCATTGAGGCTATCAGCAGAATTTCTTCGGAAATTTTTGAACTCGGATTAGAAAAGAATAAGCTAGAAAAATCAGAGCAACAAAAAAATACTCATCTTGATCTTTTAAAAAGAAGAGATATCGCTCTTACGCTTGAGGATTCGCTACAGACGTCACGTGAACAGTCTCCAGACATTCTTCGATTCAGGATCGAACTGGGACAAAAAATGGCAGAATGGCTCGACGTCCTCAATTCCAAGAATATTTCGAGGGACATCCGAATCGATTCAGATCTAAAACCTATATTGGGCACTGAAAAGCTTGGGATCATCAAAGGCAGCTCAAAAGCTCGAACAGTGCTGGCGTTCCACGCTGCGCTATTTGAACTGTGCACCAATGATCCGCTCTCTCCTTTCAGAGTACTGGTGTTCGACACACCTCGGCAGCAGGAAATTCACTGGGAAGATTTAGATGCCTACATCAAAGCACTCAAAGCTGTTGCTCTACGTAACAATGCCCAAGTCATTTTCTCAACTACCAGTTATCAGTACGCGATCGATGACAAAACAGACAAGGAATGGTTGCCGAAATTTGCGGGCTCCGAACAGCCCATGTACCTCGGCGGAGTTGGTCAACCTCCCATTGGTGCAGCGCCTTGACGTAAGCGGCAAAGCCGCCTTTAGTTAACCGGCATCAGCACTAAACAAGGCCAGGGTGCAACTGCCCCTGGCTGGGACAAATTTAATCTCGCCCCTATCAAGTTGCTGAACTAGGTGCGGGTAGCTGAGATGTAAGCTTACGAGCTCGGAATGGCTAACGCACATCGGCGCTCCTTTCAACTGTGTCCACGAGGATGGCTAGCCAGAATAGTGGTCACTAACCACCCAAAGCTGCCGATCGTCGCTGACTGCTCCTGGACAGTAGCAACCGTTTAGACGATCACATAGCCCGGCGGCGGCCATCCGTTAGCATGCATCCGAATGCATCTATGAAGCTTTGCGCAACTCACACCCTGGTATAATTTTTATTAATAGAAAATCAAATTTCTGAGCTTAGCTTGGCATTTTAGGGAGTGAAAACCGTTTAAGAGCTAGAGTCGATGAATCTCGCAGCAGCTTCAAATATCCGCTCGGCCTCATCAGGATCCGTATTAAATAAAGTTCGGAATGATCTTGCGCAATTAGTATGCTCCGATTTCGGTGATGTAAAGCCATCAATAAGCATCTTGGCTATGGCCTTTTTATTCGCGGGTTCATTTCCAGCAAAAGTCAAAAGCTGAGGATACAACGTGGTAATTACGTGAGCTCTCCCCCTAACTAAGTTCTTCCGACCTATAGCATCATCTAGCTCAAAGAAGGCAATGGTTGTAAGGGCTTTATGCCTCTTGTATCCCTGTTGAGGTATCGCCTGAGGCGATATACCGTGGAAGCCAATTAACTCTTCTGGATCATGATCAAAATCTCCAATTGGGTAAACTAGCAGCGGTTGCTCCCCCAAAAGAGTGACAGGATCATCCCCGGTGAACTGGTAAGTACCCGCAATAGGAAAACAATCGCTTTTAATAGCACTATTACAAGGTTTACAAGCGGCGCTGTAGTTGAACAGATGGTAGGGGAGTAGGTGATAACCAGGTGCCGGTTTACCAGGTTGAGTAAGTGAAACGCCTTGCTTACTCAGTGCGGTAGATATTTTCCATGTGCGAACGCTGCTTTTAGGACGAAAATGCTCGACATCATGTTCAGCCTTGCCACGCTCCTCTCCTTCTAACTTTCGTTCGCAGTACACGCACTTGGCTTCACCTTGCAGCCGCATGTACACAACCTTTATCTCGCTCCAAATCGTGCTGGGTTCATCATATTTACCAGCTATCTTAAACTTCTTTGTGCGTTCATCCGCACGAGTGCGCCATCCAGTGACTTCGGCATCTATAAGATTTTCGAGTTGGGCTAGGCTTATACGGTAACCTATCATTCGGTCGACTCCATGCCTCGACTCATTTGTGCGAGTAGTGCAAACGCAGCATCCGTATCACCCTGTCTTGCTTTCAGGCTCAGCGACTTTAGGGTGCGCTTAGCAGCCGATGCTCGAGTTGAACCCAGCCCAAAAAAATCGGTGAGAAGTACCTGATCGGCATCCAGGCCATGAACGGCACTACTAATTCTTTTGAGGTTGCTGGACTGATAGGGGCCAGACTTCATGGTAATGATGTTCATCCACTCCAACGATCCGACAATCAGAGGGCTATGCGAAGTCACGATGAATTGGATTTTTGGAAGAGCTGCTGCAAGTGTTGGTAACACAGATAGCTGCCATTGAGGATGCAGATGAAGGTCAATTTCATCAATCATCACAATCCCTTGGTTCTCGTCGAGTCGCTTCCCGCTCGGGCATGTGGTGCAAATGTGGTAAAGCAGATCCCCGACCCAGCCCAGATAAGCTCGGTATCCATCTGAGAGAGCACGGAAAGGTACCTTAAGCCCCCCCCGCTCAAAAAGGTACTCCCCTGACTCTATCTCACCAGTAAATTTGTAATGCCCTGTTCCGACTAGTTTATTAAGGAGGGTAACTACCTGCGTATAACGCCCTTTATTCTCGGCTTTATATCCTGGTAGCCAACTAGAGAGAGGCACTAGAGAATAGGTGTCTTCGAAGAGGCTTTGTATCCGCTGAGCACGAACGAATATGCGGCTATGCCGCATTCCTGAGTCGAAATTTTCCTTTTGCTCCACACGGCGCATTGCGCCGTAGCCTACGAAGAAGAATGCGTCCGACTCTGAGCTAAAAATGGGATGCCAGACCTTTTCGTCTAAATGAGCCCACTCAATATACTCGAGATCTCCCCGGAGATTTATGAGAGTTTCAGACTCAAGGGATGAGATGCCTTTAGGCACTCGGTCTTGATGATGCGGAGTAAAAAAGGCCGAGATCGACGCTCTAGCCAAGTTTCCTCCATTTTTTTTAGACTGGTATGTTTCAGGTTCACGGCGGATCAGTCGATAGGGATAAATACCTGACTGACTAACTGCTGGCCCAAGGCAAGCCAATGATATCGCCTTCAGGAGCGTGGTCTTGCCTGCGCCATTATTGCCCAATAATAAATTGACGTTTTTCAGCTTGGGAGCCGGCATTCCGAGCTGTTCAAAATCCTGATCGGGATGAACAAAATCTATTTGGGTTTTTCGGAAGCTGCGGAAATTCCGCAAAAATATTCTGTCGATGTACATAGGAAACCCTGACGGCCGCTCACCGGAAAATTTGAGCAGTGGCTAGCGTAGCAGCTTAAATAAGCCAAAGTTAACGATTAGCCCCAATTCCCAAAATAAACCTGATTGCCAATCAAGGGTAAGAAAGAAGGCCTCCGTCAACGGCCGCTTCTGGCCCAAAGTGTGTAAAAACGCCTCCGCGAACCCTTGCTATGATTTCTGAGGACTGAATCGCCCCGGGTTTCGTAGACACCTCTTTGCCTTAAACTGAGGCCAATTAGGAGGTGCCATGAGCAACCCGCGTTACCCTGAAGAATTCAAAATCCAAGCGGTCAATCAAGTGACCGAAAAGAAGCTGCCTGTCGTGAAGGTAGCGGCACGTCTTGGTGTGTCGACGCATAGCCTCTATGCCTGGATAAAGCGCTACAGCAAACCTCAAGAGGAGCGGCAGCAGGACGATGATCAGCTATGCAAATGAGGAGTTCTACTTCTGAGCCGGATGCACCGCTTGCAGATGGTTGGAAAAACCTGCCTCAGTTTCACAACGCCAGGTCGCCCACAGCTTGCAACCGGTCTCGCCTCCCATGTCCAATTCAAACGCCAACCAGTTCCGGGCCGGCATCACATACCGATTAAAACCCGGGAACAACATCATCTCGACACAGTGCTGCACATCAATGGATTGGACCTTGCTGGCTGTATGGTTCAGCAACTGAAGAAACAGCCGCTCGGCCACTCCAATCAGCGACGGATGCACCACACCTGACGAAGTAAATTGCTGAATCTGCGCCCAGTTCGACGTCGGTGGAATATCCCGACGATAGCAACTGCCCCACGCCGCGACATGCACGTCCCCAGAAGCAATGGATACACGCAGCATTCTCTGCTCAGCAATACGAGTCAGCGACTCTAGGAGTCGCTTACGCTCCCCCTCGTGATCCCCGTGCGACCAATGATCCTTAAGGTCATCAGCATTGCTGTCGAGCACATGATCCTGCCCAAACGTATCGAGCAACCCTTCAGCCAGCGACAATTTGGGGTGCGCGACCGGAACCGAGGACATGAAGATCAAGTGCTGACATTTGCTTCCCGGATGAGCAGGCTCACCGTCACGGAGCGTGTTGAGCCAAGTCTGCATAGCAGCCCAGGTATCGGCCCCCAGTACCTGGGTACGTGAACGCTCAGTGCGCAGATCAGCAACAAACAACGATACCGGCCCCAAGTGATAGCCGAAACTAAAGCCCGGTTGACCATCCAAGAGTGGCAAGGCCAATCGATCTCCCTTTAATCGGGCACTCCATTGCACCGGCTCATACTGTGGGTCCTGCTGGGAAACGTTTGCACGTTGGAGTAATTGCAATGGCGGCAGATCATCAAGGGCATGCTGCAACTGAAACACCCAGAACGCCTTGCGCGCATGACGCATCAGCACCTGGAACAACTCGCAGTGCTGCATAGCCGGACTGTAGGACCCCCAACCGTCGAAGATGTCATGGTCGTCCCACATCATCACCGTAGGAATTCTCGCCATCGCATCAGCGGCATCAAGGTTCGGCTTGGGGTGCCCCCAGTCACGCCGCGTATCTGGCAGCCAACGATTGGCATAGAGCCCGAAATAGTAGGACTCGATCTCTTTCTCCAGCGCCGCACTTACCTTGAACGCCAATTGCTCCTTGCGCGACAGTCCGACCCATTTCTTGAGGGACTTCACATCCTCCCAAATCGAGTCAAAGTAAATTTGGTCGCCCCCCATCAGCATCAATTGGAACCGCTTCAAGCCCTTGTCATGAATTCGTCCTTCATGCCAAAGCTGTTCCTTGTCCAGCACGTAACCTGCAGCACGCAAGTCACTGTCATGATTGCTGATCAGATCAGTCCAGACGGCGTTTTCAGGGCGCACCAACTTGCGCATCCCACTAGGGTCCGAAAAACCATTGCAAGAGACGTAGGCCATTCTTGGGGCATAGTCTCGACCGGGAATGGAGAACTGCCATTGCGGCCCTTCCTGCCCTACACCAAACTTTATTGTTCGCTCCTGCGCCTGCTGATCACAGCTCAGGTCGTAACGAAGGATGGTTTCTTTCGGGCGCTCCAGCAAAACCTTCGGCGCCGGACAAACGTGGCCGTCAACAGAAAGAACAGGAAATGCGGCGCCAACTACAACTCCGACCAACGCGGTCACCTGCCACTGCCCGGTTTTGCTGACGCCTCGGAAGGACAATACTGGCCCCACAGTAAAAAGTGCTTTTGACATCCCTGTTATCTCCCTTCAAGTTCGGCGGCAATAACTTTGACAATCTTGGCGCGTGAAGCGGCTCTCTTGGCCAGAATTTGCGCTTCGCCTGTTTGATCCAACCATTCCCTAAAACGCTGGAGCGCGTGGCGCGTTTGCGACGCATCGCGACAGTTGCCCAGGAAAGCAAACTGTACTTTCTGTACATCATCAGCGACAAAAATACCGAAGGAACCGCTGACAACCGTAGCATCAGGAAAGCCTAACAACGCAGTGGCCTGAGTCTCTGTCGCTCCACGGTGACAGGCGATTAAATGCAACGGTCCTTCTGCACCTTTCAACAGATCAGCATGCTCATGGTCACGCAGAAAAGGCTTACCCACCAGCTCACGCGCAGCAGCAACCGTGAACGCAGCCGGGATTGCATGGACAAACACAACGACATTCGCTCCAGCAATTGGAACAATGGCGAACGCTTCGCTAGCAGGAACTTTGCCACCATTGAGCGCCTGCAGTAACACCGCTTCCATCGCTCGTTTGCGCTGACGGAAGTCCATCCGTGTCCAATCCAGCGCCTGGCCCATATCGAAACGGCTCGAAGCCGCAGCGGTTACACCACGCTGGGTCAGAACGACCAACGCATCGAGAAGCGCTTCCTGGACGCGGCTACGCAATTGCTCAACAGTTGAAACCATTCCACCCCTGAAGGGTGTCTGTTGTGCAATAAAGGCCTGGAAGCGCTGATTACGTGCTGTCTCAGCTACCTGGCCATCGCCCGCTGGGATATTTGGCATAGCGATGAAGCGCACCTTCCCCCGAGTAGTGGCTAGTCCCTCCATGTACTCCGCATGGCAAATACCAATGTCGCCGTCACCACTAGCCCAGCCGGCATTGCCGTTGGACAGCACCAGTAGCACATCGCAATCCCTCACGGCTTGCAAACAGGCGTCCCAGCTGTCCTGCATTCCGTCCGCAGGAGGTGCATCTTCGTTAATCCAAACTTCAAATACCTGTTTGCCAAATAGCTTCGTGCCCTCTATCTCACGTTTGAGTTGCTCTCGGATATTGCTGAGCGTTTGATCGCTGTCCGTGGGAAAGCGATCGTTACAACGACTGGACAGCATTACTTTGATTCTCTTTGACTGGGCCATCCCTGCTCCTGCCCCAATTCCGAGGCTTCAAAATTCTTTGATCAATGATTAGACGCGGCGTTGGCAGTGGTCGATTACCTGCTACAGACACGTCCGATTGGCGGCGCCTAAACACCTGCCCGGTTATTGGGCGCCGATTTGGTGACGTAATTGCCGGGCTCAGGTGAGTTAAATGTTAGGTCGCATTTAGTACGCGATGCTGCTTATGCAGAGCGTTCGCTTTTGGCTATGGATTCAACCGTTGAAAGCGAATCATCTACGCATAGCTCCGCCCTGAGAGCATGGCTTTTGACAGTAACTGTTGGCGCTGAAAACGGCACCTAGTCGAGCCAATATTTCAAAATTGAATCAGGTTTAAATTTGTTCCTGAAGTTCTTTATAGGCTCGCTTGATATCCCATCGAGACAGAGATCCCCTCGCTCGATGTGCAGTTGCATGTAGCCTACAACAAGCGAATCGACGGCCACACCCACATGGACACGGTAGCTTGTTAGCCCTTCTGCGCTTCCTTGAAAGCAGATCAAGCAATCCCATGAGGACGCCAGTATCCTTCACTCCAAATATCATCCTGTAGTCGTCGATCAGCCCCTGGGAACCATGTGCAAGCTCCCCAAAAGGAAAATTAGCAATGTCCCTCTCCCTTAACGACTGCGCATACAGAAATGGCACCAAACACAGCTCGACAAACCGAGTAAGCGTCGGTGTGGCACGCAGCTGCAGCCGTTGGCTAAGCGGTGATCCTAAGCACAATGAGCTATCCGGATTTACGTGATTGTCTCTGGAAGATGAAATTCTTCCTCCAGTCTCGTAGATGACAGGAAGCGCCTTGTCCAACCGATCAACGATGTCGATCCGTATTCGATACTCGTCAGTTATATCGGGAAGCCCCGCAGCTGACGCAGAAAATGGAAATCGGCCAACAAGTGAAATCGTTCCGTCCACCGTCGGCCGAAACCTCATACGCGGGTAATCGGCCAAGAATGATTCGATCATCGAACCATCCTTAATCAACCGTTGCTCCCCCAAGGGCGAGGCGGCTGGGAAACTACAATGGCTGGGGCGGCGACCTGAGCGGGTGCCGAAGCAATACCCAAAGCAGCGCTTGAAGTCGGGGTTTCGAAGCAGTCCTCAATATGCTCCACCAGACGCTGCCCATCCAGATCCCTAATTTGCCTGAAATCTTCAAGAGCTCGTCCAACCCAGAAATGGAAGTGCTCTTTCAATCGATCTTTCTCCCCCTCAGGCATCTTCCAGCGATCGGCGAAGTTTTCCTTAGGGTTCACCGGGTTCGGCACAGTGTCTGAATTACTGGCTACGAAAGCACTCAGGCCTGCGAGGCATGACGCCACAGCATCCTTTAACGAGCCGCCTGGTTGATAGGCTTGCGCCGCCAGCGTGGTGATGATGATCGAGATTGGTTTCGAGTCGGGATTGTCGCGGTACATCACATCACGATGGCGCTTGAGCAACTGTATTGCCCGCTGAAGATTCGTCTTTCGTTGATAAAATGGGACCTCATCAACTTGCGCTTCCAGCGTGACCAGCCCTTTCTCATACACTGGTTCTGATTTGGACTCGAACCATTTGCAATAGCCGTCCGGATTGCTAACCATCCAGCCAGCGTTGACGTCCTCATAATCTGGGCGCCGCCTGTCAGTAATGTAGATGGCAAGATTAGAAACGTCCCGAGCCAGTACCTGCTTGACGCCAAAGCTCTCCATGGTGATAGCCAGCTCTTGGCGCCTACCCTCCTCGACGGGAACCCCTGGGACAACATCCATGTGGAAACTGACGCCATCCTGGTAGTAGAGGCGCCAGCACCGATTCTTCTCTTCCAGAGCCTCCTGAATTCGCTTGGCCTCGCGGTATCCCTCCAACTCAATCCCCACCAGCTCCTTTAGATCCGACTGGCTGTGAGTCTGCGGGTAAACCCCTTCCCTCAATTTGCACGAGAGATCCAAGTCGTAACTCTCTCCCGCAAGCAACGGGCGAATGGCCGTCCCCAGAGCGAACGACCCTTGAACAAAAATATGAGGGTCGTTCTCGGCGACCGAGGACTCAGGCCGGCTGAACCACTCGCCCAGCGATTTGTATCGCTGTACCGCTTTCTCATAAGCACTAGGCGGAAGCTCCAGAGCCTCTACCGCGACAAGCAAGCTGCGTTCTTCGATGTCCATGTGGGGATTCCTCATGAAGGAGATGTTGAACAGATGTTGCGCGCAATCAGCAGGCATCCAACTGCAGCACGCTGCCGGGTGCATGCGGCGGCACGCTAATCGCGTGCCTGTCCAAGGTGAAGGCGTGGAAAGGCAAGGCTTTAGGAGCCATCTGATACATGTGAATTGGCGGGTGCAAACGCGACTGGAGTTTCATTCCGAGAGCAAAAATTGCTGCAGCCGGGGCGATGGTACAAATTGAGATTTCTGAGGCATGGAGCACATCAACGGCATACGCCCATGCCTCTTGGCAAGTATTTCTGAATCTCTCCATTGCCTCTTTCGGTGCCACAACATCAACACCGTAAGTGCTGGGAGAAATCCGAATGCGGGGCATGCTCAGCATTTCCGCCGTTAGCGCTACATCGGTTATTTCTGAGGTAATCTCCAGCGTGATCAAGACATGCGAGCCAACTTTCACATCAGAGGCCTTAGTCCACTCGAATTTCACAGGCGGTTCGGAATCGTCAGGACGCACCCAAGTTCCGGGGTTACGCCTGAAGCTAAACAGCTCTACTCGTCTCGCTTCACCGACCAGCCACCCGCCCAGCAGCATTGCTGGCATGTTGCCCAGCGGGAAGATTGCGAGTTCCTGAGCTTGAGCGCCGAACGCACCATCGCCCCTGATCGCGGTATGGATGTGAAGGATTTGTGCCCGGAAAACTCGTAAGAAGTTAGCCCAATATCCTGGATCATTTACATCGTTCCCACCTTGGGCATCACGCAGAAGATATTCGGCCACTCGCTCGTTCACAGGCGTGAGGTGGGCCGCCAATAAAGCCTTTCGGGCATCGTGCTGTGAGAATGTTGTTGTGCGACCGGCGATGTCACCAATGAATGCCAAGGCATGCACGATCGGGTAAGACAATGTCGCAGCTTGGTTGGTACGCCAGTTGACCCTGGTGGCGACCATTGCTTCAAGTCGTTCCCGGCTAAAGCTATCTGGATCAACTTTGTCGATCAGCCGGTGATGGATATCGCAACACAGCATGATGTTCGAAGGTGACTGCGCCAGTTCCGCTGACAAGTGATCATCACCGCGCGGGCCTTTTGGCTTGGCTGCAACGATGTGGGCGAGGTAACCGTAGTACCCATAGTTGCCCAGGTTGTCCCTGAACAACTCCGCAGGGCAGCCCTCGAATTCACAGATCCCGGCCGACCTTGCGTAAACCCAATTGATGACTTCACCCGGCAGGTTGGGGCGCTTCATGTCTTCGAGCAGAGAATCGCGCTGTTTCAGAAATGTTTGGATGGCTTTCTTGGTTGCCTTAGCGGGCACGAGAGCGAGCAATTTGGCGGCGAACAACTCAGTGTTAACAGATACATGCGGGACGTCGTCCACCATCGCGTATTCAAGCTTGGGGACGATTTTCTTGTCGCTTGCCCATTGCAATACCAAGTCTCTGGATAAGACTCCAAAATCCCCCGTAATGGCTTCTAACGGATCAGCAGTGGTTGCTTCGAACCGAAAAAAAGCAAATCTCCAGCCATCGGTTTCCGTCGCCAGAACCAAGCGGTTGGTCGAGGAGTGCTGCCATGCCTCAAGCGCGGCACGTAGCTGTTGGTCATACATCGCATCAAGAGGTACCGACACATACCACCCCTACTACCTGCCAAGGTCATAGAAACCAAACAAAAATTTTCAGCTCATGTTCCTAGCGGCGAAGATCAGTTAGCTTTCGAAAAATATGCCATCACTAGACCGCAAACACAATATATACCAATAGAAAAAACATATAGCACAATATGTAGTGCTAAGCGAGAAAGAAGGAAAAACGCACCTACTGCGCGCACAATGCCATCACTGTACATAAAACCACAAGAAAAGGGGAAGTAATTAGATCCATTTCTCAATACGCATCCCGATCTGCAATGTTGGCTTGAGATAGCTCAACCGCTCTTGAAATGTCGCAATCTTTCATTGAGAGAGACAGCACGCGAAACAGCGAAGGCGCTTACTTCGGCCTCGTCCCACCACACAGAGCAGACGATCCGTACCACAAAAAATTGGCTATGTGGGCGTAGACACATGCGGGTGGGCGGCGGGATAGCGGCTACGTGTTGGCCGATGATTACGCCGGTTACAACGTGTCGGGCGCACAGGATGGCATAGAGCGTTTAGGCTGCTGGGCGCATGCTCGACGCAAGTTGTCGACGCACAAAAGTGTAATCCAAAGGCAAGGCGGGAAGTGCCGACATCGCGCTTAACCTGATCAACAAGCTGTATGGCATCGAGCGCGACTCGAAGGCCAGCAGCGACGCTGACCGTAAAACCGGTCGTCAAGAACACAGCCTGCCGATACTTACAAAGTTGAAAAGCTGGATTGAAAAAACGCAACCACAAATCACTGCTCAGAACGCCCTGGGCAAAGTCATCAGTTACCTCGCTAGCAACTGGAGCAAACTCGATGAAGGCTACTTACCGCTCGACGACAACGCCGCTGAGCGCGCGATCCGCCCCTTCATGATCGGAAGAAAGAACTGGCTGTTTCGCGACACGCCCAGAGGCGCGACGGCAAGTTCTCAACTTTATAGTCTGGTAGAGACTGCGAAAGCCAATGGCTAGAAGCCCTATGTGTGGATGCGCCACGCACTTGAGCGTTTGCCGATGGCATCCTCAGTTGAGGACTCTGCGATAACTAAATTGCCCCACAGTGAATCAATCAGATAAGGACATCATCAAAAAATATGCACCGAAGACCGACCATGTTCTTTCGGTAAAGTCATGCGCGCTTCGTGTGACGGCGCACCAGCAAGCCATCGTCCCGGACGCGCGCAAACGGAAGCATCCAAAGTTGGACTGCTTCGCGATCCGAAAGACAAAGAAAATCATCAGCATCACCGAGTAACTCAAGCATTGCCCGAAACACGTAATCGACTACATGGCAGCTGGAAACTACCGCGCCCGATTCAATACGCTGATGGATCATTTCAATGAGTTCCGCATGACTAGATGGACGCTTGTCCAAGCTCAAGGAAGAGGCCACGTACCCAGGAAAGCCACGGTTGTGCCCCGCGATGAGCGCCACGGCCCTGTGAAGGTTTTCCACTTCCTGCCGGCGAATGTACGGCCTCACTGAGTCAACAGATACCGATGTGAAAAAAGCCCGCAAGGCTTCTACGCTTTGCACGATACCTGTGGTCCAACCACCATCGTGCAAAAGAGCTGGCTGTCGGAGATCTCGAACAACAAATATCTCGTCCAGGTAGTGCAAGAAACGCTTGGCATCTTTGGCATGCCAAAATCGCAGCCACCAAGAGCCATATTCTCGCAAGAAAACCCGTCGCTTAACCTCGGGAAGCAACGTGTCATTCAACCAGTGAAAAGCATATTCACAAGACCACCATCCGCTGGGCGAAGGAGAGCGATACGTTAAGGTGTCCGGGGCCCACAACAAAGTTACGCTGTCCTCGGAAAAGAAGTCTCCTGCTTTCGACGCGTAGATCAAGGCGTGATACCCGTCTTCATAAATTCCCACAGGCTTTTGATGAAAAGGTTTGAGAAATTCTGAATGGCCATCGAAGATGTGCCATGGCGACGATCCACTCGCATAATCGTGCTCCTCGGTGAATCGTCCGATCTCTCTCCAGACATCCTTACGAAGTGAGGCCATGACGACCTTGTGCGATCCTCCCCAATCTAGAAATGGGAAATCTACCGCCGACCACGTGCCCTCCAAAGCCATCAGGGCATCGCGCATGACTTTGGTCATAAGGTCGGCCACGCCTGCCAGCTCCTGAACAACCTTTTCTTCGAGGGTCAACCTGCAATTGGGTAGATTAATCAGGTACTGATGTGTCTCGCCAGGCATCTTCCCTACAATGAATGAACGGCCTTCGCTCGAAAGCGGCGCCTCGGATGAAAATAGAAAACTCTTCAAGAGCCATTCGTGACTCACGGTAAGAGTAACGCCCCTGAGATTATCCTGGTGGAAGTCAAAGGCAGCGGACGCGCTGGCAGAGGTGTAATCAGGCAAAAACAGACTTACCGAGAACCATGGCCCTTTGTAGAACCAGTGCCGGCCGTTGTGACTGATTGTCCTGTAGGTATCAATGACACGCGAAGACGGGCCTAACATGCTTCGGTCACGCGTCTCTGCCTGGCCTACCGAGATGTCATCATCACGCAATATGTTGTCAGTCAGCCCGCCAGATTGCTCGATTACTTCCCTCGCCTTTCGCGCCACCCGCTTCCGAGGATCGAACACAGCCTTGGAAACAAGATCAACAAACCCAGTACGCTCCATCCACAGATTGCCGAACGCCTCCGCCTCGGCACCAGGGAAAAACTTCGACAACAGATCCGGGTGGGCCTGGATTTTTTGGGTCAAATGGAGAGCCGTCCATAACTCCCCCTCGATTCCAGCCGCCCTCAAACGTTGCCTTTCGACATGCCATCTACCCGCCAAATTACCAAGGTCAGGCTGTGCCAAGATAAGTGTGAATGACGATGCCGCGCCGCTCCAGCCGCGCTGAAGAAAACTGTCGATTGCCTCAGTGAGGCGAGTGGCGTCGAATTTCTTCCAAGCTTTGCATTCGTAGATATTCAGTTTATTAGCAAATCGCTCGTCATAGGCAAAGAGATCGATTCCGTCTTGCTTGGAGCCATTTCGACCAACTCGTTGGCAGCCCCGAAGTGTTTGCTCCTTGCTCAGCAACCACCAGCAGAATTGCTCGAAGGAAGCTGCCGGCATCGCGGTAAAGTCGAGCACAAACTCTCCCCTAGGAAATAAACGGTTCACTGGTTGGACCGTCGCCTCCGCGTCAAGGTGTTCTGGCCACTCCTGAGGCAGCTCATCCTGGAGTTGAGACCCGTCCAAAATCTTTTCTGCGAGATATTGATGTGGCTCCAAAATACGTCCTCGAATATCCTCACTGCCTAAACGTTGGCAGACGTCATTGATAATCGGACAGACGATACCGGCTATCAAGAGATTGCATGTACGCGTTTCTTATATTATCTCTTACAATGAACGCGCTTCACTCACACGCACAATGCCATTTGCGTATCGACGCATCGATTTGCGTTGTGCCCAGCCGATACCTAGCACGAATCTCGCTCCTTTTATTGCGTGAGCCCTTCGCGGGCAGGACACGGCCACGCGCTTGAATAGCAAAGCTATTTAGATCTATGAGATTCGTGGGAATAGATTTGGGAATATTTTTTTGCATGCATGAAAACCCAAACTTTTTTCAGTTTAGGCCAACCATTGAAAGATATGGTCGGGACGGAGTTATTTGAACACTCGCCTCCTAGGACTGCATGCGATTAACTAGCAAACTCGCGCTGCGGGCTCAGAAAATCTGTTGAAGGTTGCCCAATTTTCGCCATATAGGTTTCAGGCGCAGGCGGCGTAATGCCAATCTCTAGCGCATCTAGCAAATCCGCCCAATATTGCATCATCCTGCGTCTCGGTTCGACGTATTCTGCATGATTGTATGCAGCCCGAATTTGGTTGGTATCAGCGTGTGAAAGCTGCGCCTCAATCCACTCTTCTACAAAACCAACCTCGTTGAGCGCCGTCGAGATGGTTGCCCTGATGCCATGACCGGTGAGCCTTCCTTTGTAACCCATCCGGCTGATTGCGGTGTTAAGGGTATTTTCACTGATCATTTCCTGCGGTTCGTATCGGTGAACCAGCAGGTACCGCGCAGCGCGCGCCCTTAACTGCATTAGCCGCTGCACAATTGCAATTGCTTGGACAGACAGTGGAATCACATAAGGTGGGATCTCATTCCCCTGTGTTCGAACACGACTCCGGAGTTGCTTCACACCCTCCGGCGGCACCAGCCAGACCCCCCTGTCGAAGTCGAATTGGCCTGGCGTAGCCGCCCGCAGCTCTCCTGTACGAACCCCTGTCAGCAGCAATAGACGAATACCAAGCCGTGTCGCTTCTGCACACCCATATTGGGTGACGGTCCTGAGCAGTCCTGGAAGTTCATTTACCTGGAGGAAAGGATTATGGCGAACTGGCCGCGGCGTCTCGGCTACGATATCAAGATCTGCTGCTGGGTTCACATCAACGAGCCCTTCCGCCATGGCAAACCGAAAGATCTGGTTGAGCCAAGTGCGCACCTTTCGAGCAGAGACAAGCGCCCCTCTGCGCTCAATTCGCCTAATGAGCTCCAGCACGTCACCACGAGAAATATCTGAGATCGGAAGATCGCCCAAACACGGCAGCATGTCCTTCTTCAGGTATTTGCTCGCTTGCCCTGCACTGCCCTTCTTACTTTTCGTCAGCTTTTTACTTCGGAACTCATGCCAGCGACCAGCAACCGCTTCAAACGTGTTGTTGGCGGCGTGAGAGGCTTTTTGGCGCTCGGCGCGACGATGTGAGCGGGGATCGATATTGTTAGCCACCAGCGCACGTGCAGCCTCTCTCCGCTGGCGAGCCTCCTTGAGACTGACGTCGGGATAGATACCAAGGGAAATACGCAATTGCTTGTCATGCCAATAGAAACGGAAATGCCAGCGTTTCGAACCCGTCGTAGGCACTTGCAGAGATAAGCCATCCCCATCAGTCAACGTATAAGGCTTGCTGGCGGGCTTGGCTTGCTTGATCGCTGTATCTGTCAGAGCCATCAGACACCTCCTTTTGGATCAAGGAGGGGAATACAACCCAGCGATAGACGCACCAATACGAAAATTGATGCGCAAGGAATCGTAAAAGGCTGTGCCAGCGGTGTACTTAAATGTGTACTTAAAAACCGTGGCTGGAGATGGATTCCAGTGGAATTCAGAAAACGAAAAAAGCGGCTCAAGGCCGCTATTTCCGTAGCTTCCAGGCGTTCAGTGGGCCTTAGTGGAAGCAAATATGGCGCAGCGGACGGGACTCGAACCCGCGACCCCCGGCGTGACAGGCCGGTATTCTAACCGACTGAACTACCGCTGCGCGTAACACATGAAGCGAATGGTGGGTGATGACGGGATCGAACCGCCGACATTCTGCTTGTAAGGCAGACGCTCTCCCAGCTGAGCTAATCACCCTTCGTTTCGGTGTGGCGCGCATTCTACGGAGCGACCTTAAGTCTGGCAAGCACTTTCTTAAATCTTTTTTTTCAGCCCTTCCAATGGCTTAGGCAGGGTTGGCCTGCGGCGTGATCAAGAGAATAATGCCCCCCTTTGTATAGAGGAGAGACTCACCCCATGTGGTTCAAGAACCTGCTTATCTATCGCCTGACCCAAGATCTGCCTGTTGATGCCGAGGCGTTGGAAGCGGCCATGGCCACCAAGCTGGCGCGCCCTTGTGCAAGCCAGGAGTTGACTACTTACGGTTTCGTCGCACCATTCGGTAAAGGTGAAGATGCTCCCCTGGTTCACGTCAGCGGCGATTTCTTGCTGATTGCCGCCCGCAAGGAAGAACGCATCCTGCCCGGTAGCGTGGTGCGTGATGCACTTAAAGAGAAAGTCGAAGAGATCGAAGCCGAGCAGATGCGCAAGGTCTATAAGAAGGAGCGCGACCAGATCAAGGATGAAATCATCCAAGCCTTCCTGCCCCGCGCCTTTATCCGTCGCTCGTCGACCTTCGCTGCGATCGCGCCGAAACAGGGCCTGATCCTGGTCAACTCGGCCAGCCCCAAGCGCGCCGAAGACCTGCTGTCGACCCTGCGCGAAGTGATCGGCACCCTGCCGGTCCGCCCGCTGACGGTAAAAACCGCCCCGACTGCGATCATGACCGACTGGGTCACCACCCAGAAACCGGCCGACGACTTCTTCGTCCTCGACGAATGCGAACTGCGCGACACCCACGAAGACGGCGGCATCGTGCGTTGCAAGCGCCAGGATCTGACCAGCGAAGAGATCCAGCTGCACCTGACCACCGGCAAGGTCGTGACCCAACTGTCCCTGGCGTGGCAGGACAAGTTGTCCTTCATGCTCGACGACAAGATGACCGTCAAGCGCCTGAAGTTCGAAGACCTGCTGCAAGACCAGGCGGAACAGGACGGCGGTGATGAAGCCCTGGGCCAACTGGATGCCAGCTTTACCTTGATGATGCTGACCTTCGGCGATTTCCTGCCGGCATTGGTCGAGGCACTGGGCGGCGAAGAGACACCACAGGGCATCTAAACAACACCGATCCACTGTGGGCACGGCCAGTGTGGGAGCTGGCTTGCCTGCGATAGCGGTGTATCAGTCGCCACTATTCTGGCTGATACACCGCTATCGCAGGCAAGCCAGCTCCCACATTTGATTGCATTGACAACTCAGAAATCGAATAAAAAAGGACATCCCCATGCGCGCACTCGCCGCCTTGAGCCGCTTCGTCGGCAACACCTTTGCCTATTGGGTGTTGATCTTTGCCGTTGTCGCCTTTCTCCAACCCAGCTGGTTCATTGGCCTGAAAAGCGCCATCGTCCCACTGCTGGGCCTGGTGATGTTCGGCATGGGGTTGACCTTGAAACTGGAAGACTTCGCCGAAGTCGCTCGCCACCCCTGGCGCGTGGCCTTGGGCGTGGTCGCGCATTTCGTGATCATGCCGGGCGTGGCATGGTTGCTGTGCCAGGCGTTCCATTTGCCAGCGGAAATAGCCGTTGGCGTGATCCTGGTCGGCTGTTGCCCAAGTGGCACGTCGTCCAATGTCATGACCTGGCTGGCCCGGGGTGACCTGGCGTTATCGGTGGCGATTGCCGCGGTCACCACCCTCCTCGCTCCGCTGCTCACACCGGCATTGATCTGGCTGCTGGCCTCGGCCTGGCTTCCGGTGTCGTTCATGGAGCTGTTCTGGTCGATCCTGCAAGTGGTGCTGCTACCCATCGTACTGGGCGTGGTCGCGCAGCGCTTGCTCGGTGATCGGGTAAGGCATGCGGTGGACGTGCTGCCACTGGTGTCGGTGGTCAGCATTGTGATCATCGTCGCGGCCGTGGTTGCCGCAAGCCAAGGCAAGATTGCCGAGTCGGGCCTGCTGATCATGGCCGTGGTGATGTTGCACAACAGCTTCGGTTACCTGTTGGGCTACTTCACCGGGCGCCTGTTCAAGCTGCCCCTGGCGCAACGCAAGTCGCTGGCCCTGGAAGTGGGCATGCAGAACTCCGGGTTGGGTGCCGCCTTGGCCAGTGCACACTTTTCGCCGCTGGCGGCAGTGCCCAGCGCGTTGTTCAGCGTCTGGCACAATATTTCCGGAGCGTTGCTGTCGACCTACTTCCGGCGCATGAGCGAGAAGGAAGACCGTCGCGCGCTGGAAACCACGCCGTAACTTGATCGCACGGTCCAATTTCGGCACTCTACCGAACTTCGCGGGGACGACCTCGCGACGCTATCAAGCGCTTACCCGGGGACGACCCCACTTTGATAGAAGCGAGGTCATCATGTCCTGGATCATTCTGTTTTTTGCCGGGTTGTTTGAAGTGGGCTGGGCCGTCGGCCTGAAGTACACCGACGGGTTCAGCAAGCCGCTGCCCACCGCCCTGACCATTGCCGCCATGGCCGTCAGCCTTGGGCTATTGGGGCTGGCCATGAAGGAACTGCCGCTGGGTACCGCCTATGCCATCTGGACCGGCGTGGGGGCCGTAGGCACGGTGATTGCCGGGATTATCCTGTTTGGGGAGTCCATGGCGCTGTTTCGGTTGGCCAGTGTGGCGTTGATTATTTGCGGGCTGATTGGCCTCAAGATTTCCACTTAAGCCACTACCGCTATCGCAGCATAGGTATCTACACAACTACGGCACGACGCTAAATCTGTGGCGAGGGAGCTTGCTCCCGTGACGGCCTGACAGCCGACGCTGATCTGGCTGAGGCACCGCGATCTAAATGTGGGAGCTGGCTTGCCTGCGAAGACGGCCTGACAGTCAACACAGTTGGACCGTGTACATATCCATTCCTGCGGTAACGGCCACT
>NZ_JASBQZ010000033.1:0-65134 GCF_029960685.1 Pseudomonas sp. AL10
GTGAGCCGCCGTCAGGGCGGAACCCTAAGTGGCCGTTACCGCAGCAATGGATATGCACACAATCCAACCGTGTTGACTGTCAGGCCGCCTTCGCGAGCAAGCCCGCTCCCACAGTTGGGTTGTGGGGTGTCAGGGAGAGAAGTATCGGTTGGCAGGCCGTCATCGCAGGCAAGCCAGCTCCCACAGTTGGATCGCGGCGAGTCAGTTTGATAGGCGTTGGCCGTCACCCCACACTGGCCTCACCGACCAACCAATCCATCAGCTCGACCAACCCAACCGACGGTTCCTTCCCCGGCGGATACACCAAGTAATACCCCATCCCCGTCGACACCCGCAGCTCAAACGGCATCGCCAACCGCCCCGCCTTCAGATCCTCGCCAATCAGCGCACTGTCGCCCATCGCCACCCCAGTGCCCTGGGACGCCACGGTCATTGCCAAGTCCAGGGTTTCAAAGTGATGCCGTTGGATGGGATCGCTCAAGCAGGTATTGGCAGCCTTGAGCCACAGCGTCCAATCGCGCTCGTCTCGGGTCGGGTGCAACAGGACGTGATGCTGCAAATCCTGCGGTGTACGCAAAGTGCCCAGCAACCCAGGCACGCAGACCGGCGTAAGGCGCTCGTCGAACAGATGCCGCGCCTCGGCCGGCTGCTCGGCGATGGGCCCGTAGATCACCGCCGCGTCAAACGGCTCACGACGAAAGTCCACGTTATAGGCCACCGTCGTGGTGAGCTCCACCGGCACATCCTGGCGCTCTTTTTGCCATTGCAACAAGCGCGGTAACAACCAGCGCATCACGCAGGTGGACGCTTTGAGCTGCAAGGTTCGGCGCCGGTCACCGACGTGCTCCACCGCGTCAGCGAGCAAGCCAAACACTTGCTGCGCGCACATCAGCCATTGGCGTCCCTCTTCGGTCAAGCTTAAGCCCCGCGCCTGGCGTTGGAACAAGGCGTAGCCCAACTGGCTTTCCAGCCCGGCAACCTGACGGCTCACCGCACCCTGGGTAATGTGCAATTGCTCGGCGGCACGGGTGAAGTTGCAGCACTGGGCCGTGACCCAGAAGGTGTGCAGCGCGGTTAACGGTGGGAGGCGTTTCATTGGGGCCAGCCATGACGTGAGGACATGCCGAGTATGACTTTTTATCGATTGTTGCCGCCACCGGCCAACCGCTCCAATAGCGCTTCGAATCCCTCACAAGAGCGACCTGTATGGCGACCTGCGGCGAAGTATTGGTGCACCTTCTGGAAAGTTACGGCGTTGACCACGTATTCGGCATTCCCGGCGTGCACACGGTGGAGCTGTACCGGGGCTTGGCGCGTTCCAGCATCCGGCATGTCACCCCGCGCCACGAACAGGGCGCCGGCTTTATGGCCGACGGCTATGCGCGTACCCGCGGCAAGCCGGGGGTGTGCTTTATCATCACCGGCCCTGGGATGACCAATATCACCACAGCCATGGGCCAGGCCTATGCCGACTCGATCCCGATGCTGGTGATTTCCAGCGTGCAGTCACGCAGCCAACTGGGCGGCGGGCGCGGCAAGTTGCATGAGCTGCCGAACCAGAGCGCGCTGGTGGCTGGTGTGGCGGCGTTCTCCCACACCTTGATGTCGGCGGCGGAACTGCCAAGTGTGCTGGCGCGGGCGTTTGCGGTGTTCCAGGCCGGTCGGCCGCGCCCGGTGCATATCGAGATTCCCCTGGATGTACTGGTGGAAAATGCCGACGCGTTGCTGGGCAGCACGCCTGTCAGCGTCGCCCGCGCTGGCGCAGCACCGGCGGCCGTGCAGCAGATGAGCCAGAGGCTGGCTGCCGCCAAGCGCCCGCTGATCCTGGCCGGTGGCGGCGCCATTGACGCAGCCGCCGAACTGACCCGTCTCGCAGAAGCCCTCGGCGCGCCCGTGGCCCTCACCATTAACGCTAAGGGCATGTTGCCCGCCGCGCATCCGCTGCTGATCGGCTCCACGCAAACCCTGCTCGCCACCCGTGCCTTGGTGGCTGAAGCCGACGTGGTGCTGGCCATCGGCACGGAATTGGCCGAAACCGACTACGACGTCACCTTCGCCGGCGGCTTCGACATTCCCGGTGCGCTGCTGCGCGTTGATATCGACCCGGACCAGAACGTGCGCAACTACCCGCCTCAAGTTGCGCTAGTGGCCGACGCACGCATCGCCGCCCAGGCGCTGCTCACCGAAGTGAACCGCCAGCCATTGGCGCCTCGCTCGCCCGATTGGGGCACCGCACGCGTCGCCCGTTTGTGGGCCGAGCTGGAACCTGCATGGGACGCTGCGACGCGCGCGCAAACCCGGTTTCTCAACGTTGTTCTGGAGGAACTGCCCGGCGTGGTGTTCGTGGGCGACTCCACTCAACCGGTGTACAGCGGCAACCTGACCCTGAACCTCAACCACCCACGCCGCTGGTTCAACGCCTCCACCGGGTACGGCACCCTGGGTTATGCCCTGCCCGCCGCCATTGGCGCCTGGCTCGGGCGCGGCGATGGCCAACCGGTGGTGTGCCTGATCGGCGACGGCGGGCTGCAATTCACCCTGCCGGAACTGGCCAGCGCGGTGGAGGCGCGTACACCGGTGATCGTGCTGTTGTGGAATAACCAGGGTTATGAAGAGATCAAGAAGTACATGGTCAACCGTGACATCGAGCCGGTGGGTGTGGACATCTACACACCGGACTTTATCGGTGTGGCCAAGGCCCTGGGCTGCGCGGCGCAGAGCGTCCATAACATTGAAGCATTGCGCACTGCTTTACGTGCTGCCGCCGATCGTCAGGGGCCGACGCTGCTTGAAATCGACCAGGGGCGGTGGGAGTTGCCGAGTCTGTAATCCCGGCCTGACAGTCAACCCATATCTTCCCGACGCCCCGCGATCAAATTGTGGGAGCGGGCTTGCTCGCGAAGGCGGCCTGATAGCCGACGCCCAATGCGCGCTTACCTCACCACTCGGCATCCGCATTTTTTCAATAGCCCCTGCGACTTTCTCATTTGCCCCGCTACACGCTGCATGGCCTGATTCGCCCTTGTTCATTCAAGGCAAGCCCATGGAAAACGTTCAGGCAAAATCCACCACCGCCGTATGGCTGACGGTCAGCGTGGTGCTCGTCGCCCTCAACTTGCGCCCCTCGATGGCAGCCGTGGGGCCGCTGCTGGCGTCAATTCGCGCGGATGTGCCGCTGAGTTTCAGCAGCGCGGCCTTACTGACCATGTTGCCAGTCATGGCCATGGGTCTGGCGATGTTCCTTGGCATGGGCCTGGCCAAGCGCGTGGGCGAGCATCGCAGCATTGTGGTGTCGCTGCTGGTGATTGGGCTGGCGACCGTGTCGCGGCTGTTCCTGGATTCGGCGCTGGAGTTGATCGTGAGTGCCATTGCGGCGGGTGTCGGCATTGCGCTGATCCAGGCATTGATGCCGGCGCTGATCAAGTCGCGGTTCAGCGCCAACGTCTCGTTGTTCATGGGCCTGTATGTCACTGCGATCATGGGCGGCGCGGCACTGGCTGCTTCGTTCTCGCCGTGGGTGCAAGCCCACACCGGTAGTTGGCGTATCGGCCTGGCGATTTGGGCGATGCTGGCGTTGTTGGCCCTGATGTTCTGGTATGCGCAGCGTTCGGCCCTGCCGCCCTTGCCTCAAGCCGGTTCTGGCCCCCAGGAGGCATTTTTCAGCAACCGCCGCGCCTGGTTGCTCGCGATCTTTTTTGGCCTCGGCACAGCGTCCTACACCTGTGTGCTGGCGTGGCTGGCGCCGTACTACGTCGAGCAGGGCTGGAGTGAACAGAATGCCGGCTTGCTGCTCGGCTTCTTGACCGCCATGGAAGTGATCTCCGGCCTGGTCACTCCGGCCATTGCCAACCGCCGCCAGGATAAACGCGGGGTGGTGGCGGTGCTGCTGGTGCTGATCATCCTGGGGTTCTACGGCCTCATTCTCAGCCCGCAACGCTGGAGCCTGTTGTGGCCCTGCCTGCTCGGCCTGGGCATTGGCGGCCTGTTCCCGATGAGCCTGATCCTGTCCCTGGACCACCTCGACAACCCACGTCGCGCCGGTGGCCTTACCGCATTTGTGCAGGGCATCGGTTATCTGATCGCCGGCCTATCGCCGCTGATCGCCGGCATGATCCGCGACCAGTTGGGCAGCTTCGAATGGGCCTGGTGGTCATTGATGGCCGTGAGCGGGCTGATGCTATTGATCGTGATGCGTTTCAACCCGGCGCATTACGCACGGCATATCCGCTGACGTCGTATTACAAACATTTTTTGTCCCACACGAAACATAGAAGGGTCCTACAGAGCTTTCTATTGGTACGGGCGTTCCGTTAACATTTTGCTCAGTCTTGTACTGAGTTCGGTACAAAGGGTTTACGGACGAAACCGATGCTAAACAGTAACTTGCTCAGAAAGCTCGATATGCAGGATTTGATGGTGTTTATCGCCGTCTACGACCAGAGCAGCGTTACCGAGGTGTCCGAAACGCTGTTCGTCAGCCAGTCCACTGTGAGCTACAGCCTGAAGAAGCTGCGCACCAGCTTTGAAGATGAGCTGTTTATCAACACCCGCGCGGGCATGCGCCCTACGTACAAGGCCACCACCATGTACGAGCATGTGCAGAAGATTCTGGAAAGCATCAACCTGTGTCATGCCGGTGGCCAAGCGTTCGACCCGACCCAACAGGCGGTGACCTTCAATGTGTGCGCGCCAGAATATTTCGAACAGTTGATCCTGCCCCGCCTGCTCAAGCGCTTCGACCATGCCGACCTGCCGGTGATCGTCAATGTGCAGAAGCTGGAAACCGAGATCCCCGCCGACGACCTGCGTGAAGGTCGGCTGGACCTGGTGATCTGCTTCGGCCCGCACTTTCACCGCGCCCATAAAGACTTCAAGACCCAGATGCTGTTGGAGGACGACTTGGTCTGCGTATGCGACCAACGCTCGGCGCCCAGGGAACAGGCGTTCAGCCTGCAATCCTTCGTTGAGCGGCGCCACGTATTCCCAACGCCTTGGACCTCCGACACCAACATGATCGACGGCTGGCTCGCCCGCCAGGCCCGCAAGCGCCAGGTGATCGCGCGGGCCAACAGCTACAGCGCGGCATTGAAGATGATTGCCGGCACCGACTTCATCGTCACCCTGCCCCGCCGCGTGCAAAAATTGCTGGCACCGGCGCCGGCATTCGGCGTTTGCGAAGCCCCCAACGGGTTGCCGGGATTCACCCTGGATATGCAGTGGAACGAAACCAGTGGGCAGGACAGCGCCAATACCTGGTTTCGGGAACAAGTGGTGAAGGTGTGTGCGGATCAGGGTTTGTTATAGGAACGCGCCTGATCAAGCTCTCCACACCCTAATCAGATAGCCAGTGATGTTCGGCGCTTAGTGACAGCCTGCGACGCGTCATCCCGAGCGACAGGGTAATCGGTATGGCAGGCGGCTATCACTTTGACCATCCAGGCCAGAAACTGCTTTACGGCACCTGAACGCTCACGCCCCGGCACGCACACGGCTGAAAACTGCGCGCCCGGAATCTTGATGTCGGGTCTGTAAGGAATCAGCAATCCATTCGCAACATAGTCTGCTGCCAAGACCGTGCTCGCCAGCGTCAAGCCATGCCCCGCAATAGCGGCCTGAAGCGCAAAATGCTCATCGTTGTATTCACGATAGACCGCGTTTGATAGCCAACTCTCATGATTCGCAGCCGCGCACCAGGAAGCCCAACTAATTGAAGCGGGCGATGCCGTAGCCCAACGTATATTTATAAGTTTCAACGAAGCTTCAGCTTCTCCTTGCTTCCAATGGGCGTGGGAGAAAACACCAAACTGTTCGCGCATAAGCGCGTGGCTGTACAAGTCTGGAAAATCGCGAAACCCACAACGAATAGCTAAATCAACAGATGAGTCACGAAACAAATCCACCACTTCATTACTGGTTTCAACACTGACATGAATATCTGGATGTTCACTATAAAATTTCGCCAGCCGAGGAATCAACCATAAAGACGCAAATGCCGGCGTGGTAGAAACTCGGAGTGTGTTGGAGTCGGCGGGTGGCTTAAGCGACGACATACTACTGCTTATATCCAAAAAAGAAAGATGCACCTTTGAATATAGCCTCTCACCGTTCGCAGTGAGTTGAACACCATGAGGAGTGCGTACAAAAAGCATACTGCCCAATAAGTTTTCAAGTGTTTTTATTTGTTGTGATACTGCCGCCGGGGTGACAAACAACTCCGCGGAGGCTGCTTTAAACCCACCGAGTCTTGCGGCAGATTCAAATGCTCGAATGGCTGTCAACGGCAATTTTGCGAACATTAATCAATCCCCCTTCCATGGTAAAAAAACTAAGCCAGGCTTACTTTATCTGATTTGCCTTCGCTTTCATAGAAGTGAATTCTAGGCTACGCCACCTAGCCTGTAACAGGAGGCGCGCCGATCGAGAATGTCGAGTGCTTACTGCCAGCGCTTGCGAGCTGACGGAATTCCTTAGTCTAAATAAATGACACTGGCCTATATACGGTCTATCCCTGAGTGCACTTCAGTATTCATGGAGTAGGTCTCGTTGCGCCTTTTTTAGAGCAAATGGTGCATCCATGGAAAAGAACATACCTATCATTGACGTCGGTAGTTTGACGCAGGGCGCAGAGATATCACCACGCCTAGTCAAGGAGATCGACAACGCGTGCAGGGAGGTCGGATTCTTCACCGTCGTCAATCACGGTGTAGATGACACGCTTATTTCAACTGTTTTCTCTCAAATACAATCGTTTTTCGACCTGCCTGTTCAGGCCAAGGAGAAAATCGAAATTCATAAATCTCCCTATATGCGTGGCTACTTCAGCGAAGGCGCTGATAAGTCGGATGGCATATTGGGCGATGTCAAAGAGGGTTTTGACATGGCAGCGGACTTGTCGCTTGACGACGAGTTCGTAAAAGCCAAATTACCTTTTTACGGCCCCAATGTATGGCCAGAGGAATTGCCCGACTTCAAGCTTGCGATGACGGAATATCACTCGCAAATGCTCATATTCGGAAAAAAACTGCTAAACGTGTTTGCCCTTGCGCTCAATATGCCGATCGATTACTTCGATGATAAATTCAAGAAGCCGATGGCCCAATTGAGAGTCCTGCGTTATCCCTCCACTCAATATACACAGGGAGCGCCGATGGGTGCTGGAGAGCACACAGACTTCGGCTGGATAACCATGATCTCGGAAAGTGCCACCGGGGGGCTGGAGGTACAGAGTGCTAACGGCACCTGGATCAAAGTCAAACCCATCCCAAATGCCTTTGTCGTCAATGTCGGGGATCTAATGTCTCGCTGGACGAATGACCGTTACAAAGCAACGCTGCATCGAGTGATAAATACCTCTGGCCAATTACGCCACTCGGCGGCGTTCTTTATGGATCCAGACTACACCGCCAAAGTGGAGTGCCTGCCCAGCTGTTGCGCAGAGGGCAGTCCTGCGAAATACAGAGCGATCATCGCGGGTGAGTACATGGACAAGAGGTTCCTGGAAACCACCACATTTCGTGAACTTGAACCCAACTAGTAGGAGTATTGAACGTGCTAGGTAAAGAATACACATTCTATCTATCAGCGATCGTAGCGATACTGGGCACCGTGGGCTATCACATGCTCATGAAGAAAATACCGTCTACGATCAACCCCTTGGTTTCAATTGTCAGTATCTATGTGGCGATCGTCATCCTGTCCACATTGATGTTGCCGTTTTTTTTGGGCAGTGGAACGTTACTCGCGGGCTTGAAGCAAATGACCTGGCTTCAGGGAGGCATCGCGTTTTGCATCTTGATGATGGAAATCGGCTTCTTGATGATGTATCGCAGTGGATGGGACCTCAGCACGGGCAATATCGTTACCGGCGCCATTATCAATATTGCGCTCGGCTTCATCGGGGTATTTCTGCTTAAAGAAGGACTCTCCTATTTAAACATTGCCGGTGTTTTATTGTGCATCGTCGGCGTGATACTGATCGGCTACAAATCCAGTAGCGGCGATCAACCCTCGGGCGCGGATACTCACGCTGCAGTCTCGCTAGTGCCGCCTTCACTGGCACCAGAAGCAACAGCAAAAGAACCCTAGCCACCCGTACACCTGCACTACATCTTTGGCATTGTGTGCGTGCTCATATTCGAGCCCCGTCGTTAATTCCACATGCGCACGGAAGGGATTACGCCTGTCCAGGCATGATCCGTTGTTCAATGCCAGCCCCCCAACCAGCTCAATAAGCGTTTCGGTGAATTTTGCTCTTGAAGGTGATGAGATGTCTTTACTGTATGCTGATAATTATCTGCGCGCCATCAAAGACGCTAACGTGAAAACCCTGCTTATTTCAATAGCGAAAGAGCGAAAATTATTGCCATCAGTGATTGTACTAAGTGTGATAGCAACCTTCACTGTATGGGGCATATTCCTGGCGTATACTCAACAGATCGTTGCGGCACTCGGTGCGATTATCTTAATTGCCCTTGCGAAGATCTGGTCCTGGTACCTGAGCCACGATTGCGCGCACAATTCTGTTTTCAAGTCGAAGAAAGTCAATGCTGTCGTCGGAGAGTTGCTGTCTTTCCTTAACGGCCTCTCTTTCTTTTCATTTGAAGCCTATAGAAAAGATCATGTTCGCCATCATGCCGAAAAAATTGACATTGGTGGGTTCGATAGTGGTCACTTTGCTGTCGCTCATCCAAGGCTATTTAGTGCGATCATTGTTGCAGAAAAAATATACCTTCCCGCCTTCTACTATTTGATCAAGCTTACCAATATTTACGCTGTGATATTTAGTGGCAGCAGGCGCGAGGTTGCAAGGGGTATTGGAAGCCTGTGCATTTACGTTGTAGCCTTTGCTACGTTTGCCCGGTTCTCCCTGATGCTTGTGCTGGTATGGCAAACCTCCTCCTTCCTGAGGATACACATCGTACGATTTGTCGACTGTTTCCAGCATTCTTTCCAGCAGGTGTATACCGAGGGAGAAAAGCTAACCCATGGAAAACACTACGAAATCCAAAATACCTTCTCCGTACCGGTGGCAAGAAAGTTTACCTTCCTCAATCTGATTATTTTGAATTTTGGTTACCACGCGGCCCACCACTGCTTTCCAACGTGCCCTTGGTATATGTTGCCACACCTTGAAGCTGCAATAATAAAACAGTTGAGGCTTTACGGAGTATCTGACACAAGAGAAGAAAGCACGCCATTCTTCAACTTCTTGACTGCCTATCATCGTGGGCGATTATCAAGAATCATCAGCACCGATGAAGGACAACCCTATGATGCTGATGGCCAATTTACCACCCATCACTTCACCGGTGCGTACACAGATAAGCTCTTAGGTTGAGTCACCCACTCAGGTCGGGCCTTATCGAAGCATGGACACTGTCAGGTCGTGCTTACGGGGCCCCCACCTCAGCGCTTGAAAGTCGTAATTTACTTATAACTTAACTCATGACAAATCAATCAGACCTTTAAAGGAGTGCGTGTGGACGATTCATGTGCAGACGCCAACAGCTTCTGGCTGACGGCCGTTGAAAAAGAGAGTATTCGGGACGCGCTTATAGACATTTGTTACGAGCCAACGGGAGGGCGAGACTACATCCACCTCATTCGCATGACCGCTTATCAAAAGTTTCCTGCGCGACTTCTAAAAAAGCTTGAATCCCTTAAAGATGACGATGCTTCTTATTGTGTATTCGAGAACCTTCCGATTGATAACACATTTGGCAGCCCGCAGGGCGACGCTAATAGCTTGAACTTTAAAAGCGGTTATCTTTCTGAAAATGTGCTGGTTGCCCTGGGCAGTTTGATAGCGGAGCCCTACTCCATCAAGCATGAGGGGCCAAAACTGGTCAATGACTTGGTACCGCATCCGGAGGCCATGGGCGAGTATACCGGCAACGGTTCGGACCTGGAGTTGGACCTGCACACCGAGAATGCCTTTCAGGCTTATGACTCCCGTGGAGACACCTCGCCGCTGGCTCTTTTGCTTCTCGGCGTTCGCGGTGACCCTGCCGGGGTGGGCCCGAAAACCTGGGTTGCCGATGCGAGGGAAGCCCTTCAGGCACTGGAACAGGCCGATATTGAAATCCTATATGGCAAACATTTCATCATTCGTCAGCCCTACCGCTGGAGGAACAGTACCGCAGGCGCGAAAGAAACTCATGTATACCCAATTCTGAGCGGCCCGCTGACTCACCCTAGAGTCACTGCTGCGTTTTACCCGGACATGGTAATTGCCGCTGATCACGAAGCACAAAATACCCTGTTGAGGTTTTACAACGCGCTTAAAAGCGTAGCGCGGCCGCTGGACATTCAACCTGGCAAGTTGGTGTACATCAACAATCGTTTCATGCTCCATTCGCGTGATAAGTTCACCCCCAGTTTCGATCCAGAGGGGCATGCGTACCGTTGGATCCAGCGTTTGTTCATCACTAACAACTTGTGGAACTTCCGCTCATTCAACAAGTGTGGCGCGCGAATCTTCGAACCCGTTACTCGATGATATAAAGAGATAAATTAAATGTCGAACCATAAGCCATATACGTCAATTATTCATAATATAGGCACTTTTCTCACGGGTGATCTCGCAACTCCACTCATTACAGCCGATACCCTCGTCAGTGTTGATGGAATGATCACCTACGTTGGTCAGGCAGTAGATGTAGATTTTTCACACGCAGACCTGCTGATTGACGCCAAACAGAGCACGGTCATGCCAGGTTTGATCGACAACCACACTCACCCGACCCTGGGTGAGTACAGCCCGCGCTCTGGCAACCACAGTTGGATCTGGCACTCCTTGCAGGGCGGCGTGACGAGCATGATCTCTGCCGGTGAAGTGCACGTTCCGGGGCTACCGACCGACAGGGTCGGTACTATCGCCATGGCAATCGCAGCGCAGCGCTCTTTCTCCAATGCGCGCCCTAGCGGAATAAAAATGGAAGCCGGCGCGCCACTGCTCAACGATGAATTTTCGGATGAGGATTTCGCCGCAATGGTTGCTCAAGGCATCAACCAACTGGGAGAGGTCGGGATTGGCCCTGTCAAGTCAGTCAGTCGTGCAGCTGAATTGGTCAAAATGGCTCGCAAACACGGCATGACCTCTATCACCCACACGGGCGGTCCTTCAATTTCTACTTCCCAGAGCATGGGCGCAGAAGAGATCCTTGAAATTGCGCCCGATATCATCGGGCATATCAACGGCGGCTATACCGCACTGGCACCGAGCCAAATCAGATGCCTGTGTGAAGGCTGTCTGGGTGCCTTGGAAATCGTACATAACGGGAACGAGTTCGCGGCGGTCACCACCCTGAATTACGCACGAGAAATGAACCAACTGGACCGTATCGTCATTGGCACAGATTCTCCTGCCGGATGTGGGGTTCCCGCGCTTGGTATGCTCAGGGCAATTGCCTTGCTCAGTAGTTTCGGCGACGTACCACCGGAAAAGGCCGTCTGCTTCGCAACGGGTAACACCGCCAAGGTGCGAAAGTTGAATCGCGGGATTCTGGGCGTCGGAAGAGAAGCCGACATTCTGATCGCCTGCGGGCCTTTGGGAGGAGCGCAACCCAGCGTACTTGGAAGTTTCAGCAGTGGTGACCTTCCAAGTATTACCTCGATTCTGATCGATGGGCGCCTGGTCGTGAGGCAATCCAGGAACTCGCCACCGCCGTCTGTCACACCTGAAATAACTCTGCGTACCTAATAGCAGCGTCCCGAAAGGGACGTCGCCTCGAGAGCACTCATATGCACAGAATTCTGCCCGAAATTACGCGCAGAGGGCCTACCGTACTTGCATGCGGTTGCGCAATTGGATTGGCTATTCCCTATCTTGCAGACTTGGCGAGGCCGTTGCTCCCCGTCATGGTTTTCATATTTGTTCTGGGCACTCTGCTGCGTATTAACAACGCTGAAGTCATCACTGCAGCAAGAAACTTGAAAATATCTCTGATATTTCCAGCCCTGATGGTGGTGGCTTGCCCTTATATTTTTGGAATGCTTTCGCTTTACCTCACCGGCAATCAAGAACTGTCCCTTGCGATAGCCATCGCTGTTGCCGCCCCGCCCGCCAGCGGAAATGCAGCCGTCGCGAGAATGCTCGGGCTTGACCCTTCCATGTCGTTGGTGACTGCACTCTGCTCAATGGCAATTATCCCTGTCACCGCTCCGCTGATACTCCACCTATTCGCTGATGGCCTTTCACTCTCCTTGAACCCTGTTGATCTGGCGATCAGACTGGCCGTGTTGATAGGAGGCGCCGAAGGCGCTGCTATTTTGATACGTCGTTTTTCCCACACCTTCGTCGCCACGCACGGCCTGGCTATTGACGGTATTGTCGTCATCGCGCTTTTCCTCTTTGCAGTAGGCACGATGGCGGGCATGCAGCAGGTAATTCTGGAGACCCCTTCGTTGGCCATCTCAATGATCGCCATCGCCTACTGCATCAACGTTTGCCTGCAGCTTCTCATGGGCTGTTTATATCCCGGATCATTGATCTCCAAGTTCACCATGGCACTCAACGGCGGCAATAGAAATGTTGGACTATTATGGTCTGCTCTTGGTGTCAGCTTATCGCCCACAATGGCGTTGTATTTTGCATGCTGCCAACTGCCTATTCACACCATGCCGAAGATACTGCAGTTTGTTTTACCCAAAATTGAAAGCTATTTGAACAAACTGGTTTTAAGCAAGAACCGAATCTGAGCTATTACCGCCTGGAACAGCATAAAAATGATACTCACGCCAGAAACTATCAGGCAGATTGCCGAACGCTCTTCGCTGGAGTCTACTGCCTGCTCTTGTGTTCGGGGCTTGTCGCAGGGGTGGGAAACCTTACCCAAAACACTCGAGGCGAGCAGCCTATTGCGCTTCATAGGCGAAATATCGAGCGATAGGGCACAAGAACTCAGCCTTGAGGAATACCACCCGAACGGTACCCATTTCTGGTCTGAGGACGCGCCTATCTGCTTTGATTTCTTTCCTTATAATATTTCAAGCATCTGGGGCTGTAAGTGTTGCTCGCGAGCATTCCTCAGGTTTACAGAAGCAGGCGCCTATCACTCCGAGCAACGCATCCGTATTTTGCGTGCGTCGCTGATTAGCAACCCTGTTCAAGAAGAGCACGTTGAGGATTAGCCGTGCTTGAGCCGCCCTCCCTGCCCATAGCACGGATATAAGCCTCAGGCTTTATTCGCTACCAACCCGCGATCACTCATGAAGGCCTCCAGCCGCGAGCGCATCCAGCGTTCCGCCGGGTCGGTGTCGACATGGCTGAGCCACACCATCGACAAATCCAGGGTCGGGGTTTCGAACGGGAACGGCTCGCAGAACAGGTTCCCGCTGGCGGCCATGGCCTGGGCGGTGTAATCCGGCAGGCTGGCGATCATGTCGGTGCCGGCGAGCAAGGCCGGCAACGAGCTGTATTGCGGCACCGAGAGCACCACATGGCGTTTGCGGCCCACCTCGGCCAGCCACTCATCGGCAAACCCGGCCACGTTGGCGGTGTGGGACACCAGCACGTGGGGCCGTGCGCAATATTCGTCGAGGGTCAGCGGTGTGTCCGAGGCATCGGCGCGCAGCAGGCACGGGCGAATGTGCCGCAACAGCTTACGCTTGGCATTGGCCGGCAGCCCGCGGGTCTGGGTGATGCCGACGGTAATGTCGCCGGAAGCCAGCAGGTCGGGAATGCGCCAGTAGTCCACATGCTGCACCACAAACACCACCTGTGGCGCTTCCTGGCGCAAGGCGCGCAGCAAGGGTGGCAGCAGGCCGAACTCCACATCATCGGACAGGCCGATGCGGAAAGTCATGGTGCTGATGGACGGGTCGAAATCATGGGTCAGGCTCAGGGCCGAAGACAGCGAATCCAAGGCCGGCGACAGGTGCTGGATGATCTCCTCCGCGCGCGCCGTAGGCTCCATGCGATGGCCGACACGAATAAACAGCGGGTCGTTGAACAGGGTACGCAGGCGGTTGAGGGCCGAACTGATGGTCGGTTGGCCGAGAAACAGCTTCTCCGCCACCCGCGTCACATTGCGCTCGAGCATCAGTGCTTCGAAGACCACCATCAGGTTGATGTCGGCCTTGCGTAATTCATTGCGATTCATCGGCGCCTGCCCCTTTCCCCAAGACAAGCGGCAGTTTAGGAAGGCTGGGGAGCTGCGTCTATGTGCACGGTAAAACATGTGGGAGCGGGCTTGCTCGCGAAGGCAATGGTTCAGCCGACGACTCCGTTGACTGACACACCGCCTTCGCGAGCAAGCCCGCTCCCACAATTAGACCGCGTTTTACCTGATGCTCAGGGCTTTAGCGGGCGCTCCTGGTCACGTTCGGAAAGCTCGGTGCCGTCGTCCGGATGCTTCCAGGTTTGCGGTTTTTCGTCTTCGCGCGGCTGCCGGGGTTCTTCACGCTCCGGCTTGTTGTGCTGCTGTTCGTTCCCCATAGCGACCTCCGCCGATAAGAATTGGACCCAGGTTCAAGCATAGAACACGGCAGGCCATTTTGAAGCTGGCTCAGATTGATAGCCAACACACATCAATCAATCCAAATTTGTCACTTATCATTTCTAAATGTGTCAGCCACTATCCCAAGTCTTAAGCGAAACAAGCACTTTAAAAAGAACGCTGGAGACACAAAACCATGACGACCCCTTCCCGGCCTGCGGCTGCCCCCTCGAAAGTAGGCGCGGTATTGCGCGTTACTTCGGGCAACTTCCTCGAACAGTTCGACTTCTTCCTGTTCGGTTTCTACGCCACCTATATCGCTGCCGCGTTCTTCCCGGCCGCTAATGAGTTTGCGTCATTAATGATGACCTTCGCCGTGTTCGGCGCGGGCTTCCTGATGCGGCCATTGGGCGCGATTATTCTGGGTGCCTATATCGATGACGTGGGCCGTCGCAAAGGCTTGATCGTGACCTTGTCGATCATGGCCAGCGGTACGCTGCTGATCGTGCTGGTGCCGAGTTATCAGACCATCGGCCTATGGGCACCGTTTCTGGTGCTGTTGGGGCGCCTGCTGCAAGGCTTCTCGGCCGGCGCGGAACTGGGTGGCGTGTCGGTGTACCTGTCCGAAATGGCCACGCCGGGCCGTAAAGGCTTCTACACCAGCTGGCAGTCGGGTAGCCAACAGATCTCTATCGTCGTTGCCGCGGCCCTGGGTTATGGCCTCAACGTGTGGATGGAACCTGCGGTGGTGGCTGATTGGGGCTGGCGGATTCCGTTTGCCGTCGGTTGCGTGATCATTCCGTTTATCTTTGTGCTGCGTCGCAACCTGCAGGAAACCGAAGAGTTCGCCAACCGCAAGCATCGCCCGACCATGCGTGAAGTGATGGCGACCTTGGTGAAGAACTGGACCGTGGTCATCGGCGGCATGCTGATGGTGGCCATGACCACCACCGCGTTCTACCTGATCACCGTGTACGCACCGACCTTCGGTAAAACCGTGTTGCACCTGAGCACCTCGGACGCCTTGCTGGTGACCTTGCTGGTTGCGATCTCGAACTTTTTCTGGCTGCCGATCGGCGGCACGTTAAGCGACCGCTTCGGCCGCAAACCAGTGCTGATCGCCATGACGGTGCTGACTGTCCTTACGGCTTATCCGGCATTGTCCTACGTGGTCAACGCACCAAGCTTTGCGCACATGCTGGAAACCCTGCTGTGGTTCTCGTTCCTGTATGGCATGTACAACGGCGCGATGATCCCGGCGCTCACCGAAATCATGCCGGTGGAAGTGCGTGTGGCGGGTTTCTCCCTGGCCTACAGCCTGGCGACCGCAGTGTTCGGTGGCTTTACCCCGGCGATCTCCACCTGGTTCATACATATCACTGAAGACAAGGCTTCACCTGCATATTGGATGATCTTCGCCGCGCTGTGTGCCTTGTGTTCGACCCTGGCGTTGTATCGCCGCGCCAATACCCGTGGCCAAGTCATGCAGGAGGCAGCGCAATGAAGCCGCTGGTCAAGACCCTCACTGCTGTCGTCCTCGGCACCCTGGCGCTGACCGCCCAGGCCGAACAACTCAAAGTCATGACCTCGGGTGGCTTCACCGCCGCCTATAAATTGCTCGGCCCGCAATACGCCGAGCAAAGCGGTGACACCCTCGACACCATCCTCGGCCCGTCCATGGGCAAGGCGCCGGAAGCGATTCCTAACCGCCTGGCCCGTGGCGAGCACGCCGATGTGGTGATCATGGTCGGCTATGCCCTGGATGAGCTGATCAAACAAGGCAAAGTCGACCCCGCCTCGCGCGTGGAATTGGCAGACTCGCGGATCGGCCTGGTGGTGAAGGAAGGTGCGGCCAAACCTGCGATCAGTACCGATGCCGAGCTCAAGGCTGTGCTGAGCCAAGCCAAGTCGGTGGCCTATTCGGATAGCGCCAGCGGCGTGTATGTCGAGAAGGAACTGTTCAAGAAGCTCGGCATGCCGGCCAAGGGCACCATGATCGAACGCGTGCCGGTGGGCGAACAGGTGGCCAAGGGTGATTACGAGGTCGGCTTGCAGCAAGTGGCGGAGTTGTTGCCAGTCAAGGGTGTAACGTTTGTGGGCAAGATCCCGGAAGACGTGCAGTCCGTTACCCGTTTTGCCGCCGGTATTCCGGTGAACGCCGAACACCCGGAGCAGGCCAAGGCCCTGTTGCAGTTCATGGCATCGCCCGAGGCCCAGCCGGAAGTGCAATCCACCGGCCTGGACTCGGTGTCACGCTGACCGGAACGGCATCTCCCGCACCAAGCGCTCCAACTCCAACGCCGCTGGTGGCAACGTCCGCCCGCGGCGCTTGATCAAGCCCACATTGCGCAGTACGTGAGGCTCCACCAGCGGCACACTGACCAGAATCGGGTGAGTGTGCGCCGGCATCGCAATCGACGGCACCATCGCCACGCCCAGCCCCGCCTCCACCAGCCCGATCATCGTGGTCACATGGTGGGTCTCGCAGATACTCGGCTTTTTCACCCGCACCCCACGCAGGGCCTGGTCGAGCAGGAAGCGGTTGCCCGACGTCTTGTCCACCTCAATGTAGTCATGCTCATAAGCCTCGGTCCAGCTCACGCTGTCACGCGCAGCCAGAGGGTGATCCCGCCGGCAGGCCAGCACGTAGCGCTCCTGCAGCAGCAACTCGAATTCCACCTCATCGGCCAGGCTGCCGCTGAAACTCACGCCAAAGTCTGCCTCGCCGCTGGCCACCGCATTGCACACCTCGCCGGCACTGGCATCCAGCACCCGCAGGCGAATCTTCGGATACAGCTTGTGGAATTCGGAGATCACGTGGGGCATGAAGTAATACGCGGTAGACGGCACACAGGCGATGGTGACGTTGCCCATGCGTGTGGACGCGACGTTGCTGATGCCCATCAAGGCGATGTCCAGATCATCGAGCATTCGCTCCACCTGGGGCAAAAACGCGCGCCCGACCATGGTCAGGCTGACCCGCCGCGTAGTGCGTTCGAACAACTTTACATCCAGCGCCGATTCGAGCTTTTCGATACGCCGACTGAGGGCCGGTTGCGAGATACGGATGGCCTCGGCAGCGCCACGAAAACTGCCCTTGTCCACCACGGCGCGGAAGGCTTGGAGGTCGTTGAGGTCGAAGTTGATGATCACGGGAGGCAGGCCAAAGGTGGTCGAGGTGGCGAGCATTATCGTATGGGAGCCGGTGGGACGCCATGTGTGCCGAGAGGGTTTGTCGAGATCATCCTGTTACACATATGAAGTCATACATATCAGCAGGTTATCGGCCGCCTGCGGCCACGCGATCGCCAAAACGGGTCAATACTTGGAGCCTGACCTACACAACTGGAGACGTAGCAACTCATGCAAACCTACCCCTTCTGGATGGACGACGAAGTGCCGGGCATCGGCATCGATCAGTTGCTTCTTGCATCGCGCCAATGGTCGAGTAGGATTGAATCCTACTCACCTGCGGCGGATACCCCCATGCGCTCAACCCAGCAAATGAGCATCACCTTGCCCCTTGAAATGGCAGCACTGGTCAAAGCCAAGGTGGCTGCCGGCGAATATGCCAGCGAAAGTGAAGTGATTCGCGACGGCCTGCGGGCGTTGCTGGCGCGTGACCGCGCCATGGAAGACTGGCTCAGAGACGAAGTCATCCCAGCAGCGACCGCCCTTGAGGCGAAGCCTGAGCTTGGGTTATCGCCAGAACAGGTCCGCGAACATATGGCGGCCAGACGTCAGCGCAAAGGCACAAGGGAAGCGTGAGCTACTCGGTAGTTTTTTCGCCCGAGGTCTTGGCGCAACTCGATGCACTCGAAGACTACATCAGCGATGTCGGCTCCCCTCCTGTAGCAGCGCGTTTTATCGACAATCTTGTCAGCTACTGCGAAAGCCTTGCCCTGTTTCCCTTGCGTGGAGTGCGCCGTGACGACCTGCTGAAAGACTTGCGCATCACTCACTATCGTCGCAGCACCATTATTGCTTTCAGGGTGAGGCCTGACTTCAAAACGGTGTCGATAGTGGGGATGTTTTACGGCGGGCAAGACTACACGGCGTGGTTGCACGCAGGTGAGAACGAGCACCCAACAAGGACTGAAAAGCCTGCTGAAAACTGATCAGCAGGCTTTTAGCGTCTTCCAGGCTGTTGGCGTACTGAAAAACGCCTGCGCATTACTATTCAACGTCTCCAGGTGATAACCACCCTCCTGCACGATCAGGCACGGCAGCCCCAGCCCTCGAATGTACTGCCCCAACCGCGCAAAACCTTCCCGCGTCACCGCGACTTTGCTTTGTGGGTCCAGCTCGTAGATATCAAAACCCAGTGACAACACCAGCACATCCGCCGAGAAGTCCTTCACCGCTGCCAGAGCCTGCTCCAGCTTTTCGAAGAACACCGCTTCGCTGGCACCATGGGCCATCGGCAGGTTGAGGTTGTACCCTTCGCCGGCGCCGTTGCCTTTTTCCTCGGCAAAGCCTGCCACGCCCGGATAGAAGTTGGTCGGGTCGCCGTGGATCGACACATACAGCACGTCATCGCGGTCGTAGAAAATTTCCTGGATGCCTTGGCCGTGATGCATGTCGGTATCGAGCACGGCGACACGCTGGAAACCTTGGCGCAGCGCTTGCGCAGCCACGGCCGCATTGTTGATGTAACAGAAGCCACCGGCCGCGTCGAAGCGGGCGTGATGGCCCGGGGGCCGGCACAAGGCATAGGCGGCAGGTGCGCCATCGAGGATGTCACCCGCTGCGGCAACGGCGCTCTGGGCTGACCAATAAGCCGAGCGCCAGGTCAGCTCACCGATGGGGCAACTGCCATCGGCCAGGTAGCGCGCAGCCTGGGCCAGGATGCCGCGCAGGGCATTGGGTTCACGTACGAAGATGTTGGACATGACTTCGTCGCCCCAGTCTTCGGGGATCTCTTTCCAGCGCTGATGAGCTTCTTGAAGAAAAGCCAGGTAGGCGCCACCGTGCACGGCGAGCAACGGATCCAGACCGTAATCGGCTGGTTGATGGATATCGAAGCCCAGGGTTTGCGCAGCCAGCAACAGGTTGCGCGCACGCTCGGGAACCTCCTGGGGCGTGCGCATCTGGCCGCGGGAGTAGTAGCTACGCGGGTGATGCAGGAGTTGTTCGGGGTGAAAAAACGTCTTCATGAGTTGCTCCTGGATAAACACAGAACCTGTGGGAGCTGGCTTGCCTGCTCCCACAGGGGCATGGCGTCAGCCTTCAGAAATGAACACGCCCGGCGCGTTTCAACACGGCGTTGAGCAAGACATCGGTGCCCTGGCGCACATCGTCGGGCAAGACATCTTCGGCTTCGTTGTGGCTGAGGCCGCCGACGCAGGGGATGAAGATCATCGCGGTGGGGCAATAGCGCGCCAGGTGAATCGCATCGTGGCCGGCGCCGCTGACGATGGTCTGCTGGCTGTAGCCCAAAGCGTCCACCGCAGCCTGCACGCAGGCCACGCACTCGGCGTCGAACGGCGTGGCCGGGCTGACCCAGTGCGGTGTGATGGCGACGCTCAGGCCACGGTGGTCAGCGATTGCCTGCAGGCGTGCGCGCACTTGCTGCTCCATGGCGTCGATATCGGCGTCGCGATGATGGCGCAGGTCGACGGTAAAATTGAGCAAGCCGGGAATGGTGTTGCGCGACGACTTGGCGATGCTCAGCTCACCCACAGTGGTGAGGCCCTGCGGGGCAAAATCGGCGGCGAGGTTTTCCAGGGCCTGGATCATTTTCGCCGCGCCGTACAGCGCATCTTTACGCAACGGCATTGGCGTGGTGCCGGCATGCGCAGCCATGCCTTCGACCCGCACATCGAGCCAGCGAATCGCTTGACCACCGGTGACTACGCCGATGCTGTTGGCGTTGTCTTCCAGGATCGGGCCTTGCTCGATATGCGCCTCAAAATACGCATCCACTGCGCCACCCAACGGGCGCTCACCATTGTAGCCGGTGGTGCGCAACGCCTCGGCCACGCTGATACCATCGACATCGGCGGTGGCCAGTGCCTTGTCCAAGGCGAGCGTGCCGGTGAATACCGCCGAGCCCAGCATGGCCGGGGTGAAACGGGCGCCCTCCTCGTTGGTCCACACCGCAATTTCCAACGGCTTGCGCGTCTGGATGCCGTGGTCGTCGAGGCTGCGGATCACCTCCAGGCCAGCCAACACGCCGTACACCCCATCGAAACGTCCGCCTTCGGGCTGGGTATCCAGATGGCTGCCCATCATCACCGGGGCGGCGTCCTTATCGGTGCCGGCGCGGCGAGCGAACAGGTTGCCGATAGCGTCCACGCTCAACGTCAGGCCAGCTGCTTTACACCAGTGGCTGAATAGCTCCCGACCGGCCTTGTCTTCAGCGCTCAATGCCAGACGGCAGCTGCCACCGCGTGCCGTCGCGCCGATCTCGGCCATGGCCATCAGGCTATGCCACAGGCGCTCACCATTAATCTTCAACATTGCTGACTCCCTCAACTGTGTGCCATTTCCAGGCGGTGGGCCGTGGCGTGGCGGCGGGACAAAGCGAGTACGCACACCAACGACACCGCTGCGATGACGCTGTAGAAAACCGCCATCGGCCACCATTGGCCCAGGTATTGATGGGCCAGCCAGGTGCCGATCAGCGGCGTCAAACCACCGGCCAACGCGCCACACACCTGATAGGCCAAAGAGATCGCGGTGTAACGCACACGGGTTTCAAACAGGCCGCTGACGTAACCCGCGATCACGGCGTAGAACGACGCCATGCACACTACCGCCAAGGCAATACCAAAGATGATCAAGGGCGCCTGGCCGCTGCTGACCAAGACGAACATCGGATACGGCGAAGCCATTGCCAGTACGCACATGGCGCACAGGAACCGCGTAGCGCCGACCTTCTCCGCCACCCAGGCGGCCAGCGGCTGAACGCAGAACTGGATAATGGCAACGAAGAACAGGCATTCCAGAATCAGCGATCGCGGTAGGTCCAATTGCTGAGTGCTGTAGGCAATCATGAAGGTGTTGGTGAAATACACGCCGGCAATCCCCAACGTGTTGGCGCCAATGCACAGCAACAGGGGGCGCCAAGCCGTCTTCAGCACTTCCAGCACGGGGGCTTGGTCTTTCTTGATGGCGCGGGCTTTTTCCGCCAGGGCTTTGTCTTCGAGGAACTCCGGCGACTCGTTCACACCCAGGCGAATCGCCAGGCCGACCACCAGCAGCAAGGCACTGGCCAGGAACGGCAGGCGCCAGCCCCAACTGAGCAGATCCTCTTCTGGCAGACGGGTCACAGCGCTGAACGCCAGCAAGGAAAGGATCAAACCGGCCGGGCTACCCAATTGCGCGAAGGATGCAAAGAAGTTACGGCGCCCCTTTGGCGCATGTTCCCCGGCCATCAGCACCGCCCCGCCCCACTCGCCACCGACCGCGATGCCCTGCACCACGCGCAGCAAAATCAGCAACACCGGGGCCGCAGCGCCGATCTGCGCATAGGTCGGTAACAGGCCGATACACACCGTCACCACGCCCATCATCACGAGGGTAATCACCAGGGACTTCTTGCGCCCGATGCGGTCGCCGATATGGCCGAACACCACGCCACCCAACGGCCGTGCGAAAAAGCCCACGGCGAAGGTGCCGAATGCGGCCATGGTGCTGAACAGTTTATCGTCGGAAGGGAAGAACAGCTGACCGAACACCAGCGCGGCGGCGGTAGCGTAGATGTAAAAGTCGTACCACTCGATCATGGTGCCGATAAAGGCGGCGGCCGCGGCACGGCGAGGCTGCGGCGAAGCGGAAGGCTTCATGGGGCTGGCTCCTTTGGTTATTTTTTTGGCAGGAGAAGGTCAAACCAGTGCGCTCTGGTGGCGCTTGTTGAGCCCGATTTTTCGGCCTGGGGCTATGATTAGTCAATTTTCTATTTATTATCTTGATTATAAGAACTGCTTATTATCGAGCGACCCCATGCCCGAATCCCGCCGCGATATTCACCCCCTGCTCAATGACCGCCTGGACTGGAACTTGCTGCGCACCTTCCGGGTGATCGGCCAGGAACTGAGCATCAGCCGCGCCGCCGCCCGCCTGCACCTCACGCAACCGGCGATCAGCCAGGCGCTCAAGCGCCTGGAAGAACAGCTCGACTGCCAGCTCATCCTGCGCCGTGGCCCGCGCTTTGTGCTTACCGAGGCCGGTGAGCAGATCTTCGCCATTGCCGGTGAGATGTACGGCCAGGTCTCGCAGATGAGCAACGCCCTGCAAAAGCCGGGTGATGAAGTGATCGGCAAAGTGCGCTTGCTGATGATCAGCCGGATTAATTCCGACACGTTCGATGACTTTCTCGCAGGCTTTCATCGCGAGCACCCACGGGTAGACCTGGAGGTCGAAGTGATGCGCAGCTCCGACATCGTCGCCGCCCTGCTGGAAAAAACCGCAACCTTGGGGCTGAGCCTCAACCGTCGGCCACAGCCGCGCCTGGAACAGCACCTGTTCCTACGTCAGCGCTATGCGTTTTTTTGTGGGAAACACCACCCCTTGTTCGGACGCACCGGCTTGGTCGAAGGAGACTTGCAGTCGGAAAACTTCGTGAGTTTTACCAGCGATCAGATCGGCGGGATGCTCTCGCCGCTGACGATTTTTCGCGATCAGCAAGGGTTCGGCGGGCGGATCGTGGCGTCATCATCCAGCCTTGAAGAAGTTCGGCGCCTGGTGATTGCCGGGTATGGCCTGGGATGCCTGCCGGTGCACGTGGTGGCCGAGGATGTGGAGAACGGGCTGCTCTGGCGGTTGCCGCCGGATGAGGGCATTGCGGATGTGGATATTCACGTGCTGTGGAATCGGGAGCAGAAGATGAGTCGGGCGGAGGGGGTGTTTATTGAGTGCCTTTTGGAGCGGTTGGCCAGAACATAATTGGCCGCATCCGAGTGCGCCAAAAAGCAGTTACAACTCACCGGATGCTCACCGAAGCGCGCACGGCTAGGATTGCAGCCAACTAAGCCAATGGCGTACATTAGCGATGATTTTCATTGAGACATCGGTCTTCACACGTCGCGTTAAAGAATTGATCGACGAGGATGCCTACATGGCCTTTCAGAACGTGCTTGTAGTGAATCCCGCCGCAGGCGATGTGATTGAGGGTACGGGCGGTATCCGCAAAATACGAGTAGCAGCCAAGAGCCATGGTAAACGAGGCGGGGCACGTGTGATCTATTACCACTTCGCCTCGGCATCACAGATTGTTTTACTGATGATCTATCCCAAAAATGAACAGCAGGACTTGAGCGCCGACGAACGCAAGTCACTGAAGGCTGCGATTGAGCACTGGAGATAGCTATGAGCCGACTTTTTGATGAATTGATGGAAAGCGTTCAAGAGATGAACGAGATCCTGCGCGGAGAACGGGAGCCATCCCGTGAATTTCATGTTGACTCAATGCGAGTTAAAGAAATCCGTAAGGCAACAGGGCTGACCCAGGCTAAATTCGCAGCGCTGATTGACGTTCAGCTCGGTACGTTGCGCAACTGGGAGCAGGGTCGTCGCGAACCTACTGGGCCGGCAAAGGCGTTGTTGAAAGCTATCCATAATGACCCAGTACATGTACTGAACGCGCTGGCTAGCTAAAATAAAACTCCACCCCCTGCACCTTAAACATCGTCATAACCGGAAAAGCTCGGAGCTGACTCAACTTCGGGCTTTTTCGTTTGTGATGCTGAGTGAGGACTCTTCAAAAACCTCACATCGATAGCACTGATGATTACTATCGAAACGAGCGCCTGCTCGATTGCCAACACTGATTCCTATAATCGCCCCCAGCTTCCCTCTCCTGCGTCTGACCTCAGGCGACTTTCACCTTGGAATCCCACACCATGCCAAGCGCGAGCCAGGCCTCTAACGGCCTTCCCGAACATAATCAACAAAGCGTCAAACAGCAGTGGCTGGCAATTCTTTCGGTCGCCGTGGGTGCATTTGCCCTGGTGACCAGCGAGTTTCTGCCGGTGGGCGTGCTCAACGACGTCGCCAGCGACTTGGGCATCAGTGCCGGCCACGCAGGCCTGATGGTCACCCTGCCCGGCATCATGGCGGCCCTTGCAGCGCCGTTGCTGTCGGTTGGCATTGGCGCCATGGACCGCCGCTATCTGCTGATCGGCCTGACGCTGGTCATGATCCTCGCCAACGGGGTGGTGGCCTATGCCACCGATTTCAGCCTGCTGCTGTTCGGCCGCGTACTGCTGGGCATCAGCATCGGCGGTTTCTGGGCCACTGCCATCGCCCTCAGCGGCAGGCTGGCGCCCAAGGGCGTGGGCGTCGCAAAAGCCACGTCGATCATCATGATGGGCGTGACCCTGGCCACCGTACTCGGTGTGCCCGTAGGCACCTGGCTCAGCGGCCTGATGGGCTGGCGCATGACCTTTCTGGTCACCGCGCTGGTGGGTGTGCCGGTGCTGCTGGCGCAAGTCTTGCTGCTGCCGCGCCTCAAACCGGAAAAGGCCATAGAGGTACGCGACCTGCCGGCCCTGTTTATCAACCCACAAGCGCGCGTCGGGTTGATCGCCGTACTGTTGATCGGCTTGGCGCACTTTGCTGCGTACACCTATGTCGCGCCGTTCTTCAAGCACAGCTCCGGCTTCGACGGGCCGACGATTGGCTCATTGTTGCTGCTGTATGGCGTGGCAGGCGTTCTGGGCAATGTGTTCGCCGGCTTCGCCGCCAACCGCAGCGTACGTAACACCTTGCTGCTGGTCGCGCTGATGATCGGTACCAGCACCGCCCTGTTCCCTTACTTCGCCACCGGTATGACGGGTGCCGTGGTGCTGATCGCGCTTTGGGGCTTTGCCTTTGGCGCCTTCCCGGCCTGCGCCAGTATCTGGATGTTCGTGGTAGCGCCCAAGGATGTGGAGCGAGGCATGCCGCTGTTCGTGGCGCTGTTTCAGGTGATCATTGCCCTGGGCTCGTTCTTTGGTGGGCGGATCGTCGACCAAATGGGCAGCTCGGTGTTGTTGAGCCTGGCCACTGTGTTGGTGGGGTTGGGGTTTGCGACCGTGCTGGTGTTGGGCCGCAAGGTGAGCAACAGCTTGGTGGCGCAGCCTGCCTGACCGAGTTGCAGCCAAAAAAAAGCCTGCTGAGCGTTGAGTTCAACAGGCTTTTTTCGTTTCCGGAGCAGGTGTTTATTGGGCCGTGGGGAAATCACGCTCGAGGACAGCGTCCACCAGGGCTTGCGCGTTCTCAATCAATTGAGCCAGAGCCATGATGACAGGCGACTGTGTGCTGACTGGATCTTCGGCGCATTGGTAAGCGGTTTGCAGGGCGGATGACAGGATTTCGGTGGCGTTTGTGAGGGCTTCTTCGGTGCCGATGTCATCGGCTACGCAAAAGAGTTTGCGCGCATGCCCTTCGGTAAAATCAGCAGTGCTGTTCTTCATGATGTAACTCCACGTTATGAAAAGAAGCTACCACTCCCCCGCTGTCAAACAGGATTGGGTGGCAGCTGTACGCGGGTTGACAGACCGGAAACGTGGAAACCCGGCGCACCCGAAGATGCCCCACGCACAGCCGCCATAACAAATGGGCACAGACAGACGCCTGGGACCAGTTTGGGGATGCACAGAGATCGCACGTTCTTCGGCCTGTCAAAACCGGTCGCCATGAGGGCGACGGCGGAAGGTTAGCGCCCTACCCCAGCCAACGCAACCCTGCTCGAAAACCGCCGAACCCGCATAACGTAAGCACCTGTTTCGGAAAAGCTTGGTAACCAGAATGCCCACAGAAAACCTTGTGCGCATAAGCCTGCGAGCTAGTCTCAAAAAGGTCGCCACCGGGGCGGCATACTGTCAAGGGTGCTTACATGCCAACGAAATATCGCGATGCGGTCACAGGTGAATACGTAACAGAGCAAGAGGCGAAGAAAAGACCAAGGGAAACGGTGAAAGAAACCGATAAAAAACGCCCGGCGAAGCCGACCGCCAAAAAGTAGGATCAACAGATGAGAGCGATTGCCGTATGTCCAGACAGACTTGCCAATGAAACACCATCACTTCAGCTATTGAGCACTTAGCCGCCCATGCTCAGAGTGATAAGCTAACAGGGGGGGGGGGCTACCTGTCGAGCTTATCACTTACCCGAAATGAAATTAGCCTGCAAACTTCAAGCTTCTGCCTTTGCGTTAATCACGAACCGACTCAAGCTAATTACACCGTAACCTCAGGAACCCCAGAAGTCTCATCAATTTTCTCAATCTGATCGAAGTAGCCTTTAGGTATGGCTCGGAGCTTAAGCAACACACTACTTCCATGCGGTGTAAGCTTCCACTTCGATAGCTCGCTATTATACTCAGTAAGACCGAGAGCTCTTAACTGAATCTTTAGTGTCTGCTCATCACGCCAAACAATACTAAAATTCCTAAGGCCATCATGGCCTTTCAACTGATCGTCATTTTCCATTTCGGTGCTACCAATGTAGTCGGTTTCTACAATTTTATTGAGTCCTTCCTGATACTCATGATCACTTAAGCCGTCAAGCATAAGTGCACCTATATCTTCAAAAATGTCGTTCCATGAAATCCTGATAATGCGAGTGAAGGTCCAGATTTCGCCATTCTCATCATCCGTATTAAACTCAAATGCCACAGGGAAAACTTCATCCCCTTGAGCCAATTCGCTCACTCCCTCTGGAACCTCAAATAGTGACTTATTGACCTTCTCCTTTAGGTCATCTATTATTTTGCGAAGACGAAGCACTTCTTCAGCAGCAAGAGATGCAGCAGCCTTATCAGCACGAACCCAACCCGGCATCGGATGAGTTTTTATCAACCTTACCAAACTACGGCTTACGACCGAGCCAAGTTCTGCTGACGTTTCCCAATACTTGCACATTTTCTTTTGAGTCAACGCCCGGAGCTCTTCCAGTAATACCCTTGATTCAAAATTGGTTTCAGTTTTTGCTGCGGTTATATTCGCTGGTGTCTTGTGAAGGAATGCGATGATTGGTTTTCCAGTTTCTAGTGCGTACCGGTATTCCTGCTCAGTATAGCTTATACCCTGCGGGCCGATCGATCCATAGCGGCCGCCGATAATTATAATGTAGTAGTCACACTCATCTATCACTCGCTTTATCAGGCTCCACTGATCTTCATCAGTCGCTGGAAATAGCTCCATTCCCGCCGGGATACAGTCCAGCTCAAGTAAGGCTTGTATTACTTCGTGTCGCTCTTCGTGAAGATCCTCATACGTGGAGCTTACAAAAACTTGATGGCGACGTTCTATGCTCATACTTCACTCGTCCATATAGTAGGGGTTACAAAATTTTGGTAATTTGCTTTAAGTGTCCTGTATCAGTGCTTGTTACAAAAAACCTTATAATTCAATTAATAAAGAGCATTCTAACTTTTCTCCAAAGTTAAGGGATACCCAGAAAGTCAGAGCCCATCGTCCTCGGATTAGGTTTTGGCTAGCGTCTGTGCATGAGGCCATGAGAAGGTGCTTTGTCATAAGTGCTGTCACACCCCCTGTCACAAGTCATTGCCATATCGTTTCCCGACGCTCGTCCATCAAACGCTGGAGACCGATATCCAAAGACACCCATCGGATTTCAGAGCTAAGCGCACGAGAAGTCTCACCAGATTGCCGATTCTAAATTTCAGGGAATTGTGGTGGCAGCGTCATAGGCTTGGAGAGTAAATGTCTCAAATGACCCATCGACAACAATATCCACGCCCGAGAACTTATCGATCTTATTGGTCCCGCCGATAAGAGCATACCCATCACGCCACACAAATACTCTCTGCTCCTTAAGCGTCATTGCAATTTGCGTGGCCACCACGCCCCGCACAAAGCGAGAATCGAACTGCATCCTTTGCAGGACATCCACCACCCCATCCACCGGCGCTTCCTCACCTTTATAATAGGTGTAGGGCATGCTCACGAACTCTTCATTTGCGCCTACCACTCGGCTTCTCCTTAGCTTGAGTAAGGGCGTAATTTCGCCCGGAAACTACGATAGCACAGTGCCGCACAATGGAAGATTTACAGAACCATAAAGGGATAGTGCGCGCGTACGTGAATTCTGCTGGGCATTGATCCACACCGTTTCTCACAATTCACACAGGAACGCGTGGCAATCAAAATATCGTTGCGTCGTCAGCAGACGGCTCTGTTTTCAGAGAAGGGAGTTTGGAGATTGCTGCTGTGCGCAATCTGCCAAACGCTTTGGATATCGCGTGTGAGCGTTTTCCGTAATGGTCGTGTGAGCTGGTGGGGATGAGAAAGGTATCGGTGCTGTCTATACTCAGTCGGTCAACGGTAGCCTTGCCGCTCGAAGTCATACCAAGGGCTGTGGTTCTTCCATTTTAACCCTCGCATTTCGACTCCCGCTCCGCTGGTGAGCAAGGACATTTCCCTTTTGTTCTCCTCACTGGTGTCCTCACCGAACACCATACCCACCAAAGCATTTCCGTATTTTATATCCAGCGGCTCCGTCGACTTTGTAAATGCCACATAGCGATATTCATTCTCAGCTTCCCAATCGCTCATTTTTTCGAAGAAAAGCTGCTGATAATGCTTTCTTAAATGGATCGCCGGGTACCTGTCTTGACCATACTTTTCAAGATCGTCTGTGTTGATGCTAAAGGTCAGCTCTTCAAAAAGGTCACGGGCGATTCCACAATCTTTGTACTGCACCTCACCACGGAGTAATGGAGTGTGTGCAGCGAGCTGAGTAGTTATTTCTTTCTCAAGACTTTCGCGGTGGAAGACCAGACAAACGCCGGTGTGCTTCTCAGCGTACTGCGCCCACATTCGAGGCTTACAAAACCCCCGGTTGAAAATATCGGTGAGGTGGTTACCGGTCAGCGGCCCTGTATCACGTGAGAAACAGGCTAGACGTGTATCGCGCTTCAACTCGTCTGAAAGCCAAGCCGACATAACATTGCGGTCGTAATTTATTCGGTCGACCTTTGGCTCAAACGACACGAAATCGAACAACCAACTTTTAGTTTCCTTGGGATCATTGGTCCGTCTGTACTCGCCAAACCGGAGAGTACGAAACTTGAGGATGCAATTGATCGCAGTCTCGGCGCTGGTATAGTGGTAGAGATAATTATTGTGGTCTGTGACATTGATAATCACGGCTTCATCCTTGGCTCTGCATAAGATGCTGGTAGCCAAGGATAGTACTCCGGACAGTGCTCGATACTCCATCGCACCGTGACGAGCTCACAGGAGCCCTCAGAGATATGGACGCACTCACCTTCAGGGATTTGCAGGAGATTGAGCTGTGCACCTTGTGTCGAAGGGTACGGTCAATTCGTCAGGATCGAAATCCGAGGATTTCAATCGCCACTGGTACGGAGTTGAACAACAGATCGCCAGGGTATTTTGGCGGGATGATGAGTGGTCAAACTGAGTGGTCAAACCAAAAAATCAACACACATAAAAAACCCCGTAAATCAAAGACTTACAGGGCTTTTATTTGTATGGCGGAGAGATAGGGATTCGAACCCTAGGTACCGGTGAAGGTACAACGGATTTCGAATCCGTCCCATTCGGCCACTCTGGCATCTCTCCAACGGCGCGCATCATAACAGCATGATTGATGGATGCAAAGCGCCGAAGCGATTTTTTTCCGTGCTATCAGATGCTTGCGTCGATTACAGCGGTACGCCGAGGCGCTTGGCGACTTCTTCGTAGGCTTCGATCACGTCACCGAGGCCTTGGCGGAAGCGGTCTTTGTCCATCTTCTTCTTGGTGTCTTTGTCCCACAGGCGGCAGCCGTCCGGGCTGAATTCGTCGCCCAGGACGATGGAACCGTCGTGGAATACGCCGAATTCGAGCTTGAAGTCCACCAGCAACAGGCCAGCGTCGTCGAACAGCTTGCTCAGCACGTCGTTGACCTTGAGGGACAACTCCTTCATGCGCGCCAGTTGCTCAGCGGTGCCCCAACCGAACGCCACGACGTGGGATTCGTTGATGAACGGGTCGCCCTTGGCGTCGTCCTTCAGGAACAGTTCGAAGGTGTAAGGGTTGAGCTTGAGGCCCTCTTCCACGCCCAAACGCTTGACCAGGCTGCCGGCGGCGTAGTTACGCACGACGCACTCGACCGGGATCATGTCGAGCTTCTTGACCAGGCATTCGTTGTCGCCCAGCAGTTTGTCGAATTGGGTCGGGATACCGGCCGCTTCGAGTTTCTGCATGATGAAGGCGTTGAACTTGTTGTTCACCATGCCTTTGCGGTCAAGCTGTTCGATGCGCTTGCCGTCGAACGCAGAGGTGTCGTTGCGAAACAGCAGGATCAGGCGGTTGGCGTCGTCGGTCTTGTACACCGACTTGGCTTTGCCGCGGTAGAGTTCTTCACGTTTTTCCATGATGGGCTCCGCTTTGAGTAAGGTGGGCTAGGCGATGTGTCGCCAGTCGAGCCCTGAATCTTGATCGGCCAGTTGCAGCCAGTCCGGGTCGCACCCTAGGGTGTCGACAAAACATTGCCGGGCAAGCGTCGGCAGGTTGTTCTTGCTGCTGAGGTGAGCCAGGACCAGGTGTTGCAGGTCTTGCCAGCCCAACTCATACACCAGGTATGCGGCCTGGTGGTTGTTCAAATGTCCCAGCTCGCCGCCCACCCGCTGCTTGAGAAAATAAGGGTAATGACCGCGTGCCAGCAGGTCTCGGCAGTGGTTGGACTCGATCATCAAGGCATCGAGGTCCCGGTAACCCTCCAGCACCTTGGCGCAATAAGAACCCAGATCGGTGAGCACACCGAAGCGCCGCTCACCGTCACTGAATACATATTGCGTCGGCTCCTGGGCATCATGAGCAACCGCAACAACATTGATGCTCAGGGCGCCAATTTGCAGTTGCTCACCACCGGCCAGGAAGCCAGCAGGTTCAATGGGTTTGCGCATCCCGCGCAACGTGCCGCGACTCAAGTACACCGGTAAATTGTAGCGCCGAGACAGCAAACCCACGCCATGCACATGGTCGGCATGTTCGTGGGTTACCAGAATCGCGCTCAGTTGCGTGGGGTGAACCCCCAGGCGCAACAGGCGCCGCTCGGTTTCCCGCAGGGAGAAACCACAATCGACCAGCACGTACGTGTCATCATGGGCGACCAGCGTACCGTTCCCTTGGCTACCGCTGCCGAGAACGGCAAAACGCATCGGATCAGCCCAGGTTGTCTTGAATCACGCCCAACACTTTGCGCGCTGTTTCAGCTGGCGCGACGGTGTTGATGTTCTTCTCGACGGTAACTTGCACGCTTTCGCCCACCTTGCTCAAACGAACCTGGTAACGCTCGGCGCGGGTTTCGATCTCTTCCTTGGTCGGCGCGCTGCCGAACAATTTGCCGAAGAAACCTGGCTCGTCGTCTTTTTTCTCGGCCTTTTCAGCCACGTTGATGTAGTACAGGCCCAGGCTGCGGTTGATGTCTTCAACGCGCCAAGGGCCCTGCTCCAACGCGCGGCCAACACTGGCCCAGGCGCGGTCGAGGTCTTCACCCAGGTTCAGCACCACGTTGCCGCTGCCGTCTTCGGTGAGGCTGACGCGACTAGGGGTGTCGTAATCACGGGCGGCGAGTAAGGATACGGAACCACCCTTCTCGGAGATACGGCTCATGCTGGCCAGCATCTCGTCGACCAGCGCGGCGTCGACACCGGTGTTGACCGAGCGCGGGGTGAAGTCGACGTCAGCCGTGCTGCCGGCAGGCCGCTCGGCGCTGACCACATAGACTTCGCTGGTGTTGCGCTGCACGCCAGGCTCGATGCGCACACGCACACGGGCTTCGCTGTCGGCGGCTACACCGCCCGCCAGCAGGCGCTGGGCCATGTTGGCGGACAGCTCGCGACCTTGCTGCCACGCGGTGGTGAACTCACCGGTCTGCGGGCGTTGCTGGTCGAGGCGGAAACCGTTGTCCTGAAAGAACTGCACCGCCACCGGCCAGACTTCAGCAGGTGGGCGCTGAGCCACGATCCAGCGGTTGTCGCCGCTTTTCTGCAGGCTGTAGTCGCTGGCATCGGCCACGGCCGTGATCGGCTGTGGGCGTGGCACTACGTACTCACCCTTGACCGTGTCGTCGGCAACGTTGCGTGGAATCGGCAGCAGCGGGTCAAGGCGCTTGGCGACATTGACATCAGGCGGCAGTTGCATCGGTTTGGTTGCTTGCGCTTCCAGGTAATCGCTGCCGCGGTCACGGAAGTAGCCTTCCGGGCCCCATACCCAACCGCAGCCACTGGTGCTGGAGATAATCAAGGCAAGTGCGGAAAGTCCGGCCAATCGCTTCATGCGTAGTGCTTCCTCAATTAAACCAGGACGCCGGACTGGCGCAGGGCCTGTCGCAGCGGTTCGTGACAGGCTTCGCTGAGGCGGGTGAGCGGCAGACGGATACCGTCCGGCATCAGGCCCATCTCAAACAGCGCCCACTTCACGGGAATAGGATTGGATTCGATAAACAGTGTTTTGTTGAGCGGCATCAGCTTCTCGTGGATCGCACGAGCGGTGGCTGCATCGCCAGCAATGGCGGCGGCGCACAGCTCGCTCATGGCGCGCGGGGCCACGTTGGCGGTCACGGAGATGTTGCCCTTGCCACCCAGCAGGATCAGCTCGACAGCGGTGGCGTCGTCACCGGAATACACCAGGAAGTCGCTGCTCACGCCGGCCAGGATGTCCTTGGCGCGCTGCAGGTCGCCGGTGGCTTCCTTGATGCCGATGATGTTCGGCACGGTGGACAGGCGGATCACGGTCTCGGCCTTCATGTCGCACGCGGTGCGGCCCGGCACGTTGTAGAGGATCTGCGGGATCTGCACGGCTTCGGCGATGGCTTTGAAGTGCTGGTACAAGCCTTCCTGGGTCGGCTTGTTGTAATACGGGGTTACCAGCAGGCAAGCGTCGGCGCCGGCCTTCTTGGCGTTCTTGGTCAGCTCGATCGCTTCACGCGTCGAGTTGGCGCCCGTACCGGCGATCACGGCAATGCGGCCCGCCACGCGCTTGACCACGAACTCGATCACCTGGATGTGTTCTTCCACATCGAGGGTGGCCGATTCACCTGTGGTGCCGACCGCCACAATGGCGTTGGTGCCCTCTTGCAGGTGGAAGTCCACCAGTTTGCCCAGGCTGTCCCAGTCGAGACGACCTTGTGCATCCATGGGTGTGACCAGTGCCACCATACTGCCCGCAATCATGCAACCGCTCCTGCCGGAAAAAGAGAGCCGTAATGGTACTGGCGCCAAGATGCTTGTACAAGCGAAGTACCGCGTGAGGATGCGTTCTGGCGCAACTAAACCTCGGGCAATGCCATCATTGGGCCAAAGCACCGCCCGAAGGCGGCTGATCACGCAATGAAAACGCCACCTCCTAGCCCTTGGCGACGCTTTTCGCTACCCTTGATCCTTTGATCGATACCGCCCACACGGCATCGACCGCTCATCGCTTTAGGAAGGCTGCATGTCCACCCCCACAGTTCGCGAACAATTCCTTGTTATCAGTGCCCTCGGCGCCAACCCCATGGAGCTGACCAACGTGCTGTGCCGCGCCAGCCATGAGAATCGCTGCGCCGTCGTGACCTCCCGCCTCACCCGCCATGGCGAGTGCAGTGCGCTGGTCCTGCAAATTTCTGGCTCCTGGGATGCCTTGGCGCGCCTGGAAACCGGCCTGCCGGGCCTGGCCAAGAAGCATGACTTCACCGTCAACGTAGTACGCAGCGCCGCCCTGGAAAACCGCCCCCAGGCTCTGCCTTATGTAGCGTATGTCAGCTCGGCCTACCGCTCGGACATCGTCAACGAGCTGTGCCAGTTCTTTATCGACCATAACGTCGAACTGGAAAACCTGACCTGTGACACCTACCAGGCGCCACAAACCGGCGGCACCATGCTCAATGCCACCTTTACCGTGACTTTGCCGGCCGGCGTACAAATCAGTTGGCTGCGCGACCAGTTCCTGGATTTCGCCGATGCCCTGAACCTCGACGCCTTGATTGAGCCATGGCGCCCACAGAACCCCATGTAAGGAAGTACTTCTCTATGCCGGTAGCCATCGACACACCCGTGGCCGATTTCGAGGCCCAGGCCACCAGCGGCCAGACCTTCAGCCTCGCAGCCCTCAAGGGCAAGCAAGTGGTGATCTACTTTTACCCGAAAGACAGCACCCCTGGCTGCACCACCGAAGGCCAAGGCTTTCGTGACCAGTACGCCGCGTTCAAGGCCGCCAATACCGAAGTATTCGGCGTGTCGCGTGACAGCGTGAAGTCCCACGAGAACTTCAAAGGCAAACAAGAATTTCCTTTCGAGCTGATCAGCGATAAGGACGAAGCGGTCTGCCAGCTGTTTGATGTGATCAAGTTGAAGAAACTGTACGGCAAGGAATACCTGGGCGTGGATCGCAGCACCTTCCTGATCGACAGCCAAGGTGTGCTGCGCCAGGAATGGCGCGGCGTGAAAGTGCCGGGGCATGTTGATGCCGTGCTGGCGGCAGCGCAGGCGCTGAACAAGGCTTGATCTTGCCTCGATAAGGCCTTCAGGCCTTGCGCAACCAATAACGATACACACCCTCGGCGGCGTCTTCATGCTCCAGGGTGTGGCCGGCCAGCTTGGCAAAGGTGCGAAAATCGCGCTGGGAGCCGGCGTCGGTGGCTGTCACCTTGAGCACGGCACCGCTGGCCAGTTTATTGAGCTCCAGCTTGGCCTTGAGCAAGGGCAACGGGCAGTTCAGACCGCTGGCGTCGAGTTCGGCGTCACAGGCTACAACGTCGGTCATGGTGTTACTCCAGGCAAACATTTAGGCTGCTTAGAATATCTGGTCCCAAGCTCAGTGTCCGGCTACAGTAAGCTCTTTGTCGAAAGGCTTTGTGCATGACTTTTTTGCGCCCTACCCTGCTGACGCTGGCCTGCCTGCTGGCCTCCCCGGCCTTCGCTGACGACCTGCCGTCACTTGGTGACGCCAGCTCTGCCATTGTCTCGCCGCAACAGGAATACCAACTGGGCCGCGCCTGGCTGGCTTACCTGCGCGGCCAGGTCTCGCAACTCAATGACCCGCAACTCAAGGATTACGTCGAAACCAGCGTGTACAAGCTGGTGGAGACCAGCCAGGTCAATGACCGGCGCCTGGAATTTATCCTGATCAACAGCCCACAGCTCAACGCCTTTGCGGCACCAGGTGGGATCGTCGGGGTCAACGGCGGCCTGTTTCTCAATGCACAGACCGAAGGCGAATACGCGTCGGTACTGGCCCACGAACTGGCGCACTTGTCCCAACGCCACTTCGCCCGAGGCGTGGAAGCGCAATCACGCATGCAACTGCCGATGATGGCCGCCCTGCTTGGCGGCATTATCGCCGCCGCTGCGGGTGCCGGGGATGCCGGTATCGCCGCGATTGCCGGCTCACAAGCCGCGGCGATCCAGGAGCAGCGCCGCTTCTCCCGCCAGAACGAACAAGAGGCTGACCGCATCGGTATCCTTAACCTGGAGAAAGCAGGCTACGACCCTCGCTCCATGCCCACCATGTTCGAACGGCTGATGCGCCAATACCGCTTCGACGCCAAGCCGCCAGAGTTCCTGCTGACTCACCCGGTCACCGAATCGCGTATCGCCGACACCCGCAACCGCGCCGAACAGGCCAAACCCGGCGGCAAGGAAGACAGCCTGCGCTATCAACTGATTCGCGCACGGGTACAGCTCAAGTACGAAGACACACCAGGCCTGGCTGCCAAGCGCTTCCAGGCGCAGCTAGATGAAAACCCTAAAAATGACGTGGCGCGCTATGGCCTGGCCATCGCCCAGATCAAGGGCACTCAACTCAAGGAAGCACGGGAAAGCCTGGCGCCGCTGCTGGCCAAGGCGCCCAACGACATCACCTACAACCTGGCCCAAATCGAACTGGACATCACCAGCAACCGTATGCCGGATGCGCAGCAACGTACCGACCGCATGCTCACCCAGTACCCCAGCAACTATCCGCTGAACCAGGTGCGGGTAGATCTGTTGCTTAAACAGAACCGTACCGCCGATGCAGAAAAGGCGCTGGACGGGCTGCTCAAATCGCGCCCGGACGATCCGGACGTGTGGTATCAGGTCGCCGAAACACGCGGCTTGTCGGGCAACATCATTGGCCTGCATCAGGCCCGTGCCGAATATTTCGCACTGGTGGGGGATTTCCAGCAAGCCATCCAGCAGTTGGACTTTGCCAAGCGGCGCGCTGGCAATAACTTCCCGTTGTCCTCACGCATCGACGCCCGTCAGCGTGAACTGATCGAACAGGAGCGCCTGGTAAAAGGCATGATGAGCTAAACCCGCCGCCCACAAAAAAGCCCCGCTGCCGTTAGTTCGGCAGCGGGGCTTTTTTATGGGGCTAGCGGATTACTCAGCCAACTTGAAGGTGATGAAGCTGGCACGGCCTTGACGCAGGACGCGCATCGACACCGAGCGATTCTTCGGCAACGCCTTGGCGATGTCGGCGAATTCCTTGGTGGTATCGATTGCCTGGTTGTTCAAGTGAGTGATCACGTCACCCGGTTGCAGGCCGATCAAGGCGGCTGGGCCGTCCTGAACTTCCTTGATCACCACACCGCTTTGCAGGTCGAAGGTTTTCTTCTGCTCGGCGGTCAGTTCAACCACGGCGATACCCAGGCGGTTACTGCTGCGCTCGGCACCGGGCTTGGCGTTGCCCAGGGCATCCAGGGTCGCGCCTTCTTCCGGGATGGCACCTACGGTCAGTTCGACGTTCTGGCGCTTGCCATCACGAATCACTTCCAGCTTGGCTTTGCCGCCAGCCTTGAGCGCGCCGACCAAATGAGGCAAGTCTGCCGACATGATGATCGGCTGGCCGTTCATGCTCAGGATGACGTCACCGACTTTCAGGCCGCCTTTGGCCGCAGGGCCATTGTCCTGAATCTGCGCAACCAGGGCACCGGCCGGCTTGTCGAGACCGAAGGACTCAGCCAGGTCCTTGTTCACTTCCTGGATTACCACGCCCAACCAGCCGCGGCTGACCTTGCCGCCGCTTTTGAGCTGATTGGAGACGTCCATGGCCACATCGATTGGGATCGCGAAAGACACGCCCATGAAGCCGCCGGAGCGGGTGTAGATCTGCGAGTTGATCCCCACCACTTCGCCGGCCAGGTTGAACAGCGGGCCACCGGAGTTACCCGGGTTGATCGGCACGTCGGTCTGGATGAACGGTACGTAGTTTTCGTTCGGCAGGCTGCGACCGATGGCGCTGACGATGCCTTGGGTAACGGTGTGGTCAAAGCCGAACGGCGAACCGATCGCGACCACCCACTGACCGGCCTTCAGGTCCTGGGACTTGCCCAGCTTAAGCACCGGCAAGTCCTTGCCCTCGATTTTAAGCAAGGCCACGTCGGAACGTGGATCGGTGCCAATCAGCTTGGCCTTGAGTTCACTGCGGTCGGCCAGGCGCACGAGAATCTCGTCGGCATCGGCAATCACGTGGTTGTTGGTGAGGATATAGCCGTCAGGCGAAATGATGAAGCCGGAGCCCAGGGATTGGGCTTCGCGCTGGCCACCGCCGCCACGGGGGGAGCGTGGTTGCGGCATCCCTCGTTCGAAGAACTCGCGCAGCATGGGCGGCAAGCCTTCCAGGTCGGGCATCTGCTGGTTCGAGACTTTGCGATCCGGCAGCTTCTGCGTGGTACTGATGTTCACCACGGCAGGCGAGGCCTGCTCCACCAGTTGGGTGAAGTCAGGCAACTCGACCGCTTGCGCAGGTAAGGCCTGACCCAGCACCAGCACTGTGGCGACTATGGATAAGTAAGACTTCAAACGTGGTATCGACATACAGCTCCCGTTACGACGAGCAGGGTTAAGCGACAGGGTTCAATAAATGCCGGGCACTGCGACCGGCATTTTTTGTTCCGCGAACAAACAAGGCCAGAGCCATCAAACCCTGACCTATAAAAAACATGGGAAGTTTTTGCAAGTGAAAATGCTGATCCAGAGATTTCATACACCCAGCCCCCAACCAAATTCGGGCTCAGATTGAAAGAACAGGATGAACATAAGATTAACAATCTCAGGGCTTGGCGGCGGCCTTTTCACCACGCACCGACAACGCGATACGCTCAGCAGTGCCAATGGGAATTTCGCCGACCACCGTGACCATCATTTCGCCATCCACCGTATTCAAGCGCCGCGAGACTGCCACGGTCGGCCCAAGCTGAGCACGGGTTTCATTCACGTCAGCGCCGCTGGCTGACTCAAGAAACACCGAAAAACGCGCGAGCCCATCGTCATACATCAGGCTGTCGACGGTAGATTTCGTTTGGGTATCTTTGCGCGTGGCGCTGCTAATCTGTTGGAAACCTGGCGGTAGCCAGTCCAGATGCCACCTTTGCGTGGCAGACAAGTCAGGTGCTTTAGCGGCGGACGACATTGTTACCGGCGAACAGTCGCTGCTGGGCTGCAAGTCCTGCTCAGAAGGAATGGCCGAGGGGTCCAGGCGCGTGAACTGGAAACGCTCCAACAACTGCCCTTGATCGTTGAGCAGCAAGGACTTGAGCGGCAGCGCAGTCTCACGATCCAGGTGTAATTCAAACCCATAACGGTAAGGGTCACGCGGACTGATCGACACAATCACCGCATTACGACCAGCCACGCGGGATTTGCCAATGACGGCCAGTTCATAGAATGGATTGAGTTTTTTGGGATCGAGAATACGCGAGGGTGCATCAGAAGAATGACCGAGGCTGGCAACCAACGTGCCACTGACGCATTGCGCCCGGCCGTCTATCCGAACCGCTTCTTGGGCGGAGCCGTCAAGCTGCAACAAGCGTTCACGGACATGACCCTCCTGGACGCGATGCCAGATGTCATGGGTGGAAAAACTGCCGTTACGTTCGTAGACAAACGTACCTTCAAAGCTTTGCTGCTGCTCTGCACGCCCAAGTCGAGTCAGCCAGTCTTGGGCTTCATCGGCATGGGCGGATAGTGCAAACCAACTACTGAGCAAAAGCGTAAGGAGCGGTATGGCGCGCATAGGGCTCCTTAGCGAATCAGCGGTTTTCCTGGCTTGCTGCACGAGCGTATGGCAGAGCGCTTTCAGTGCCTTTGGCGGCCGATTCCTGCGCATGTTGACGCAGGTAGCCTGGAAGGCGCTGATCCTGCCAACCGGATTGCCCCTGAAGTACACCATTGGCCATAGGGCCGGTGGTATCGGTGCTTTCCTTGTAGCCAGCCAGCACGGCCGGGCCCTTGACTTGCGGACCGGCCATGACCGGTTGCTGAGTCTGTTGGGCCAGCTCGTTGCCTGCGATCTCGTCCTGGTTGTACAGGCGAACACCTGCCAACACAGCAACGGTCACCGAGGCGGCCACTGCCAGACGACCCAGGCTACGCCATGGACCACGCGAGGCTTTTGCCGGAACGGCTTCATCCGCCAGTGCAGCAGAAACGGCCGCAGCAATATCCAGACGAGGGATTAGGAGATCCTTGTGCATCACCGCCCGAGCGACTTGGTAACGAGACCAGGTATCACGGGTTTCGGCGTCATCAAATGCGTTGAGCACTCGACGAAGTTCCAGTTCATCCGCTTCGTTATCCATCACTGCGGACAGCGATTCCTGCAGGGCATCACGACTCATGGCGGTTCCTCTCTTGGCTGTCGCCGCTGTCTTTAGTTTTCCTGCAACAACGGTTGCAAGGCTTTGTCGATGGCTTCCCGGGCCCGGAAAATCCGTGACCTCACAGTCCCCACCGGACATTGCATGACGCTCGCAATGTCTTCGTAACTCAGACCATCGAATTCACGTAAAGTTAACGCCGTACGCAAATCTTCTGGCAGTTGCTGAATAGTGCGATGAACGGTGCCTTCGATCTCGTCGCGCAGCAATGCACGCTCCGGCGACTCGAGATCTTTGAGGCCGTGATCACCATCGTAAAATTCTGCATCTTCTGAACTGACATCACTGTCTGGTGGGCGGCGACCGCGTGACACCAGATAGTTTTTCGCCGTGTTAATGGCGATGCGGTACAGCCACGTATAAAACGCACTGTCACCGCGGAAATTTCCAAGTGCACGGTAAGCCTTGATAAAGGCTTCCTGTGCAACGTCCTGCGCTTCATGGGTGTCGTGCACAAACCGCACGATCAACCCGAGAATTTTGTGCTGGTATTTCAGCACTAGCAGATCAAATGCTCGCTTATCACCGCGCTGTACGCGCTCGACCAGCTGCTGATCCTCTTCCTGGGTTAGCATGAACACTCCTCGTTGTACTTGAAGGAGGCTTGCATAACTAAACGATCAGGCTTGCAAACATAGACTCGGGCTTTTCGCAAAAGTTCTCCCCCTTCAAGCAAGTTTCCGGCATGCACTGATTTGGCACACACGAAAAACGCAGCACGGTCGGTGCCGGCTGCGCGAATAATCTTGTCGCCGGTTTCGTGACGCGTCCAATGCTCCCGACGGGCCAATAAACTCAACGTTTTCCCAGCTTTCGGGCAACCTGCTATTGAGTCGGGGCTTATGCAAAAAGTTCCCGTCCCGCCAACCGGCCGTTTCCCAACGCTGCGCAGCATAATCTCACAATGCCACGAAGGCGTGGCTATTGTGCCGCTCCACCCCTCTATATACTAGTGGCCCGTGTGACCCTTTGATTCGCCGATCCAGGCGTCCTGTTTGCGCCCCCCTTTGGATCGCTTTTTGCGGAATCCGTCAAATGAGCCAACAGTTTCAACACGATGTCCTCGTCATCGGCAGCGGCGCCGCCGGCTTGAGCCTGGCCCTGACCCTGCCCAGCCATTTGCGTATAGCGGTTTTGAGCAAAGGCGACCTGGCCAACGGCTCGACCTTCTGGGCCCAGGGCGGCGTGGCTGCGGTGCTGGACGACACAGACACCGTGCAATCCCACGTCGAAGACACCCTTAACGCCGGCGGTGGCCTGTGCAACGAAGACGCCGTGCGCTTCACCGTCGAGCACAGCCGGGAAGCCATCCAATGGTTGATCGACCAAGGTGTGCCCTTCACCCGCGATGAACATGCCGGCAGCGACGACGGTGGCTTTGAGTTCCACCTGACCCGCGAAGGCGGCCACAGCCATCGCCGAATCATTCACGCTGCCGATGCCACCGGGGCCGCGATTTTCAAGACCCTGCTCGATCAGGCCCGCCAACGCCCCAACATCCAATTGCTGGAGCAGCGCGTCGCCGTCGACCTGATCACCGAAAAACGCCTGGGCCTGCCGGGCGAACGCTGCCTGGGCGCCTACGTACTGAACCGCACCAGCGGTGAAGTCGATACCTATGGCGCACGCTTCACCATTCTCGCCTCGGGCGGCGCCGCCAAAGTCTACCTCTATACCAGCAACCCCGACGGTGCGTGCGGCGACGGCATTGCGATGGCCTGGCGCTCGGGCTGCCGGGTCGCCAACCTGGAGTTCAACCAATTCCACCCCACGTGCCTGTATCACCCGCAGGCCAAGAGCTTTTTGATCACCGAAGCCCTGCGCGGCGAAGGCGCACATTTGAAGCTGCCCAATGGCGAACGCTTCATGCAGCGCTTCGACCCACGCGCCGAGCTGGCACCACGCGATATCGTCGCCCGCGCCATCGACCACGAAATGAAGCGCCTGGGTATCGACTGCGTGTATCTGGACATCAGCCACAAGCCCGAAGCCTTTATCAAGACCCACTTCCCGACCGTCTACGAACGCTGCCTGACCTTCAATATCGACATCACCAAGGGCCCGATCCCCGTGGTGCCGGCCGCGCACTACACCTGCGGTGGCGTGATGGTCGATCAGCATGGCCGCACCGACGTGCCGGGCCTGTATGCCATCGGCGAAACCAGCTTCACTGGCCTGCACGGCGCCAACCGCATGGCCAGCAATTCATTGCTCGAATGCTTCGTGTATGCCCGCTCGGCGGCAGCGGACATTCTTGAGCAACTGCCGCGCATCCCGGTACCAGCCGCCCTGCCCCGCTGGGATGCGAGCCAGGTCACTGATTCGGACGAAGACGTGATCATCGCTCACAACTGGGACGAGCTGCGACGCTTCATGTGGGACTATGTGGGCATCGTGCGCACCAACAAGCGCCTGCAAAGGGCGCAACATCGGGTGCGCTTGCTGCTGGATGAGATCGACGAGTTCTACAGCAACTACAAGGTCAGCCGCGACCTGATCGAATTGCGCAACCTGGCCCAAGTGGCCGAGCTGATGATCCGGTCGGCCATGGAGCGCAAGGAAAGCCGCGGCTTGCATTACACCCTCGACTATCCACAGATGCTGCCCGAAGCCCGGGACACTATCCTGGTGCCAACCACCTACGCCGGCTGAACTTCAGGCGTACCCGCAGGCGCCGGTGCACATCGGCGGCCTGTGCATCCCTTGGCACGCAGATGGACCGCACTCGCCGTTCACCCTGCGCCCGGTAACGCAACACCACGATGAGCGGCAACGCCAGGCTGTCGGGCCGCAGTTGCACAGGGTGCCACCCGCGTGCGGCGCTCCATAATTGCCAGCCATCGTCGTCACGGCGCAGGCCACGAATCGACGAACGGTGAGTGAGCAGAATTTGCCGCGGTAACACCCAGGCACAATGAGCCAGGCATAACAGGATGCCCAGGCTTGAGTAAGGCAGGTTTAGAACCAGCAGGCTGCCCAGCGCGATCAGTTGGGCAAGCACATAGGCCGCCAGCAACAGCCGCGAGGCCTGCCAGCGGCATTCGAAACGATTACTTGGGCTGGACACGGTCCAGGATCATCCGAACCATGCGCTGCAGCTCCGGGTCTTCGGATTCGGCGCGCTCCATGAACCAGCCAAACATGTCCTGGTCTTCGCACGTAAGCAACCTGACGTAGAGGTCGCGGTCCACCTGATTGAGCGTCGCGTACACCTCTTTGGTGAAAGGCACCAGCAACACATCCAGCTCCAGCATGCCGCGACGGCTGTGCCAGTAGAGGCGATTGATTTCTACATCTTCGACCATGGAGCCCTCCTAAAATAGAGCGCAAGTATACAGCCCCGACGACACTGGAACAGTCGGCTTTGGTCGCCCTATATGGAAACTATGCATTTGCCGGACGCCCCTCTATGATGCACCCATGACTTTTTGACCTGCGATGACCCATGGCTGACTCCGCTTTTTTCTGCTCCCTGTCCCACGAAGGCGTTCTCGCCGTCCGCGGCTCTGATGCTGCCAAGTTCCTGCAGGGCCAACTGACCTGCAACCTCAATTACCTGAGTGAAACCCAGGCCAGCCTGGGCGCGCGCTGCACGCAAAAAGGCCGGATGCAGTCGAGCTTCCGCATCCTGCTGCAGGGGGATGGCGTACTCCTGGCCATGGCCACCGAGTTGCTTGAACCGCAGCTGGCAGATTTGAAAAAGTACGCGGTGTTCTCTAAATCCAAGCTCACCGACGAAAGCGCTGCCTGGGCGCGCTTCGGCCTGGCTAACGCAGACGCGGCCTTGACCGCTCTGGGCCTGGAACTGCCGGTCGAGACCGACAGCGTGGCACGCAACGAGGCATTGATCGCCGTCCGCGTTTCCCAGGGCCGTGCCGAACTCTGGGTACCTGCCGAACACGCCGACGCCGTGCGCAGCCAATTGGCCGCGCAGTTGCAACAGTCTGAATTGAATGCCTGGCTACTTGGCCAGATCCGTGCCGGTATCGGCCAGGTGATGCCCCAGACGCGCGAGCTGTTCATCCCGCAGATGCTCAACCTGCAGGCCGTGGGTGGCGTCAGCTTCAAGAAAGGCTGCTACACCGGCCAGGAAATCGTCGCGCGCATGCAGTACCTGGGCAAACTCAAGCGGCGTCTGTATCGCCTGAACCTGGAGGCTGCCGAACTCCCCGAGCCAGGTACTCCACTGTTTTCCCCCAGCCATAACAGCGCAATCGGCGAAGTGGTCATCGCCGCAAAAGCTGACCAGTCGATTGAACTTCTCGCTGTGCTGCAAGCCGAAGCTGCCGACAGTGGCGACGTGCGCTTGGGCACCTTGGAAGGCCCAGGCCTGCACTTGCTTGACCTGCCCTACCAACTGGACCGAGATCGCGAGATCCAGCGTTAATCGCCGTACTTTTTTGCAGCACCCTAGAGAGCATGAATGAACAAGCTGGCGGAAAAAGTCCAACAAGCGTTGGTAACGGCCATCGATAACGATGACCTGGTTCTGCCGACATTGCCGGAGGTGGCCCTGAAAATTCGCCAGGCCGCCGAAGACCCGGAGATCAGCATCAGCCACCTGAGCAAAGTGATCAGTCGTGACACGGCCCTGTCGGCGCGCCTGATCAAAGTGGTCAACAGCCCGTTGCTGCGGGCCAGCCAGGAAGTCACCGACCTGCACACCGCCATCACCCGGCTCGGTACCAACTACAGCAGCAACCTGGCTATCGGCCTGGTGATGGAGCAGATCTTTCACGCCCGCTCCGAGGTGGTCGAACAGAAAATGCGCGACGTGTGGCGCCGCAGCCTGGAGGTGGCGGGCGTGAGCTACGCCTTGTGCCGTCGCCACAGCCAGCTCAAGCCGGACCAGGCGGCGCTGGGCGGCCTGGTGCATCAGATCGGCGTGCTGCCGATCCTCACGTATGCCGAGGACCATTATGAGCTGCTGGCCGACCCCGTCAGCCTCAACCACGTCATCGACAGCATTCACCCGGTGCTGGGGGACAAGCTGCTACGGGTGTGGGACTTCCCCGAGATGCTGGTGAACGTGCCGGGCCAATACCTGGACCTGACACGCGACTCTGCCAGCCTGGATTACGTCGACCTGGTGCAAGTCGCCGCGCTGTACTGCCACCGCGGCACCGACCATCCCCTGGGCACCGTGCCGCTTGCCACATTGCCGGCTCTCATGAAGTTACGCATAGACCTGCACAGCGACGCCCTGCGCAGCGAACTGGACGAAGCCCGCTCGATGTTTTACTGATCAACCCGCGATAAAACTCACGCGTACCTTAAGCCCCGCCAGCTCGCCATCATGCAGGCTGATCTGCGCCAGGTGCGCACGGCAAATCTCCCCGACAATCGCCAACCCCAAGCCCGAGCCCATGCCCTGCTGGCTGCGTCGATAAAAGCGCTCGAACACCCGGTCCCGCTCATCCAGCGGGATACCGGGGCCGTCATCTTCCACCTCCAGCACCGCCGGGGCCGTCACCCGCAGAATCACATTGCCGCCGGGTGGCGTATGGGCCAAGGCGTTGTCCACCAGGTTGCTCAGCAGCTCATTGAGCAGCGTCGGTTCGCCACGCAGCCATACCGGCTCATCGGCCTCCAGCGCCAGCGCCACGCCCCGCGCGTGGGCCAGCGGCGCCATGGCCATACCGAGCTCACGGGCCAACTGGCTTAAATCGAGCAACTGCGCACCACCTTCGGCAATGGCCCGGGCACCGTTTTCGATGCGGGCCAGGGACAACAATTGATTGGCCAGGTGCGTCAAGCGGTCGGTGCCCTGGGCGGCCGTTTCCAGGGTGCTGCGCCAGGTGGCCGGTTCTTCGGCACGCAGGCCCAGTTCCAGCCTGGCCTTGAGCGCCGCCAGGGGTGTGCGCAGTTCGTGGGCAGCATCGGCAATAAACTGCGCCTGACGCTCGAACTGCCCGCGCAGGCGTTCGGTGAAATGGTTGAGCGAGCGCACCAGTGGGCCGAACTCGTCCTGAACTTCCACCAAAGGCAGGGGCCGCAGGTCATCGGGCTGGCGCTCTTCCACCGCCGTGCGCAGGCGTTCCAGCGGGCGCAGGGCGGCGCTTACCGCGAACCACACCAGCAACAATGCGCCGATGGCGAGCATGCCCAGGCGCAGCAGGGTGTCAGCCATCAGGCTGCGGGCCATGGCCACCCGCGCTTCGTCGGTCTCCGCGACACGAATTTCGGCCATGCCATTCATGTTCGGCTCCGAGACGGCCTTGAGCAGGCTCACCACCCGTACTTGCTGGCCCAGGTACATGGCGTTGTAGAACCGCGCCAAGGCTGGGTAATCGTCGGTGCGGGGCGTGCCGGGCGGCGGGCCGGGCAGGTTTTCGTAACCGGAAATCAGCTTCTGATCAATGTCATTGACCTGATAATAAATGCGCCCGGCACTGTCGTAGGCAAAGGTGTCCAGGGCTACATAAGGCACATTGGCGCTGAGGGTGCCGTCCACCTGGGTCAAGCCGGCGGCAATGGTGCGCGCCGAGGCCAGCAGCGTGCGGTCATAGGCGGTGTCGGCGGCTTCGCGACCGTTCCAATAAGCGCTCATGCCGCTGGCGAGCATCAACAGCACCAGCAACAGCGCCAGGTTGCACAGCAAGCGCCAGCGCAGGCTGCTGGGCTTATGCATCACGGGCTTCCAGCAAGTAGCCAAGGCCACGGAAGGTAACAATGGCGATGGGCTGGCCATCGAGCTTCTTGCGCAGGCGATGCACGTAAATTTCGATGGCGTCAGGGCTGGCCTCCTCGTCCAGGCCAAATACCTGGGAAGCCAATTGTTCCTTGCTCATCACGCGACCCGGCCGGGCAATCAAGGCTTCGAGCACCGCTTGCTCTCGGGAGGTCAAGGTCATCAGTTCGCCTGCGACCGTGAAGCGCCGGGTGTCGAGGTCGTACACCAGTACACCGCAGGTCTGCTGGCGCTCGCCGCCCAACACGCTGCGCCGCAACAGTGCCTTGACCCGTGCTTCAAGCTCCGAGAGTTCAAACGGCTTGGCCAGGTAGTCATCGGCGCCCAGGTTCAGGCCGTGCACGCGGTCTTTTACATCACTGCGAGCAGTCAGCATCAGCACCGGCAGGTTTTTTCCACGTGCCCGCAAACGCGCGAGCACCTCGAAGCCATCCAGGCGCGGCAACCCTACGTCCAGGATCACCGCGGCGTATTCCTCGCTGCTCAAGGCCAGGTCCGCCGCCACGCCGTCATGCAACACATCAACGGTCAAACCCATGCTCTTGAGCGCTTGGGCGACACTTTCGGCGAGCTGCAGATGGTCTTCAACCAACAGGACACGCATGGATTTCTACCTCATTCAGGGGTGGTCGGCGCCACGCTTTGCCCGGCAGTTTACAGCCGCAACCTGGCCTGTGAAGCCCGAAAACATTGAAAGGCGATTGAAAGGTTAGTGAAAGCTTCGCCCTTTAGGATCTAAACACGGTGGTCTATGCCCGCCGAGTTGCCTGACCCGTAGCGCCCGAAAAACGCCTCGAAGCGTTTTCGCCAAAATAAGAACAATAACGGAGTACACCACGATGCTGTCGACCCAGCCACAGGCTTGCGCGCCTGTTCGCTCTTCCCGCCTGACCCATACCGCCCTCGCCAGTGCCGCCGCCCTTGCCGGCTTTACGCCGCTCAGCCAGGCTGCCTTCTTCGAAGACAGTAGCGCGACCCTGGAAACCCGCAACATGTACTTCAACCGCGACTTTCGCGACGGTACCAGTGCGCAGCAATCCAAGCGCGACGAATGGGCACAAGGCTTCATGCTCAATGTGCAATCGGGCTACACCGACGGCACCGTCGGCTTTGGCGTGGATGCGCTGGGCATGCTCGGCGTCAAGCTCGACTCCAGCCCCGACCGCACCGGCACCGGCCTGCTGCCGACCCACGATGACGGCCGCGCCGCCAACGAGTACTCCAAGCTGGGCCTGACCGGCAAAGTGAAAATCTCCGCCACTGAGCTTAAGATCGGCTCGCTGATCCCCGAACTGCCGATCCTCAAGCCCAACGACGGGCGCATCCTGCCGCAGACCTTCAACGGTGGCTTGATCACTTCCAAGGAATTCAAGAACCTGGTGTTCACCGGTGGCCGCCTGGACAAAGCCAAGGACCGCGACGACACCAACTACGAAGACATCGCGCTCAATAACAAGAACAGCCGCTTCCTCAGCGGTGCCACCGGCAAGCACTTCAACTTTGGTGGCGTGGACTACAAGTTCGCCGAAAAGGTCACCGGCAGCTACCACTTCGCCCAACTTGACGACGTGTATCGCCAGCACTTCCTCGGCATGGTCGCATCCCGCCCGATGGGCCCTGGCACCTTCGCCGCCGACCTGCGCCTAGCCATCAGTGATGACACCGGCTCAGCGCGCGGCGGCAATATCGATAACAAATCCCTCAACGGCCTGTTCAGCTATGCCCTCAATGGCCACAAGCTCAGCGCCGGCTACCAGCACATGTCCGGCGACAGCGCCTTCCCGTATGTGGATGGCAGTGACCCGTACCTGGTCAACTTCGTGCAGATCAACGATTTTGCCGGCGCCGAAGAACGCTCCTGGCAGGCACGTTACGACTACGATTTCGCCAAGCTGGGCATTCCGGGCTTGAGTTTCATGAGCCGTTACCTCTCGGGTGACAACATCAAGCTCAAGAATGGCGAGACCGGCAAGGAGTGGGAACGCAACAGCGAGATCAAGTACGTGGTGCAAAGCGGCACGTTCAAAGATGTGGCCGTGCGCCTGCGTAACGCCACCTATCGCTCCAACTATTCGGCCCGTGACGCAGATGAAATGCGCTTGCTGGTCAGCTACAGCGTCGCACTTTGGTAATACCCCCCTCATAACAACAACGATGGAGATCACCATGACCCTTTCACTGCGTAAATTTGCCCTCGCCGCCGGCTGCATGCTGTTCGCCGGCCAACTGCTGGCCGCCGACGAACCCAAGCGTCCGGAATGCATCGCCCCGGCCTCCCCTGGCGGTGGTTTTGACCTGACCTGCAAGCTGGCGCAAAGCGCGCTGGTAAACCAAAAGCTGCTGACCAAACCGATGCGTGTGACCTACATGCCCGGCGGCGTGGGCGCAGTGGCCTACAACGCAGTGGTCGCCCAGCGCCCTGCGGACGCCGGTACTCTGGTCGCCTGGTCGAGCGGTTCGCTGCTGAACCTGGCCCAGGGCAAGTTCGGCCGTTTTGATGAAAGCGCCGTGCGCTGGTTGGCGGCAGTGGGCACCAGCTATGGCGCCATCGCGGTGAAAAGCGATTCGCCCTACAAGACCCTCGACGACCTGGTCAAAGCCCTGAAGAAAGACCCAGGCAGCGTGGTGATCGGCTCCGGCGGCACCGTCGGCAGCCAGGACTGGATGCAAACCGCACTGATTGCCAAGGCCGCCGGGATCAACCCGCGCGAGCTGCGTTACGTCGCCCTTGAGGGCGGCGGTGAAATCGCCACAGCCTTGCTGGGTGGTCACATCCAAGTGGGCAGTACCGACATCTCCGACTCCATGCCGCATATCCAGAGCGGCGACATGCGCCTGCTGGCGGTGTTCTCCGAGAAGCGCCTGGATGAGCCGGAAATGAAGGATATTCCGACCGCCAAAGAGCAAGGCTACGACATCGTCTGGCCGGTGGTGCGTGGCTTCTACCTGGGGCCAAAGGTCAGCGATGAAGACTACGCCTGGTGGAAAGCCGCCTTCGACAAACTGCTGGCTTCCGAGGAGTTCGCCAAGCTGCGTGACCAGCGCGAGCTGTTCCCGTTTGCCATGACCGGCCAGGAGCTGGACACCTACGTGAAGAAGCAGGTGGCTGACTACAAAGTGCTGGCCAAAGAGTTCGGCCTGATCCAGTAATCGCCCCTCTTTTTGTGTAATGCCCCTGTAGGAGCGAGCTTGCTCGCGAAGAACGCAAGTACACCGTGTGCATCCAGGATGGCCGGCGTCATCGTTGACGTTTTTCGCGAGCAAGCTCGCTCCTACAAGAGGGGCCTTGGAGTTTTCTATGCTCTTACAACGCATTTTTGCCGCGGTGCTGTTACTGGCCTGTATCGGCCTGGCACTGATGGCCTGGCCGTATCAGGCGGCCTTTTCCTACGAACCCGTGGGGCCCAGGGCCTTCCCCCTGCTGCTGCTCGGGCTGATGGGCCTGGCGCTCATCTACATGATGATTCGCCCGCAGGCGACCAAACACACCGACGATGAACCCGCACTGGACCAACCCACGTTGATCAAGATCGGCATCTGTGTGGCCCTGCTGCTGGTGTTTGCCGGCACGTTCGAATCCTTGGGCTTCATTCTCAGCAGCATGCTGATCGGTATTCCGATGGCACGGCTGTATGGCGGCCGCTGGTTGCCCAGCGTGGTGATCATCACCTTGATGAGCGTCGGTCTTTATCTGCTGTTCGATAAAACCATGGACGTACCGTTGCCCCTCGGCCTGCTCGACGTTCTGGAGAACTGATATGGATACTTTTGGCTATTTGGGCCAGGGTTTCGGCGTTGCGCTGAGCCCCTATAACCTGGTGACCGCGTTGTGCGGCACCTTGATCGGCACCGTGGTCGGCCTGTTGCCGGGCCTGGGCCCGATCAACGGAGTGGCGCTGTTGATCCCCATCGCCTTCGCCCTGGGCTTGCCGCCCGAGTCGGCGCTGATCCTGCTGGCAGCCGTGTACCTGGGCTGCGAATACGGTGGCCGCATCAGTTCGATTCTGCTTAACATCCCGGGCGAAGCGTCCACCGTGATGACCACCCTCGACGGTTACCCGATGGCCCGCAAAGGCCTGGCTGGCGTGGCGCTGTCATTGTCGGCCTGGAGTTCGTTCATCGGCGCGTTTATCGCCACCTGCGGCATGGTGCTGTTCGCCCCGCTGCTGGCCAAGTGGGCGATTGCGTTCGGCCCGGCGGAATACTTCGTATTGATGGTGTTTGCGATTGTCTGCCTGGGCGGCATGGCCGGTGACAAACCGCTGAAGACTTTTGTTGCGGCGCTGATCGGCTTGTTCCTTTCCTGCGTGGGCATCGACGCCAACAGCGGTGTGTACCGCTTTACCGGCGACAATATTCACCTGACCGACGGCATCCAGTTCGTGGTGCTGGTACTGGGGCTGTTCTCCATCAGCGAGATTCTGCTGCTGCTGGAAAAAACCCACCGTGGCCAGGAAGCAGTGAAAGCCACCGGGCGCATGATGTTCAACGCCAAGGAAGCCTTGTCGGTACTCACCGTGAACCTGCGTTGCGGCGTGTCGGGCTTTATCATCGGCGTGTTGCCGGGTGCCGGTGCGACCATGGCGTCGGCCGTTGCCTACATGACCGAGAAACGCATCGCAGGCGCGAGCGGCAAGTTCGGCCAAGGCGACATGCGCGGCCTGGCCGCCCCTGAAACCGCGATTGGCGCATCGGTTTGCGGCGCCATGGTACCGATGCTGACCCTCGGTGTTCCGGGCTCGGGCACCACAGCGGTGATGATCGGCGCCCTGTCGCTGTACAACATCACTCCTGGCCCGCTGCTGTTCCAACAGCAACCGGACATTGTCTGGGGCCTGATCGCGTCGTTGTTCATTGCCAACATCATGCTGGTGGTGCTCAACATCCCGATGATCCGCATCTTCACCCGTATCCTCGCCGTGCCGAACTGGGCGCTGGTGCCGGTGATCGCCATCATCACCGCGATTGGCGTGTACGCCGTGCATGCCACCACCTTCGATCTGTTCCTGATGATCGCCATCGGCATCTTCGGCTACATCCTGCGCAAGCTGGACTTCCCGCTGTCGCCGCTGCTGCTGGGCTTTATCCTCGGCGGCCTGATGGAGCAGAACCTGCGCCGCGCGCTGTCGATCTCCAACGGTGCGCTGGAAATCCTGTGGTCGAGCCCGATCACCTTTGGCGTCTGGGTACTCACCGCAATCATGCTGCTTGTACCGCTGCTGCGTATCTGGCGTAAACGCGTGCAACAGCGTCGTGCCCTGGCCGATGTCTGAGGTCACCTTTAAACATTGGTGGGGAACACCGCTGGTCGGCCTGGCCGGCGGTTACCTGGCCAGCCTGGTGGGCTGGCCTTTGCCGTACATGGTCGGCTCGTTGCTGGCGATCATCCTGGTGCGGTGCCTCACGCCCTGGCAGTTGGCGGAGATTCCCGGCGGGCGCAAATGCGGCCAATGGGTGGTGGGCATCGGCATCGGCCTGCACTTCACCCCGGTGGTGATCGAGCAGGTGATGAGCCATTTCGGCCTGATCTTCTTCGGCGCACTGGTCACCAGCTTGTCGAGCGTGGTGGGCGTGTGGTTGATGCGCCGCAGCGGTGAAGACCGTGCCACGGCGTTTTTCTCCAGCATGCCGGGCGGTTCCGGCGAGATGGTCAACCTCGGCGCCCGCAATGGCGCGGTGCTCAGCCGGGTTGCGGCCGGGCAAAGCCTGCGAGTGCTGGTGGTGGTGCTGTGTGTGCCGGCGATCTTCAAGTATTTGCTCGGAGGCGGCGCGCCGCAGTTTCATCCGGCGCCCGTAGACTGGGCCTGGCTGGCCCTGCTGTTTCCGGTGGGTGCGCTGGTCGCCTGGGGCTGGCAACGCTTGCGCCAACCCAACCCCTGGTTGTTCGGACCATTGCTGGTGAGTGCGGTGGCGAGCGTGACCTGGGATTTGCACATCGGCCTGCCAGACGGCGGCAGCCAGATCGGCCAATGGTTGATCGGCAGCGGTTTGGGTTGCCACTTCAATCGGCAGTTCTTTCGTCGCGCGCCATCGTTCATGGGCCGCACCTTGATTGGCACGGCATTGACCATGCTGCTGGCGACATTGGCGGCGGTGGGCTTGAGCGCCCTCACTCACCTCGACCTGCGATCACTGACCCTGGGCATGATGCCAGGCGGTATCGCTGAGATGAGCCTGACGGCTGAAACCCTGCAGCTGTCGGTGCCCTTGGTGACGGCGATGCAGGTGATGCGCCTGTTGTTCGTGCTGTTTTTGGCCGAGCCTTTGTTTCGGCACTGGAACCGTCAGCCAGACCCTCTCTAAACCCTCCCACATTCTGAATGTGCCAGGCCTCAGACCGGTGGCAAACGCCACTCGATGGGGGCCTCGCCATTCTGCTCAAGGAACTTGTTGGTCCGGCTGAAATGCCCGCAGCCCAGAAACCCACGATACGCCGACAACGGTGACGGATGCACCGACGTCAGCACCAGATGCTTGGTGGCATCGATGAGCTTCTGCTTGCTTTGAGCATGGGCGCCCCACAGCAGGAACACCAAGTGCGGCTGATGCTCGCTGACCACTTCGATGATTCGATCGGTAAAAAACTGCCAGCCCTTACCCGCATGGGCGTTGGCGTTGGCGCGCTCCACGGTCATGGTGGTGTTGAGCATCAGCACGCCCTGGTCGGCCCAGCTTTGCAGGTAACCGTGGTTGGGGATGTCGATGTTCAGGTCGCGCTTGAGCTCTTTATAGATATTGACCAGCGACGGCGGCGCCGGCACGCCCGGTTGTACCGAGAAGCACAGACCGTGGGCCTGGCCAGGGCCGTGGTAGGGGTCTTGGCCGAGGATCACCACCTTGACCTTGTCCAGGGGCGTGGAATTAAGGGCATTGAAAATCAACGGGCCGGGCGGGTAGATCTCTTTGCCAGCGGCATGTTCCTGGCGCAGAAACTCGCGCAATTGCGCCATGTAGGGCTTCTCGAACTCATCGCGCAGGGCGTGTTTCCAGCTGGGTTCGAGTTTGATACGGTCGCCATCGGTCATAGTTCAATTGTCTTGTAAAAAAGAATGAGGCGAACCCTAGGAAAGCCGACCCCGCTTGTCAATTGATCTGACACAGCACCGGCACTTTCCCACGAAGGGATCATACTCATCCTTCACCTTCTCGATTGAGGTCACGATGAACCTGCATTTCGAAGAACTGACCGGCAGTGGCGGCGCTCGCATCGGCATCGCCAGCCTGGACGCGCCAAAGTCCCTCAATGCCCTCTCCCTGCCGATGATCCTGGCCCTGGATGAGCGCATGGAGGCTTGGGCCAAAGACCCGCAGATCGTCTGCGTGCTGCTGCGCGGCAACGGCCCCAAAGCCTTTTGCGCCGGTGGCGAAGTGCGCAGCCTGGCCCAGGCATGCCGTGAGCAGCCCGGCGAAGTTCCGGCTCTGGCCGCGCAGTTTTTTGCCGCTGAATATCGTCTTGACTACCGCCTGCACACCTACCCCAAACCGTTGATCTGCTGGGGCCACGGTTATGTATTGGGCGGTGGCATGGGCCTGTTGCAAAGCGCCGCCGTGCGTATCGTTACGCCGAGCAGTCGTTTGGCCATGCCCGAGATCAGCATTGGCTTGTACCCGGATGTGGGGGCCAGTTGGTTCCTGTCCCGCCTGCCGGGCAAGCTCGGCCTGTTCCTGGGCCTCACCGGTGCCCATATCAACGGTCGTGACGCGCTGGACTTGGGCCTGGCCGATCGCTTCCTGCGCGATGACCAGCAAGACGAATTGCTCGATGGCCTGTTGCAACTGAACTGGCAGGAACAGAGCGCGATGCAACTCAACAGCCTGCTAAAGGCCCTGGGCCAGGAGGCGGTCAGCGATCAACCCGAAGCGCAATGGCTACCGCGCCGCGCACAAATCGACGAATGGCTGGATGTCGGAGATGTACGCTGTGCCTGGCGTGCCTTGAGCCTGCTGCGCGACCACAGCGACCCGCTATTGAACCGCGCCGGCAAAACCCTCAGCGAGGGCTGCCCGCTGACGGCGCATCTGGTGTGGGAACAGCTCCAGCGCGCGCGCCACCTATCCCTGGCCCAGGTGTTCGAGATGGAATACACCCTGAGCCTCAACTGCTGCCGTCATCCGGAGTTCGCCGAAGGCGTTCGGGCGCGCCTGATCGACAAAGACCAGACGCCTCATTGGCACTGGCCGGATATCAACACACTGCCGGATGCAGTGGTGCAAGCGCACTTTGACAAGGCTTGGGAAGGTAGGAATCCTCTGGCAGATTTATCTGACTACTGACAGGTCTGTACGTTTGTCGTTGACCTTGAACGCGCAATTGTCCGGTTGGCTGTCCACGCACGTATACACCGGCAACTCGAACGCATCGGGCTGCAGCTTCCAATACAAGGAGCTGGTCAACGACATGTTGATAATCTCATTGCCCCTGCTTGGCCTCAACACTACTACCCCGTTCCAGCTGGTGCGGTAGATGCACTTGTCCATGTAGCCGTTTCCTCTCTCCTCGCCGTCGCCCGGCATGAAGACTGCGCCAATGAACCCGTCGACAACACCACGCGACGCTACCTTCGGACTTTGCCAGCGCAGGCCATTGTCCTGGGCGCGATAATGGCCATCGGCGTACACGATCTGCGTCGTATAAGGACAGCCCTGCTCCGCTCTTGCCGATGCAATGAAGCCGCTCATCAGCAGGAGCACGCAAATCAATTGTTTGAACATAGGGATTCCATCTGCTCAGTCTCACCACGCAAAAGCACAAGGCTTCTCGTTAGTGAAGTACAGCTAGCGCCTCAAAGATAGCTGTTAAATCTGACAGTACGGACATACGGTACCTATAAAAAACGGCGCATGATGCGCCGCTTGTTTTTCAAGATATTTAACGGTGACCGCCGCGGCCACCTCCGTGGTCGGAACCACGTCCACGCCCGCCATTGCCCCAGCGGTCGCCCCACCCCTGATTTGGGTAGGGCCGGTAGCCGGCGCGAGGGTAATAGCGCGGGGCCGGTTGGTAGTAGCGCGGCGCCGAATAGTAGCGAGGCTGCGGCGCATAGTAGCGAGGCGCTGGCGCGTAATAGCTGCGCCCAGAAGGGTAATAACGCGGGCCGCCGTAGTAGTAGGCTGGCGCCGGTGCGGTGTAGACCTCGGAGCGATAGTAGGTAGCGCCTCCATCGTAGTAGGGCACGCAGGCTGAAAGGGTCAGGCCGAGCAAAGCGATAAGCAGCAGTCGTCGATACATGGCGGCCTCCTGGACCGCGGAAGAGCTCCTCCAGCGACGCTGGCGAGCGGCATTCAGCCTTCACTGAATGACGAAACATCTGACATCAAAAACCGAATCTGGTGCGTTCGCGACACAAGTGGAAACATCTGTTTCAGACGAAGTGAAGCCTCGCCAAAAAGCCATGGTGATGGAATGCCGCGCAGCAGCGCTGTATCGTGCAATAACTAACGCGCCCTACCCGATTCCCTTCTGAACCGACCCATGACCACACCGATCCTCTGCCCCGCCTGCGGTGCCCGCAACGACTGCTCCCTGGCCGACCCGCGTACCGTCGACCAGGCCTGCTGGTGCTACAGCGTCATCATCGACCCGGCGGTGCTTGAAGCCCTGCCGGATGAGTTGCGCAATAAAGCCTGCCTGTGCCCACGCTGTGCCCAAGTGGACGAACAGTTGCGTAACCGCCATGCGCGTTGATCGCTTCCTCAGCAACCTGCCACAGTTCAATCGCAAGCAAGTGCGCCTGTTGCTGGCGGAGCGCCGGGTAACCGTCGAGGGTGTTGCAGTCAGCGATCCGCACCATCACGTACGTGAATTCAGCCAGGTCTGCGTGGACGGTGAAATCCTGCAAGCGGGCAAGCCGGCGCGTTATTTCATGCTGCACAAACCTCAGGGTTGCGTCAGCGCCACATCAGACCCGCAACACCCCACGGTCTTAGACCTGCTGGACGAACCGGACAAAGCCGACCTGCATATCGCCGGGCGCCTGGATTTCAACACCACCGGCCTGATGCTGATCACCAACGACGGCCAATGGTCGCGGCGCCTCACCCAACCGCAGACCAAGTTGCCCAAGGTTTACCATGTGCAAACCGAACAGGACATCGGCACGCAGTACGCGCAGACGTTCGCGGCAGGCGTGTATTTCGCTTTTGAAGATCTCACTACCCAACCTGCCGAACTTGAACTGCTGAGCCCCAGAGCGGCCCGGTTGAGCATCATCGAAGGCCGCTATCATCAGGTGAAGCGCATGTTCGGGCACTTTGATAATAAGGTGGTCGGCCTGCACCGCGAGCGAATGGGGCCCTTGGTGCTAGATACGTCGCTTGCGCCGGGTCAGTATCGGCCACTGACTGACGACGAAATCCGACAAGTCTGACGACCGTTCAGCCGGTGATGGCAAAAAACCAGCCGCTTGCCTTGCGACCTGCTTTCGGTGCTGCTTGAATCAAGGCTTCAGCCAGATGATGACTGACGAGTCGCCCTATAACCTCCAAGAAACATCTTGCCTCGCCCGCGCTTGATCCACGGGCCCTCCCGGCAAACCGCCTGCCATAACAACACCCGCCGGCCAGCCGTCATCGGACCGACATGGGCCCTCATTTTCCAGGCGTATGCCTACCTGTCATAAAGCTCGTGCAGAGTGATCTGCGCGCACTACCCGCTTGCCAGGAGTCTTACGACATGAGGCCAGAAATCGCTGTGCTGGATATACAGGGTCAGTTTCGGGTGTACACGGAGTTCTATCGCGCGGACGCAGCGGCCAAGACCATCGTCCTGGTTAACGGCTCCATGGCGACCACAGCGTCCTTCGCTCAAACCGTGAAAAGCCTGTACCCACAATTCAATGTGGTGTTGTACGACCAGCCCTACGCTGGCCGTTCCAAAATCCACAACCGTCATGAGCACATGCTGACCAAGGAAGTCGAGGGCCAGATCCTCCTGGAACTGCTCGACCACTTCGCCGCCGAACACGTGCTGTCCTTCTCCTGGGGCGGCGCCGCTACGTTGGTTGCCCTCGCACAGCGACCCCGTCGGGTGGAAAAAGCCGTGATCAGCTCATTCTCGCCGGTGATCAATGCGCCCATGCGTGACTACCTCGAACGTGGCGTCGACTACCTGGGCAACCTCGACCGCGACCGTGTCGGCCACCTGGTCAACAGCACCCTCGGCAAGCACCTGCCGTCGCTGTTCAAACGCTTCAACTATCGCCATGTCAGCAGCCTGGCCGCACACGAATACGGACAGATGCATTTTCACATCAGCCACATGCTCAACAGCGACCGGCAGTGCTACCTCAAGGCCGCCAGGCAGATCGACATTCCGGTGCTGTTCTTGAACGGCGAATGGGACGAATACACCAGTGCAGACGACGCCAAGCTGTTTGGCCAGCATGTGGCCAAGAGCAGCTTCAGCACCATCCAGGCGACGGGACACTTTCTGGACATGGAGCATAAAGCCGCATGCCGCGACAGCCGTGAGGCCGTGGTGGGCTTCTTGAAGGGGCAGCGGCCCGCCAGCCCGTTGCGGTATAACCAGGGCCAGGCGCAGCATGCATGGGCGCTTTGAAATCAAGCCTGACACTGTGGCGAGCAAGCTTGCTCGCCACACGCAACTCTCACATTTTTCAAAGAAAAACTTCAAATCCAGCCGAACATCTGGTACAAAGTCAGCCGCTCTGAGCGGGTATAGTTTAGTGGCAAAACGAAAGCTTCCCAAGCTTTAGTTGAGGGTTCGATTCCCTCTACCCGCTCCACTCAGATTTGCACTTGCGTCAGGAGGGTTCTGACGCAGGATGCACAAAAAACCGGTCCTTGGTGACCGGTTTTTTTATACCAATAATTTAGCCTCCAGCGCTCATCTGCTGCTCGGCAGTCGAGCCTGAGGGCGTGAAGCACCTCGTAATACCTCCAAGCGGCGCCATTTCTGTGCGCCCATACACTTCATTCAACACCTATCGAAATCTCGGACATCAACCGTTGGTAGGTAGAGTGTTGATAATTTCACAGCAGTGGTTATAGTCACCATCAACACACACCACAAGGAGGTGATGTGGATAGCCGGTATTTGATAGGACACATCGTTGCAGACGGTTGGTATCTGGTGCGCATCCGAGGTAGCCATCATCACTTCAAGCACCCGACAAAGCCGGGGCTCGTGACGATCCCTCACCCCAAAAAGGACCTGCTGGATAAAACCGCCAAGAGCATTTTGAAACAGGCTCTGCTGAGCTAACCGTCCCTGGAGGGCAAGAGCATGCTTTACCCCATCGCAATTTCAACGGGCGACGAAAACCACGCCTGGGGCGTGGAAGTCCCGGATATTCCTGGCTGTTATTCAGCCGGCGATGATATGGACGATGCCATGGCCATGGCCCGCGAAGCCATAGAAGGGCACTTCGAGATCCTGGCAGAAGATAGCGCGCCGATCCCCACCGCGCAGAAAGTCACCGTGCACGCCGCCAACCCTCAGTACGCCGGTTGCACGTGGGCTGTGGTGGACATCGACGTGACCAAATATCTGGGCAAAGCTCAAAAGCTCAACATCACCCTGCCCGGCTATCTGTTGAATCGCATCGATGAGTACGTGTTGAATCATCCACAGGAAAAAAGCCGCTCGGGATTCCTGGCGTCCGCTGCGCTCAAGGTATTGCAACAGGAGCGGTAGTTACGCCTAAACAAAATCTTACGGCAAGGACGGCAACACCCCGCGATGATGTAGGCTCATCGGCCAAGAGTTCGGACACATGGCAATGCTGGGCACCCAAAAAAACACACCCAAGATCATCCTGCGCCAAGTCGTCGGCTGGGTGTTGGTGTTGCCACTGCTGGCCTCGTTTGCAAGGCTGCCCTTTCCTCTCGGATTACTCTTGGAAATAGGCGTGATTGCCGCGTCGGCTTACGGGGTGAACCTGGCCTGGCGTCATGCGAGCCGCCGCGTGGCGGTATTGGCTTTGATTATCACCCTGCTCAATATCATTTCTGCGTTCATGCTAAGCACTGCATCTGTGCTGAAGGCGCTCTACATAATCTCGTGGCTCTATTGGTACCCCTACTACGCCGATTGGGTTTACTGGAATTTCTAGACAAGCGCAAAATTTGACCGCAAGAAACGTAGTTTCCAGACACTCTGATGGAACTACAGTGACGTCGTCCCCCTTCACGCCCCTCAAGGAGCCTGCCGATGACTTACCACTACAAGCTCATGCCTTCCCCCGTCGGTGAGCTCACCCTGGTGGCGCGCGATGGCAAACTCAGCGCCATCCTCTGGGAAGTAGAACGTGCGAATCGCGTACGCCTGGGTGAATTGATCGAGGCCAACGACAGCCCGGTGCTGCGAGAAACCGAACGCCAACTGAGGGAATACTTTGCCGGAACACGTAACCAGTTCGAGCTGGAGCTGGACTTCACGGGCACTGACTTCCAAAAGCAGGTCTGGCAGGCACTGCTGACCATCCCCTTCGGCGAAACCCGCAGTTACAGCCAGATCGCCGAGCAGATCGGCAACCCCAAAGCCGTGCGCGCTGTCGGCGCGGCGAATGGGCGCAACCCCATCTCAATCATTGCGCCCTGCCACCGGGTGATTGGTGCTTCTGGCGGCTTGACCGGTTTCGCGGGCGGGCTGGCGGCCAAGCAGTATTTATTGGCGCTGGAAGGCACCGGTCAGGGGGAACTGGCGTTATAGGCCGCGTCCAGAACGGGCCTGAACTCGGCATAAAAAACGGCGGCTGGATTCTCTCCAACCGCCGTTTTTCATATCAGGCAGCAGCCTCAACCGTCGCCTTGATGGCCCTTGCCATAGGTCGAGGCCAGGGCGCGGGCTTTTTGCAGGCGCTCTTCAAGCTTGGGCAGCGTCTCATCCACCAGTGCCTTTATCTCCGGCACATCCGACGCGGCGCCCTCTTTCTGGAACAAGGCGATGGCATCTTCGTTCTCCTTGACCTGCTGCGCGGTATAGGCAGCGTCAAACGAATCGCCGTCCTTGAGTTCAGGCATCAGGGTTTCGGCCTTATCAACGATCTTCTCCCGTGGGGCCACAGGCAAATCAAGCTTCTTGGCAATCGCCGCCAAGTGCTGGTTGGCCAGGGTGCGCTCGTTGATGACCTCGATGGTGTAGTCCTTGATCTCTTGGGACGAGGTCTTGGCGTGGGCCATGCGGCTGGTTTCGATATCGGCCATGCCTTTGGCCGAAGCCTGCTCGATGAATTCTGCAGGCGACTGGGCGAAAGCATTGCTGGCGCCGAGGCCCAGCAGCATCGCGAAACTGGCGGTGCGTAACCGGATAGCCATGCGGCTCATGATGGGTTCCTCCAGGGCAAAAATAGGCGCGGGAGTATACTCCTCGCCCTGAATTGGAATTTTCAGGGCGGCAAAGGTTTAGAAAAAACTTCCCTGTGCGACGAACGGCAGTCGTCGCCTCAGGCCGGTTTGCTGCCAAACAGGCCCGGCAATGCGTGCGCCAGGGCATTGAGGGCGAAGCCGATAAACATCACGCCGCAGAGTCTGGTGATGAGAATTTCGTGGCGTTGATACAGCGTCCGCACCCGTTGGGCGCCCACCACACCGATCAGGATCGCGTAGGCCAGCAAGCCACCGATAAAGCTCAGCAGAATCAAGGTCGGCAGCATCGACCAAGTCAACAGCTCGGCCCGGCTGGACAGCAACGCAGTGAAGGTCGCCACGGCCACCGGATACGCCTTGGGGTTGGTCAAGCCAAACAGAATGCCGTGCCAGAACGGATGACGCGCCGCGCCCTGAGGGGCATCGCTGTTGCGGCGTTGGGTGCGGATCGCACGCCAGCCGAGCCAGAACAAATACACCCCACTGAGTACGCCGAGCACGTCAAACGCACTGCTGCCGACTTCCCGCGCACCGACGATGGCTATCAGCGCCGTGCTGCACCACACCACATCGCCGAGCAAATGACCGCACAAGAATCCTGCCCCGGCACGCCGGCCACGGGCCGCACCGATGCCGAATACGGCCAGGACACCGGGGCCAGGGGTAATGCCGTAGATAAAACCCGAAGCCAGCACGGCGAACAGCAAGGATGGAGTCATGGATAGACGCTCCGACAGACGCTAAAAGGTGATTGATTCTGCATGCTTCACCGCGACGGGTAAAACTTCATTCCAGCATAGGGCTTGGCACGACAGGCTTGCAGGCGCGAGGCCAAATCGCCGACATGAGCCTCCAGCTTGTGGCCGTCGGGATCGAGAAAATAAAACGATGCGCCTTCGCTGCGGTTGTCTCGCCATTCCCGCACGCCGGCAGCACGCAGGCGTTCGACCAAGGCAGTGAAATCAGCAGCATCGACAGTGAAGGCATAGTGGGTGTAATCCACCGCCGCAGTAGTCGAACGCAACGGGTCCAGCGACAGGCACAGCCAAAGCCCAGGCAGTGAGAGGTAGGCACCGTGGTCCCAGGTTGCGTCGAGCTGCAGGCAGAGCAGGTCGTGATAGAAACTGACGCTGCGCGGCACATCGGTGACGGCCAGGGTCAGGTGGTTGAATCCAGAAAGCATGACTGTTCTCCTTGATCGTCATACGCCTGACGAGCGGGGCAAACCGTGGCGGTAATGACGATGTAGTATGTTGCACTACACATCACTACATCGAGGTTCATATGTCTGTTATGTCCCTACGTATACCGGAAGACGTCGCCGATACCCTCGCCAGTCTCGCCAAGGCTACCGGTCGCAGCAAATCCTTTCTGGCCGTTGACGCATTACGCGAATACCTGGCCCGCGAAGCCTGGCAAATCGAAGAAATCCAGAAAGCCGTGAAAGAAGCGGATGCGGGGGATTTCGCCACGGCTGCCGAGGTAAAGGCTGTCGCTGATAAATGGCGCGCCAATGCAGGTTGAGTGGCTGAGGGCAGCCCTCAGAAATCTTGACGATGAAGCGGCTTATATTGCCGAAGAAAACCCCAAAGCAGCCCATGAATTTGTCCAGGCAATTTTAAGTGGCCTGGAACAGGTCGCCGCGTTTCCCACGATGGGGAAAGAGGGACGAGTGCCGGGGACCCGAGAGTGGGTCGTGCCTCGATGGCCCTACATTGTTCCTTACCGAATCCGGGAGGGGCGGCTACAGGTAATGCGGATTTTTCATACCCGACGTCAGCCTCCGAAAGCATGGTGACGGAGCTCTACCCGACCAGCCCCACCAGCCGCGCAATCAACCACTGCAATCCTGCATCCCCACCCCGCCGCGTATGCCAGGCCAGCTCAAAGTCAAACGAAGGAATATGAAACGGCGGTGGCACGGCCAGCAATTGCCGAGCGTCGATATTCGGAAGACCTCGAGACGACACCGTCAGAATCAGGTCCGTACCCTGGATCAATTGCGGCGCCACGCCCCAGTGCGGCAGGCTGATCGCCACACGTCGGCGTTCACGAATGGCCGTCAACGCCCGTTCGATTTCCGGCGTGCCGCTGCCGCGCATCTCCAGCAGTACATGGGGGCGCGACAGGTAGCCCGGCAGGTCCAGCACCCCACTTGGCGCAAGGCTGTCGCGGTCGACCAGGCAGGTGTAATGCTCTTCGAACAGCGGCGTGGTGCGCAGTTCGGCGGGCATGTCGGGAAATACACCTGCCGCCAGGTCGAGGTCGCCATTGAGCACACCGTCGACCATGCCTTCGCGGCTGGCCTGGATGATCTGCAAGTCGATACCGGGCGCTTCCTGGCGTAGGACGCGAACCAGGCCGGGTAGGAAAATCGCTGCGCTGTAATCCGACATCGCCACGCGAAAGCGGCGTTTGGCAGAAGTGGGATCAAAACGATTCGGCGTCAATAAGGCCTGCACCTGCGCCAGGGTTTCGGCCAAGGGTGCCGCCAACTCCAAGGCGCGCGCGGTTGGCACCAGTGTGCCGCCCTGACGCATCAGCAGCGGGTCGCCCAGCATATCGCGCAGCCGCGCCAACGCATGGCTGACCGCCGGCTGGCTCAGGTGCAGGCGTTCGGCGGCGCGGGTGACGTGCTGCTCGCTGAGCAAGGCGTCGAGGACCACCAACAGGTTAAGGTCGATGCGGCGCAGATCATTCATCAGCTGCATGCCCAGCATAAGAATTTGGAATTTAAATTTGCTCGACGAATAACCTAGAGTCCAGCAAAACTTCTGGGAGCGTCGAGATGACGGTGTTGCATTGGGTAGGTTTGTTGGCGCTGGCGGTGTTCGCCGGTGCAGTGGTGCCGTTTCAAAGTGCGATCAACGCCAACCTCGGGCGCGGGCTGGGCCATCCTTTGTGGGCCACCTTGGCGTCGTTGCTGGTAAGCGTCATCGTGCTGCTGCCGGTGATTGTGGCGCTGCGTTTGCCTCTGCCGAGCCTGGCCTTTATCAACAAGTCACCGTTGTGGATGTGGGCCGGCGGTGCCTTTGGCGTGTGTTTCATTTCATTGGCGCTGATGCTACTGCCCAAGCTCGGCGCATCAGGCTTCATTGCGCTGGCCATGGCCGGGCAGATCCTCGCCTCGTTACTGCTGGACCATTTCGGCCTGTTCGGCCTGGCGGAACGTCAGCTGACAACCTCGCGAGTACTGGGCGCGCTACTGCTGATCGGTGGCGTGGCGTTGATTCAGTTCAGCGGCGCTCAGCCGCCAGGCGATTAATCTGCGCCTGCTCCACCACCGGCTGCGGCGCGCCTTGGCTGGCCGCCTGCAACATCGCACGGCCGACGGTCTCGGTGCTCACCACCCAGTCCGGCTTTAGTCGCCGCACAAACGAAAGCACCGGCCCGAGCACGCTATAGAAAGATTGATACAACGGCGTCTTCGAACGCACACCGTGCAACGGCTGGATGATCCCCGGACGGAACAGATACACCGCCTTGAACGGCAAGCGCAGCAAGGCATTTTCGGTCTTGCCCTTGACCCGCGCCCACATCGACTTGCCGGCTTCGGAACTGTCCGTGCCAGCGCCGGACACATAGATAAAGGCCATCTGCGGATTGAGCCGCGCCAGGGTACTGGCCGCCACCAGGGTCAGGTCATAGGTGAGGTGGGTATAGCGCGCTTCTTTCATGCCCGCCGACGAAACACCCAGGCAGAAGAAGCACGCATCAAAACCTTGCAACAGGTTTTCCAGAGGTTGGAAATCCAGCATGTCGCTGTGCAACACCTGGTGCAGCTTGCCGTGCTCCTGAGTCAAGGGCGTGCGGCCCACGGCCACCACTTCCTGCACATCAGGCGCCAGCAGGCACTCGCGCAGCACACCCTGGCCCACCATGCCGGTGGCGCCGAATAACAGAACTCTCATGAAAGGACCTCAGCGGCACGCCGCACGCTTGATGCTTGAATGCATTAGGCGTGTAGCTTAACGCGTGCCGCTGGAGGCTGCGCCTATCAAAACTACACAACTTTGTAAGTTGTCGCAGCCGACGGTAACCACGATGCGAAGCGAGCCGCTCTTGATCTTGATCTGCTTGTGATCTTGATCTCAGG
>NZ_JASBQZ010000034.1:0-59972 GCF_029960685.1 Pseudomonas sp. AL10
CAATGGTTTCCCACTCGGGGCCGGCGAAGCGTTGGAGGACGTTGTCGATGACATCGGTGGGGGTAATGGTCCCGTCGAAGTCACACAAGACATACCACTGGCTGAACGTCGGAGGTGCTGTAGCATCTCCCTGATCCGCGCAAGTGTGCTGGCGACAGTTACTTGAGGCGCCTTCCATAAAAATCCCGTTCAGTTCGTTGTCAGAGGCGAGTGTTCAATTGCTGGAGCACTGCCGTGCGACAAAACATTACGGGTTCTTTCTGATGGATGTCGTGGGAGTAATCCCAAGCTAAAAGCGTTAAATCGAAACTACAAAGTAGGAAATGTATAGACGATGTAGGATGGTTTACCTGGCACGCTTGGAGTGCCAGGTAAAGTCGTTATCTGCGTTTGGGCATCATGCGCAGCGCCGTGTTATCGCGCATCACGTAATGATGAAAGATCCCCGCCAACGCATGCAGCCCGATCAGCCAGTAACCGATCTGGCCAAATAGCACGTGCCAGCCTTCAATTTCCTTGGCCAATGCTTTGTTTTCCGCGATCAGCGGCGGCAATTCCATCCCATAGAACATCACTGAATGCCCTTCGGCACTGACGATCAACCAACCGGCAATCGGCATGCCGATCATCAACGCATACAACGCAGCGTGCATCAGCGTCGCCAGCAGGCTTTGCCACTGCGGCGGCGCCGGCACGATCTTCGGCGCCACCCCCAGGCGACGTGCAAACAAGCGCAGCCACACCAGTACAAACACGGTAAGGCCGAGCATGAAGTGCATTTCAACAATCAAGGTGCGCGCACCGCTGCCTTTGGGGAATTGGCCGCGCAGTTCAATGCAGGCGTAGACCACCGCCAGCAGCACCACCATCAACCAGTGCAACGCAATGGACATAGTGCTGTAGCGTGTATCGGAATTTTTCCACGGCATCGCTGTGTTCCTCACTCATCAGGGCGTACCTCCATTCTTTAGCGATGGAGTGCATTAACTGTATGCCTGTTTTGAGCGCTGCGCTTGTTGCCACTGCCCTTGTCTTGACCTCGGTCAGTAGGCCTGCGGCATTTCCCCGCGGGCCAGGCGCTGGTTGATGTCGCTGATGACCCGTGGCAGATCGGTGATGGTGTCAATCAGGTAATGTGGACGTGAAGCTTCGAACATCGCTTCGATGCGCTGGCGCTCGCTGGCCAGTGTGGCGCTGTCCAGGGCGCGGAATTGCTCGTAGGTCAGGCCCAGCGCGTTGCCAGAGCAGGTCAGGGCCACGGTCCACATGCCGGCACGGCGACCTTCGAGAATGCCCGGCACGGTGTCGTCGACCTTCACGCAGGCCGCCACATCATCAATGCCCAGGGCGATCACGTTAGCCAGCGCCTGGGCCGGCCATGGTCGGCCGTTGGGCACTTCGTCAGTGGCCACGACGTGGTCGGCGACGTAGCCGTTGGTGGCAGCCAGGGCCACGACCTTGTCCATCACCTGCTTGGGGTAGCCGGAGCAGGAACCGATCTTGATACCTTGGCCGCGCAGGGCGGCGATGGTGTCGAGGGCGCCGGGGATCAGGGCCGAGTGCTCGGCAATTTTCTCGATCTGCAGCGGCATGAAGCGCTGGTAGATGGCGGTCACGTCGTCGTCGGTGGGCGTGCGGCCGAACGCCTGGCGGTAGCGTTCGGCAACTTGCGGTTGGTCGCAGAGGGTGCGGATATGGTCCCACTTGCCCATGCCCATCGGGCCACGGGCCTCCTCGATAGATACCTGCACGTCGAACTCGGCGAAGGCCTCGACAAAAATCTGCGTGGGGGCGAAGGAGCCGAAATCGACCACGGTGCCCGCCCAGTCGAGGATAACGGCCTGGAGGGTGTTGGGGTTTTGATAGTTCATGATTCAGATCCTGTGGGTAATGACATTCATGTCTGTAGGAGCGAGCTTGCTCGCGAAAAACATCCAGGCACCGCGTTGACTCAGGATGCCCGCGTCATCGTTAACGCGCTTCGAGAGCAAGCTCGCTCCTACACATTTCTTGCAGCACCTCGGCGATGGCCTTGACGGCTGCGCGCATGCCGGCCGCGTCGACATGACCGATGCAGCCCACGCGAAAGGTTTCCACCTGCGTCAGTTTGCCCGGATACAGGATGAAACCCTTGGCCTTGACCCGTTCGTAGAAGTCTTTGAACTGGTAGCGCGGGTCTGTGGGGGCGTGGAAGGTGGCAATGATCGGCGCTTGGATCGCCGACGGCAGAAAACTGCGCAGGCCCAGTTCGGCCATGCCGTCCAGCAATGCCTGGCAGTTATTCACGTAGCGCTGGTGACGGGCGGGCAGGCCGCCTTCCTCGGCGTATTGCAACAGCGCTTCATGCAGAGCAGCAACCACGTGGGTCGGCGGCGTGAAGCGCCATTGTCCCGTCTTGGCCATGTAGGTGTGCTGGTCGAACAGGTCCATCGCCAGGGAATGGCAGTTGCCCTGGGATGCAGCCAGCGCCGCTTTTTCGGCAAAGACAAAGCCCATCCCCGGTACGCCTTCCAGGCATTTGCCAGAGGCGGCGATCAACGCGTCGAAGGGTATTTCGCGGGCATCAATCGGCAGCGCGCCGAAGGAACTCATGGCGTCGATGATCAAGCGCTTGCCGTGGCTTTTGACCACCTCGGCGATCTGCGCCAATGGGTTGAGAATGCCGGTGCTGGTTTCGCAATGGATCAGCGCGACGTGGGTGATGGCGGCATCGGCGTGTAACAGGCGATCCACATCGGCGGCAGTGGTGGGCTCGTCTTCGGCGGTTTCAAAGATGCTGAATTGGCGGCCAAGCACCTCGCAGATTTTCGCCAGGCGCTTGCCGTAGGCGCCGTTGATCAACACCAGCACCTTGCCATTGCGAGGGACCAAGGTGCCGATCGCAGCTTCGACGGCGAAGGTGCCGCTGCCCTGCAACGGCACGCAGTGGTGGCTCTCGGCGCCGTTGAGGATCGCCAACAACTGCCTGCACACACTGGCTGTGAGCTGGTTGAAGCGGTCGTCCCACGAACCCCAATCTACCATCATCGCCTGGCGGGTGCGGTTCGAGGTGGTCAGGGGGCCGGGGGTCAACAGGATCGGCGCGGCAGTGGGCATGTCAAATCCTCGCAAGGTGTCGGGGTTCAAGCTACGGCGCCTAAATTGCAGTTTGGCTTGTCATCAATCAAATTGTTTGTTGTTATGCGAGCTATCAGTGAGGCCGATAGCTATGAACCTGTTCCAACTGCGTGCATTCGATGCCGTGGCCCGCGAGGGCAGTTTTACCCGCGCGGCGGCTCGGCTGTTTATCAGCCAGCCGGCGGTCACCGGGCATATCAAGGCGCTTGAGGAGCATTACCAGATCCCGCTGTTGCGCCGCACCGCACGCCGGGTGGAGTTGACCGAGGAGGGCGCACGCCTGGCGGCCATCACTCGGGCGATCTTCGGTTTGGTCGACGAGGCGCAAACCATGCTGGAAGCCAACCGCCAGTTGCTCACCGGGCGCCTGGAAGTGGCGGCCGATGGCCCTCATCTGGTGATGCCGATGATCGCCAGCCTGCGCGCGCGCTACCCCGGCATTACCGTGAACCTGCGTTTGGGCAATGCCCAGGAAACCCTGGCGGCGCTGCTGTCCGAACATGCGGATGTGGCGGTGCTCACCGAGGTGGAACCGCGCAATGGCCTGCACTTGCAACCCTTGGACCAGTCACGGATTTGCGCCTTGGTGCCGGCCGCGCACCCGTGGGCCAAGCAGCCTGACGGTATCGAGTTGGCGCAGTTGCATGAGGTGATCATGGTGCTGCGCGAGCCCAACTCCATTACCCGTCGCACTTTTGATGACGCGTGCCTTGCGGCGAATGTGCAACCCAAAGTGCTGCTGGAACTGGACAGTCGTGAAGCCGTGACCGAAGCGGTGGCGGCAGAATTGGGCGTGGGCGTGGTGTCGTCGATGGAGGTCAGCCCGGACCCGCGTGTACAGGCGGTACCGATCCTGGGCGATGGCCTGCTGAACCGGCACATGCTCGGCTGCATGGAGCGGCGCCGCTCGCTGCGCTTGATTCAGGCGTTTTTCGAGTTGGCGTGAAGGCTTTCACGCACGATCTCCAGGAAGGTCGCGACCACGCGGCGTGAACTCTGCTCTTTCAGGCACACCAGGGTTTCTTTCATGCGTTGTGTGCAATCGCGGATCGGCATGGCGTATACCCGCGCGTCGGCACCGAACTCTGCCGCCGACACCACGCCTACGCCAATCCCCACCACCACGGCTTCCCGGGCGGCTTCGCGGCCTTCCACCTGGATGGCGGGGCGAATGCGCAGGCCGGCTTGGCGCATTTCCTGCTCCAGGGTCTGACGGGTGACCGAGCCGGTTTCCCGCAGCACCAGCGGGGTGTTATCGAGGTCGGCCAGGCAAATCGATTCGCGCCCGGCCCAGGCATGGTCACGTGCGACAAAAGCCAGAAGTTGGTCGTCGGGCAGCGGCAGTGACAACAGGCGCGCATCATCGACATCGCGCCCCAACAGCGCCAGGTCGGCCTGGTAGTTGTAAAGGCGCGACAGCGACTCATCGGTGTTGCCGGTTTCGATCTTCACGCTGATCCCAGGGTATCGCTGGCAGAAGCGCGCAACCTGCGGCAGTACGTGCACGGGTGCATCCACTGCCAGGGTGAGGGTGCCGGTGAGCAGGGCGCGCGAATCCTGCAGCAATTCTTCGGCTTCGGCTTCGATCACAAACAGGCGTTGGGTGATACCCAGCAGGCGCTCACCCAGATCGGTCAGGCGCACCGAACGTTTGTTGCGGTGAAACAGCAGTACGCCGAAGCGCTCTTCCAGTTTGCGCACCTGGTCGGAAATCGCAGGTTGGGTCAGGAACAGGCGTTCGGCCGCCCCGGTAAAACTGCCGTGAATGGCCACCGCATGGAAGGCTTTGAGCTGGGCATGGGAAACGGACATGGCACGTCCTCTTAAAAGCTGAGCTTATATTTGAAATACGATAAATCGATTTTACCTATGAGTCAGCCATTGCTTTGATGCACCTCAGTCGCCGTAGGTTGAGTCCTACAACCACGGCCGCCATGGGCGCAGGCACACCGCACCCATCTGACCAATACCGCGCTCTTCAAGGCCCGGCATTGCAGTGCTCAACCATAAAAACAACAGGCGTTTTCTTTCGATTCTGCCGGCACACTCACACCTGAGGTCAGAACCACCATGAATATCCCTATGGGTAGCATCAAGCGTTGGCGCGTGCAGATTTTTGCCATCACCTGGCTGGCGTATGCCGCGTTCTATTTCACCCGCAAAGCGTTTTCAGTGGCGAAGCTGGGGATCGGCGACGACCCGAGTTTCCCCCTCGACAAAATGATGATGGCCAACCTGGATGGCCTCTACCTCGCCGCGTATGCCGTAGGCCAGTTCACTTGGGGCATGCTTGCCGACCGCTTCGGGCCACGGGTGGTGGTGCTTGGTGGCTTGCTGATTTCCGCAGGCGCGGCGTTGGTGATGGGCACCTTTGCCACCTTGCCGATCTTTGTCACTTGCATGTTAGTGCAGGGCTTGGCGCAGTCCACCGGCTGGTCGGGGTTATGCAAGAACCTTGGCAGTTTCTTCCCGGCGCAGCAGCGGGGGCGGGTGTTGGGGTTATGGAGTTCGTGTTACGCGTTTGGCGGGTTGGTCGCGTCACCGTTTGCCGGTTGGTGGGCCTATACGCTGATCGGCAGTTGGCACGCGGCGTTTATTTCCAGTGCCGCAGTGGTAGCGGTGGTGGCCGTGTTGTTCTTTATGTTCCAGCGCAATACCCCGCAGGATGTGGGCTTGCCGGCAGTCGAGCCCGAGCCGATGCTGAGCGCCGAGCAGTTGGCCGCCCAGCAGCGCGTCAGCGTACTCGAACCCCTGCGCGCGATCCTGCGCAACCGCACGGTGTTGACCCTGGGGCTGGCGTACTTCCTGCTCAAGCCGGCGCGCTACGCGATTCTGTTGTGGGGGCCGGTGATCGTCTACGAGCAGATGCCGTCGGTGGGCAAGGTCGGTGCCGCCATCGTGCCCACCGCGTTTGAGTTGGCTGGTTTACTGGGGCCGGTGCTGATCGGCCTGGCCTCCGACAAACTGTTCGGCGCCCGGCGCATGCCCGCCTGTGTGCTGAGCCTGTTGGCGCTGACGGTTGCCCTGGCGTTGTTCATGGGCGCGCTGCACACCGGCAGTGTGGTGCTGGTGATGGCCCTGCTGTTTGTCATGGGCCTGACGCTGTACGGGCCGGACTCGATGATCAGCAGCACCGCGGCCATCGACTTCGGCACCGCCAAGGCCGGCGCTACCGCCGCGGGTTTTGTGAACGGCTGCGGTTCGGTGGGGGCGATTCTGGGCGGTTTGCTGCCAGGCTATTTCGATACCGTTACGGTATTTATTGTGTTTGCCGGTGCGGCGCTGTTTTCTTCGCTGGTGCTGATGCCCTACTGGAATGCCAGGCCCGCCGTACTGGCCCAGGCCGGGGATTTTGTGCCGGACCGCAATGCGGTGATCAAACCCTTGCGCACCTGAGGGCCTTGGCCGGTTTTTTGGTGGAACGAAGCGTTCTCGCGCTATAAACTCTGCCCCCAAAGCGCCGGCCAGTAGACGTTTGGGCGCGATGGAAATAAGAGAGTGAGTCATGGGCGCACAGTGGAAAGTCAAACATAAAGAAGCGGCAGCCAATGCCAAGGGTAAGATCTTCGGCAAGCTGGTGAAAGAAATCACCATCGCCGCCCGCAACGGCGCCGATACCGCGACCAACGCGCACCTGCGCCTGGTGGTGGAACAGGCCAAAAAGGCCTCGATGCCCAAGGAAACCCTGGACCGCGCGATCAAGAAGGGCGCCGGTCTGCTCGGTGAAACCGTGCAATACCACCGCGTCACCTACGAAGGTTTCGCGCCGCACCAGGTGCCTTTGATCGTCGAGTGCGTGACTGACAACATCAACCGCACCGTGGCGGAAATCCGCGTGGCCTTCCGCAAGGGCCAACTGGGCGCTTCCGGCTCGGTAGCCTGGGATTTCAACCATGTCGGGCTGATCGAAGCATCGCCGGACACCCCGGACGCCGATCCGGAAATGGCCGCCATCGAAGCAGGCGCCCAGGACTTTGAAGAGGGTGAAGAAGGCGCCACCTTGTTCATCACCGAAACCACCGACCTGGATGCCGTGCAGAAGGCCTTGCCGGAGCAGGGCTTCACCGTGCTGTCGGCCAAGCTGGGTTATATCTCCAAGAACCCGGTCAGCGGTTTGACCGATGAGCAGATGGCAGAAGTCGAGGCGTTCCTGGAAGGCCTGGACAACCATGATGATGTGCAGGACATGTTTGTCGGCCTGGCGGGCTGATGTTTATCTGAGTACACGCGGTCAACCTGTGGGAGCGGGCTTGCTCGCGAATGCGGTGTGACAGTCAACAGATGTATTGGCTGTTCCACCGCATTCGCGAGCAAGCCCGCTCCCACATTGGTTTAGTGGTGTTGCATAGATTCGAGCAAGACCTCAATTTCTTCAAAGCCCGGCCGCGCGAGCACATCCGGCTGGCAGCAGCGTTGTTGCAGTGCCTGCAAGCGTTCGTCACTGGCCTCAGCCCGCTCCAACAACTCCCCCAGCAACACCCCGAACGCGCGCACTTCAATACGCTGCAGCGCACGGGTTTCCAACGTGTCCGCCGTGGCATGGAAGGACGCCGCGCCAAAGTCTCCCAGCAAGCAATCACCCGCTGCATTCCACAGGATATTGTGGCCATACAGGTCACCATGGGTAATGCCGTGCCGATGCAGGTGCGCCGCCACCGAAGCAATACCCCGCGCCATGCGCAGTGCCACATCCAGGCTGAAACGGGTGTCGGGGGCGTAGATGTCGCGCGTGCACGACGCCAGGCTCGGCAGGGCCGCGAGGTTGCGGTAACTCGGATCGATCAGCTCCATCACCAGGGCGGCCTGGTTATCGGGATGGCCGACGACCCGCCCTTCAACCTTGATCAGGTTGGGATGCAGCCCGGCGGCGATGCAGGCTTGCATTTCATGCAGCGGTGAACCGTCGCTGGTGATGGTGCCCTTGTACAGCTTGACCGCGACCGGCACCGCACGGGGTTTCCACAGCGCCTTGCGAATAATCCCCGAGGCGCCTTCGCCCAGGACTTCGCCCATTTCCAGTTCCTGCCAGGCGATGTTCGGCGTCGCCTCATCACTGCTCACCTGCACGGCCATTTCCACCGGGTTGCCTGCGTAGGCCAGCCAGGTCAGGCTCGGCAGGGTCAGCAGCCACTGCGGCAGGTGGGTGAGGCGGTTGGAGGCGATGCGGATCAACTCCAGGTTTTGGCACTGGGCCAGGCTTGGCGGTAGGTGAGTCAGTTGGTTACCGGCCAGCATCAGTTTTTGCAGCAATGGGCGTTGGCCCAGTTCATCGGGCAACTGACTGATGCGGTTATCGGTGAGGATCAGCCAGCGCAACAGCGGCGGCAGGGCGGCGGCGGGCACCTGGCTGATCTGGTTGGCCTTGAAGCCGATCATGCTCAGCTTGGCGCACTGGCCCAGGCATTGTGGCAGTTCGGTAAAGGCGTTGTCCGAACAGAACAGTACGCGCAGGTGCGTCAGGCGGTGCAGGTCGTCGGGCAGGCTGCTCAGCGCGTTGCCGGTGAGGTTGAGGATTTCCAGCGAGTCGGCCAGATCGAAAATTTCCCGGGGGAACTCGGTCAGCCCGCAGGCCAGGTCCAGGCGCATCGCGCCGGCCAATTGGCCAGCCTTGAGTTGGGCGAGGGTATTCATGCAGGCGTGGTGCTCGGAAGAGGGCGTAAAAGGCGCTCATGATAGCCGCTCGGGCGCGGTTTGCGGGCATAGCGTGTGCAATTGCCGCAGGCGACTGGCGGTGCGGGCGAGGTCGATGGCCTGGCCTTCCAGGCATTTATCCAGGGGCTGGTGACCGATAAGTGTCAGTTGTTTGTCCTGGTCGTAGAGCACGTCTACCAGGTTGATAAAGCGCTGTTGCACGGCGATGGGGCATTCGGCCAGATGCGGCAGACCGTCGATGATCCAGTGGTCGAAGTCCTGGCACAACAACAGGTAGTCCATGACCGCCGTGAGCTGTTCGCACAGGTCGTTGAAGGTGAACGCGATGGTTCGTGCCTGATGGCCTCGGCATTGTAACTGCCGAGTGCCGACCTTCAGGGTTTGCGCCGGGCAATCTGTGGCAGGCAGGCCCAGGTTTTCACGCTGGCCAGCCGTACCTGGCCAGACGTACTGGCCGCCCGTGAAGCGTTGTTGCGCGTGGGCCTGAGCCAGGCTGCGAAAGTCCTGAGGCGCACTGACTTCCAGCACCTCCATGCGCGCGGCGATCAGCTCGATCACCGGTTTGAAGCGTTCGTGGTACAGCGGGTTGGGCAGCAATCCTTCCGGCGGATAGTTGGAAGTCACCAGCACCAGCACGCCGCGCTGGAACAGGGCCTTGAACAAGCGGCTGATGAGCATTGCATCGCCGATATCGTGCACATGGAATTCGTCAAAACACAGCACTCGGCAGCCGGCCAGCAGCTCGTCCAGCGTGACGCCCGGGGCATCGTCATGCCCGCGGTGCAGGAACATGCCCTGGTGCAGCCGGGCGAAGAAGCTGTGGAAATGCACGCGCTGCTTCTCGGCGATGGGCAGTGCTTGGAAAAAACCGTCCAGCAGCCAGCTTTTGCCACGCCCCACCGGGCCATGCAGGTACAGGCTGCGCGTGGCCTGGCCGGTGAGCAGGTATTGGGCCTCGCGATTCAGGGCGCTAATCGCCCGGATTTGCCCATCACTGAGGGTATAACCCTGTTGTGCGGCCTTTTGTTGAAAATATGCCGGGATAGGCGAGGCGTCCGAGGCGTCGGTTTTTTTACCCAGCAGGCGCTGGAGCAGGGCAAGCACGGCCAAGAATAAACACTCTGTATTGCGGTGGTCGCTCACTGTAAGACGCTCGATGCCATTTGACCAATAGCGAACGGCCCCAAGCCTTGCAAACTGGCACTTTCGGGTTAACTGGCTAACCTCATACACAGTTGTCACCCCTGTATAAGGAATTGGGGCTGTGAAGGGACCGGCGGTATTGGCAGTCATGGGCACGATGCTCTGCAACGCGGCGATTGCTGCGCAACTCCAGGTGCAGGTGCGTATCGACGTGCAACGGGGTTGCCAGTTGGTGGGCACCACCCGTAGTGCGGGCATCGAGCAACTTGGTGTATTGGATTTCGGCAGCGGCCCGCGTCTGGATGACCCGGCCGGCCCCCTGAGTGCGGCCCTGATCAGCCAGCGCCAGCCGCGCCTGGAATGTAACCCCGACACGCCTTACCAGGTGCGCGTTGACGGCGGCCTGCATGGCGGTGTGGGTGAAGTGCGTTATCTGGCCACTGCGGCGCCTTCCAGCCGGCCCATCCCCTATCGAATCTACGCCGACGCCGCGCGGCTTATCCCCTTGCCGGTGGACGTGCCGATCAGTGGCCGTGTGCCGGACACCGGCTCCGTGGAGCTGCCGCTGTATGGGCGCATCGAACCACTCAAGGACATCCCCGCCGTCGGCCGTTATTCCGACCTGCTCAAGGTCACGGTCACATGGTAAGCCGCTACCTGGCCGTGACGGCCCTGGGCAGCCTGCTGTTGCTGGCGGATGACGCGCAGGCGGCGGTGGTCAACGGCCAAGTCCACGCACGGTTGGTGATCACCGCCAGTTGCGAAGTGAGCAAGGGCGTGGAAACCGCGCCGGTCACGCCCGAAGGCGGCACCGCGCTGTTGGACTTTGGCAGCCAGGGGCCGACGTGGAACGAGACCTTGGGCGCGGCGATTTCCGATGGCGACAAGGCGCCGCTGTCGGTGTCCTGTAACCCCTCGGTGGTCAGCAGTTTCACGGTGACCATCGACGGCGGCGCCAACGGCGACGGCACCACGCGGCGCCTGAGCAATGGCCGCCAGACCATTCCCTATCGACTCTCGGCCGACCCCCAGGGGCGCAGTGCCTACAGCATCGGTCAGCAACGCAATTTCGTCGTGACCCAGGGCACCCAGGTACCAATCCCGGTATTCGGTTCCGTGGTGGCGAATACCAGGGCCCTACCGGCCGGCATCTACACAGACACCCTGACGGTGACTCTGGATTGGTAAACCATGAGGATGGATATCATGCATGTACTTGTATCGCGAATCGGCCTCTGTGCCCTGGGCCTGGGGCTGGCGTCCAGCCTGAACGCGGCGACCACGGTGACCGGGCAGATCAGTTCCAGCCTGACGTTGATCGCCAGTTGCCAGGTCAACGGCTCGGGCGCGGCCACCGGGCTGAATTTCGGTAGCTTGAACTTCGGCACCACCAACAGCCTGTTTACCAATGCCGACGCCCAGTTGCTCGGCGGCACCGGTACCGGCGGGGCGTTGTCGATCCTGTGTTCGGCTGGCACCGCGCCAACGATCAAGGTGCGTGCCGGCGCCCACGATGGCGCTTCCCCCGGTGGCACCCGAGCGTTGGCCGATGGCGTGGGTAACTTCGTGCCCTACGATTTCTACACTGACAGCGGGCGTTCCGCGCTGTTGGCGATTGACGGCGTGGTGACACTCGCCACCAGTACCGGCGTGGCGCAGACCGTCAACCTTTACGGCCGGGCGGTGGGCAAGGCGGGGCTGCCAGCGGGCACCTACACCGACACGGTGGCCGTGGAACTGACGTTCTAACGATGTGGCCCAGAGTGTTGCTTGCCATCGGCCTGGCGATGCCGTTGCCGCTGTCGGCGGTGGTCAACCAGAGCTTCCAGGTGAGCGCGACCATCACGCCGGGCTGCCTGATCGTGGGCGGCGGTTCCAACTACGGCACGTTGGCCTACGGCAGCTATTCGGCCCTGGCCACCAGCACGGTGACGGCGGCCCTCACTGGCGGTGTAACCCTGCAATGCACGCCGGGCGTGGCCCTGAGCATGAGCGTCGATGGCGGCCTGCACAGCAGCACCGGGCGCAACTTGCAGCTCAACAGTGGCAGCGCGCGGGTGGCTTACCAATTGTTTCGCGATGCGGCGTTCAGCCAGAGCCTGGGCATCAGCCAGAGCGTCAGCGTGACCTACAGTGATGCGAGCAACATCAGCCTGCCGATTTACGGGCGGGTGGTTTTACCGGGCAATCAGCCTGGGGGGACGTACAGCGACACGCTGCAGGTGCAGCTGACGTGGTAGGGCTAACGGTTTTAAGGAGGGGTGTTATGGGGTGTGCTTTGCGACGGTTATGCACCGTGGGTTTCGCCTTGGGGGCGTTGTGCTCGGCGGGGTTTGTACAGGCAGCCAGTTCGGTGCTGATCTGGCCCATCGACCCGGTGCTGGAGGCCGACCAACAGGCCAGCGCGCTGTGGCTGGAGAATCGTGGCACCGAGACCGCCAACCTGCAGATCCGCGTGTTTGCCTGGAGCCAGAATGGCTTTGACGAGCAGTACCAGAACCAGCGCGATGTGATCGGCAGCCCGCCCGTGGCCAAAATCGAGCCGGGCCAGAAACAACTGGTGCGCCTGACCCGCACCCGGGAAGTGCCGCCGGGACAGGAGCTGGCCTATCGCATCATCATTGATGAAATCCCCTCGGCGCTTCAGGTGCCCACGCCGCCGGAGGGCAAGAACACGGCGGCGGCGATTCGCTTTCAGATGCGTTATTCGGTGCCGTTGTTTGCCTACGGCGCCGGCTTGTGGAGCAAGGACGACGCTACCCGCCAACGCGATCCCAAGGGTGCGGGCAAGCCGCAGTTGAGCTGGCAGAAGGTCAACGTGGCAGGGCGCAACTACATCGAGGTGCGCAACCAGGGCGCCGTGCATGCGCGGCTTACCGATGCGTCATTCAAACAGGGCGGGCAGACCCGGCCGTTGGTGGACGGTTTGCTCGGCTATGTGCTGCCGGGCGCGAGCATGCGCTGGCCGGTGCCGGATGCCGTATCGGCCGACCAGCCGTTGCAGGTACGCGTCAACGGCGCGCCGCAACTGGAAAGCCTGGCGCCCAAGCGATAGCCGTTATGTAGCGCAACGGGCACGCGCCCGGGTTTTAACAGGATGGAGATGTCCATTGAAGGACACAACGCCATGGTGAGTCGTGGTTGGGCTCGGGTTTTATGGCCGTCGGTGGCAGTGGCAAGCGGGCTGTGGGGCGCAGCGATGGCAGGCGACTTGCCGCCGCCGCCCGGCAGCATGGAGGCAGTCGCCGATGCACAGCTGTTTCTGGAACTGGTGGTCAATCAGATGGACACTGGCCGCGTCATCGCGGTCGATCAGCGCGCCGGCCAGCTGTTTGTGCCAGCCAGCGCGTTGCAGGACGTGGGCATGAAACTGCCGGGTGAACCGGTCGGCAGCGTGGCCCTAGACCAAGTGCCGGGCCTGCACAGCGACTACGACAGCAACGGCCAACGCCTGTTGCTGGATGTACCGCCCTCGTGGTTGCAGGAACAATTCATCGGCAACCGCAATACCTATCCGCGCACCCAGGCCATGAGCAGCTTCGGCGCCTTGCTCAACTATGACGTGTATTTCAATGACACCGATGACGGCGGCAGTTACCTCGCGGCCTGGAACGAAGTGCGGCTGTTCGACACCTGGGGCACCTTGTCTACCACCGGGCAACTGCGCCAGACCCTGTCCGATGGAATCAGCGGCGGCACCCTCAACAATGGTTACCGACGTTACGACACCACCTGGCGCTTTTCCGATGATGAACGCCTGCTGACCTACGAGGCCGGCGACGTGATCAGTGGCGCGCTGCCCTGGAGCAGTTCGGTGCGCCTGGGCGGGGTGCAACTGTCCCGGGATTTTGCCGTGCGCCCCGACCTGGTCACGTACCCCTTGCCGCAGTTTGCCGGTGAGGCGGCGGTGCCGTCGTCGGTGGACCTGTTTATCAACGGCTACAAATCAGACACCGCGCAACTGCAACCCGGCCCCTACACCTTGACCAACATCCCGTTCATCAACGGTGCCGGCGAGGCCGTGGTGGTCACCACCGATGCCCTGGGCCGCCAGGTGTCGACCACGGTACCGTTCTACGTCACCAGCACCTTGCTGCAACAAGGCTTGACGGATTTTTCGCTGGCCGCCGGTACCTTGCGCCGTGACTACACCCTGCGGGATTTCGGCTACGGCCCAGGCGTGGCCAGTGGCACGTTCCGTTATGGCTATTCCGATAACCTCACCCTGGAAAGCCACGCCGAAGCCTCCAGCGACCTGACCCTCGGCGGGCTTGGCGGCAACCTGCGCCTGGGCAACTTCGGTGTGCTCAATACCGCCCTCAGCCAGAGCCAGTTCGACAGCCGCACAGGCCAGCAACTGAGCCTCGGTTACCAGTACAACAGCACGCGCTACAGCTTTATGTACCAACGGGTGGAACGCCGCGACGATTACGCCGACCTGACCCTGGTCGATACCCCTTACGCCAGCCTCAGCAAGCGCAGCGAGCAGGTGACCCTGAGCCTCAACCTTCAACGTTTCGGCAGCCTGGGCCTGGGCTATTTCGACGTGCAGGCGGCGGACGACTCGCGCACACGGCTGCTCAACCTGAGCTGGAGCAAACCGCTGTGGCGCAACACCAGTTTCTATCTGTCAGCCAACCGCGAAATCGGCGACAGCAACTGGGCCATGCAGGCGCAACTGGTCATCCCGTTCGACCTCAACGCCAGCCTGGCCTTGAGCTCCGAGCGCAGCAAGGACGGCGCCAGTCGCCAGCGCATCAACTACAGCCGCGCGGTGCCCAGCGAAGGCGGGGTGGGCTACAACCTCGGCTATGCCCAGGGCGATGCCCCCAGCTATCGGCAGGCCGACCTGACTTGGCGCTTGCAGTCGGTGCAGTTGCAGGCCGGTGTGTACGGCAGCAGCGAGGCCATGACGCGTTGGGCGGACGCCAGCGGCTCGCTGGTATGGATGGGCGGCGAAACCTTTGCCGCCAACCGCATCAATGACGCGTTTGTGGTGGTGAGCACCCAGGGTTTCGCCGGCATTCCGGTGCGCTACGAAAACCAGCTGGTGGGCCAGACCGACCGCAACGGCCATTTGCTGGTGCCGTGGAGCAGTGCCTACTACCGCGGTAAATACGAGATCGACCCGTTGAACCTGCCGGCGAATGTGCAGAGCCCCAATGTGGAACAGCGCGTGTCGGTACGCCGGGGCAGCGGTTATCTGCTGGAATTCCCGCTGCGCCGGGTGCTCGCCGCCAGCATCACCCTGGTGGACCGCCAGCACCAGGAGTTGGCGCTGGGCAGCCTGGTAATGCACGAGCAAAGCAACACTCAGGCGGTGGTCGGCTGGGATGGCCTGGTGTATCTGGAAAACCTCAGCGCCCATAACACCTTGCAGGTCACGCTCGGTGAGGGCCGCATCTGCCAGGCAACCTTCGATATTGATGAGCAGCAACAGGATGTGCCCTTGATCGGGCCGTTAGTGTGCCAATGAGGGATTGAACAGGGAGTGTTCAGGTGAGGGGCAGCGTAGGGCTATATGGCGTAGGTTTGTTGTTTTGCGGGCAGGCCATGGCGGCGTGTTCGGTGGTGTCCACCGTGCCGGCCAGTTTTGGTTCGATCAGTTCGATGACGGTGCGCACCGCCGCGCAAACCAGCTCTACGGCCAACTCAGGGTTGAGTTGCACCTCGGCGCTGATATCGCTGCTGGTGTCCACCGACCACTTTTACGCCACGATCACCTCGCCCCAGACCGGTTTGGTCGGGCCGACCGGTGATGTGATCAGCTACACGATTTATGGCAATAACAGCACCAGCTATCCCATCACCCGTGGCAGCCAATTCGATTTCGGCGGCGCTGGCGGCATCGCCCAGAGCATCGGCCTGATCGCCGGGCCCGGCGCGAAAACTGTGCCGTTGTACCTGAGCAGCATCACTGGCAGCAACGTCGCCGCCGGGGTGTACACCGAGACATTGAGCATCGCCTGGGTGTGGAATTATTGCTCGGGGATCGGCCTTGGCGGCATTTGCCTGGGACGTGACATTGGCAGCGGCACGGCATCGCTGACCGTCAACATGACCGTGACCAACGACTGCCAGATCACTGCCCCGAATATCAGCTTTGGCAGCGCGCCGGTGGTCAGTGGGTTTACTGCGGTGACCGGGCAGACCATCAACATCGCCTGCACCAAGGGCAGCGCCTATACCGTGGGCTTGAGCGATGGCCAGAACCCGGTGAGTGTCGGCGGCCGGCGCCGCATGATTTCCGGCAGCAACTACCTGGCCTATGACATTTTCCAGAGCGCCGGCACCACGCGTTGGGGCAGTGTCGGCGCGGCGCGGCGGGCCAGTTCCACGGCCGAGGTCAACCCTGGCAACGGGTTGGGCGTCGGTAGCCAGGTGTACAACTACAACGCCAAGGTCTACACCGACCAGCCCACGCCGCCGGCTGGCACCTATCTGGATAATGTGGTGTTGGACGTCGGTTTTTAGAATGGCGTCTGCAGCGCGGCGGCCTGGTCTACCGGGCTGACCATTGCATAGTTGTAGCCGCCGCCCGACCAATAGTCGGCCTGCAAACCATCGGCACTGCGGCTGCCGCGAGGCAGGAAACCGTTGTTCGGGCCAGGCGGGCGGATGTAGAAGCTGATGCGCCGGCCTTGGGCGTCCTGATACAGCACCATGGCTGCCGCGCCTTGGTCGGTGGTGAGCAGGCGCCCGCTGACCGGCTTGAAACCGGCTTGGCTGAGGTCGGGCAGGCGATGGGCCTGGTTGAAATAACGGTCGAGCCAGGCCTGCATGGTGCCACGGTCCTGAGCGTTGTAGTCGGCGGGCATGATGCCGTCCTGGGCAAACAGACGGTAGGCCTGCATGGCGTCGGTCATCGGCAGCAGCGGCGGCTGGGTGGCTTCGCGGGCGTGCCAACCGCCAAACCCGCCGAGGCTCACGGCGATCAGCAGCAACGCCGCCGTGGCCAGGTGCCGACGGGACTGTTTATTGATGCGCTGACGAATCAGCGCCGGGTCCAATGCCGGGTTGTACGGCTGCTGCAGGGCGCCGCTCAACGACGCACGCAGCAACTGTGCATCCTGTTGCCAGGCCTGTACCTGGGCCGCCACTTCTGGGTGGCTGGCCAGCCAGGTTTCAAGCACACGACGGTCACCGTCCAGCAGTTGATGATCGACGTAGGCATGTAAATCGCGTTCGCTGGGGGGCAGGCTGATCATTTGAGTCTCCGCAGGGAAGGGCTGGTCATTTCGCCATCGCTGAGTTGACGCAACGCTTGGCGCGCGCGGGACAGGCGTGACATCACGGTACCGATGGGCACCTTGAGGATCTCGGCCACTTCCTTGTAGCTCAAGCCCTCGACAGACACCCACAGCAGCAGGGCGCGCTGTTCGGTGTTGAGTTGGTCGAAGGCTTGCAGGGTGGATTGGGCCAGCACCGTGCGTTCCACCGAAGGTTGCACGTCATCGCGGCCGGTGAAGAATTCGAGCATGCGCGCATAGCGGCGGCTGCGGCGGTGGGCGTCGAGGAATTGCCGGTAGAGGATCGAAAACAGCCAGGCGCGCAAATCGCCCTCGATACGTTTATCGGCCCAGGCGACGATGGCGCGCTCCAGGGTCGATTGCACCAGGTCATCGGCGCTGCTGCTGTTGCGCGTCAGGGACACGGCAAAACGCCGTAACCTGGGGATGAGTTCACGTAACTGTTCGTCGAGTTCATGCATGGGTGTCTGGCTGATCACTACGCTGGGACTAGAGAGACGTCCGGCGTTGAAGGTTATTCCCCGTCCCGCAAAATAAATCCAGGGCCTGGGAATAGAGCCCATCGGCGTTCGTCTTAATGCTCCGACCTTATGTTTCAGCCTGAGGCCTCTGGCCCTGGAGTTCCTGCATGGTAGATCACTCATCACCCCCCCGTCCTCCCTTGAGCACTGCGAGCCTGATCGCACGACTCGCCGGCATCGGTGCCGTGGTTGCGGTTGTTGCCGGCGCATTTGCTTACGTCAATGGCACGCTCGACCCACAGCGCCTGCGGCCAAAAACCTTGGTCAATGCCCTGGAAACCAATAACGGCGTGCATCCGGGCTTTCGCCGTAACCATGCCAAGGGCGTATGCGTGGCGGGTTATTTCCAGAGCAGTAGCGAGGCCCGTGCGTATTCCAGTGCCCAGGTGTTCAGCGAGGCCAAGACCCCGATCATTGGCCGCTTTGCCTTGCCCAGCGGCAACCCCTACGCGCCGGACAGCAGTGTGCCGATTCGCAGCTTTGCCGTGCAATTCAGCCAGGCCAACGGCCAGCAATGGCGTACAGGGATGAACAGCATGCCGGTGTTCCCGGTGGGCACGCCCGAGGCGTTCTACCAATTGCTCAAGGCCGGCGCGCCAGACCCGGCCACGGGCAAGCCGAACCCGTCGAGCATGCCGACGTTTTTTGCCGCACACCCTGAGACCGCGCCGTTCCTGGCCTGGGTCAAAACCGCCAAGCCATCGGCCAGTTACGCGACTGAAACCTATAACGGCATCAACGCGTTTTACCTGGTGGCTGCCGATGGCAAGCGCCAGGCCGTGCGTTGGGAGGTGGTGCCCCAGAGCCAGGACGCGGCGGGTGATACCGCACCTACGGGCAGTGACTTCCTGGAGCAGGATTTGGTGCGACGCCTTGCTGTCGGGCCGTTGCGTTGGCAGTTGAACATGACCCTGGCCAACCCCGGCGACCCGCTGGACGATGCGAGCAAGACCTGGAGCGGCGCACACAAGGTGCTCAACGCTGGCACCCTTGTGCTGCAAAGCAGCCAGCCCCAGGCAGACGGCGATTGCCGCGATATCAACTTTGACCCGCTGATTCTGCCCAGTGGTATCCAAGCCTCCAACGATCCCTTGCTGGCCGCACGTTCGGCCGCGTATGCCAGTTCGTACCTGCGCCGGGCCGGTGAAGTCAGCCCGTTGCACAGCGCCCCTCAGGAGTCGAAGCCATGAATGCTCAACCGCGATTTTTTGCGCCCTTGGCGCGCGTGCTGCACTGGCTGATGGCGCTGATGATCATCGCCATGCTGTTTATCGGCGCGGGTTTGGCGGCGTCGGTATCGGAGCGCCATGAGTGGCTGATCCACCTGCACAAGCCGCTGGGCATTGCGATTCTGGCATTGGTGATCGTGCGCCTGGCGGTGCGTTTCTCTACGCGCCAGCCGCCGTTGCCAGCGGATTTGCCGGTGTGGCAGAGGCTGGCAGCCAAGGCCTCCCATGTGCTGTTGTACGCGTTGATGCTGGTGTTGCCGCTGCTGGGTTGGGCGATGATTTCAGCGGCCGGTGACCCTGTGATGCTCAGTAGTAACCTGCAACTGCCCGCGCTGCTGGGGGCGAATGCGCCGTTGTTTGCGTTGTTGCGCAAGGCTCATGGTTATTTGGCCTATCTGCTGTTTCTCACCGTACTGGTGCATCTGGCGGCCGCGTTGTTCCACGGTTTGATCCGACGCGATGGTGTCTTGCAAAGCATGACCGGTAGCAAGGATTGACCGCTCTTGTGGCAAGCTCGCTCGCCACAAGAGCTCGCCTCAGGGGTTAGCGCAAACGCCCGACGATATCGGCGATGCTGCTCAATACGTCCTTGCCCAACTGTTTCGAACGATCGCCTGACCAGCCAGTTCGCAGGTTGGGCGCGTCGTCGTTGTCCTTGAAGGGCATTTCCAGGGTCAGGGACAGGCAGTCGTACTTTTCCCCCACCGCGTTGCAGGCCAGGGTCATGTTGGCTTGGCCAGGCAGGTCGCGGGTGTAGCCGTGGGTGGTCTGGAAGTCCCGGGTCAGGTGGCTCAAATGGCTGCGGAAGTGTTTTTCCAGGGCTTCGATACGCGGGGTGTAGCCAGGGTTGCCTTCGCAGCCGGCGGTGAACACGTAGGGGATTTCTTCATCGCCGTGTATGTCGAGGAACATATCCACGCCGTATTTTTCCATCTGTTGCTGGACGAACAGGACTTCAGGGCTGAGTTCCTGGCTGGCGCTTTGCCAGGCGCGGTTGAGGTCCTGGCCCATGGCATTGGTGCGCAGGTGGCCATGGAAGGCACCGTCCGGGTTCATGTTCGGCACCAGGTACAGATCGGCGACGGCCAGCAGTTTTTTCAGTTCGTCGTCGCCGTCTTTTTGCAGGCGCTCAATCACGCCCTCCATAAACCATTCGGCCATGTGTTCGCCGGGGTGCTGCTGGGCGATGATCCACACCTTGCGCCGGCCTTCGATCCCTTTGCCACGGCGCAGCAGTTGGATATCGCGGCCTTCAGCGCTCTTGCCGGTGGCCAGCAGGGTGACTCCGGCGTACTTCAGGGCTTGCTCGATCAACCAGTCGTGGCGTTCACGGCTGTAGGGCTCGAAGTAGGCAAACCAGGCGTACTTTTGCCGGGTCTGGAGAGTGATGTGCAGGATCTCGCCATCAAAACGTGTCGGTACCCGGAACCAGTTGATATGGTCATAGGACGCCACGGCGTTGTAACCGCTCCAGGCATGCTTGTAGGACGAGCGCCCTGCGTTGCTCAAGCGAAAGGTGTGGGTGTGCCCCACGTGCATGCCTTCGGCCTTGAAGTGGAACCATTGGTAGTGATCGCTGCGGGTGTCGGGTTTGATTGCCAGCAACAACTGATAAGCGTCGCTGGCATCCAGGACCTGAATGTTGCCGCTGTCGAAGTCGGTGCTGATCTTGATGGAGGTCAAGGCCACGGTCATAGTCTGGTTGCCTGAATATGAGTGATGTGGCGGCTATCTTACACAGGCGTTCGGTAAAACCTGGATGCAAAAATTGTTGCAGGGGAGGGGGCGTCATCCGTGACGCCGCGGCAGCTTAGAGTCTATGAGATTGATTCTCAAGCGCTAATTCGCAGATATACGGGCTAGAGCGTTCGGACTACTTTCTTTGAGCGATAGTCTTTTGCTACCATGCGCGCCATCAAGCAACACACAGTCTTCATTAGCCTGAAGCCACGCCAGGGAAACTGGCAAAAAAAGACCCGGCCAAAGAGCCGGGTCAAAAACCGTGATTAGCCTGATGAGGAGATATTCCAAGAGTCCGACCTAAGGTCTCTTGGTCTATCGACTGATCTCGCGATCAGCTGAGCCCAATAATAATCATTATCATTTGCAAGTCAAATGTTTTTATCCGTGGGATAGAAATATTTTTCTTTCGTGCCTGCTACGCGTTTGCCGCCGCCCCTGGCGCCTGCAACGACCGCTCCACCATCGCTTTCGCCATATCGATCAAATACACCACCGAAAACGCCAGATCACGCTGGTTGCCTTGATTGCTGCACGCCGATTCGTAGGCGGTAGCCGCTGCACTGCGCAACAGGTCCGAGGCGTGTACCAGGGCTTCCTCCTGGCTGATTTGCGGTTTTATCGCGAACAGGGCGCCGTCCGAATCCGGCGTCGACCGATTTTCTTTCAAGTAATAGTCCAGTGCGCGCTGGGCCGCACCACTGTTGCACATGTCGTTTACTTCAGTCAGTTCGGATGTTTCGGGCGTTAAGTGCGTGCGGGTCGTCATAAGCGGCAGTACTCCGGTGGGTGTCGAAATCCTTGGGCTTGATGATAGTACGTATCGTATTCCTGTCGTTTTATGGATTACTACAAACTGTTTATTGCCCGAAAAAATGGGCACCGTATTGTGATGCGTCATGGATAACTGGATAGCGTTGGTCAAAGCCAACATGAAAGACCGCAAGGTCACACAGGATGAACTGGCGCAGCGCCTGGGCATGTCCCAGGGCGGCATCGGCCATTGGCTCAATAAACGCCGTGTGCCGAGCCTGGCGGACATGAACCGCGTACTGGCCGAACTGGGGTTGGGGTATTTGGAGGTGGCGCTGGAAATTCGTGAACGGGCCGCGCAAGTGCCTGAACGGGAATCGCACTACAACCCGTACTTTCGTTACCCGGTCAGCGACTGGAAGCAGGCCTGCGAGCTGCGTGAGGAGCGTGCGCCTTATAGAACCGAGCGCTACGAATTGACCGATTACCACGCCCGAGGCAAGGCATTCTGGCTGCCAGTGAGGGGAGACGCCATGACCGCCCCCACGGGCATGAGCATTGCAGCTGGCATGATGATCCTGGTTGACCCGGCGATCGCGCCCGAGCCCGGTAAATTAGTGCTGGCCCAATGGGCTGGCAACCCCCAGGCCACCTTTCGCCAATTGCAGGAAGAAAGCGGCCAGCACTACCTGGTGCCGCTCAACCCCACTTACCCCAAGGTGCTGCTCACCGACGGCTGTCGCCTCCTGGGTGTAGTGGTGCAGGCCACGGCGAAGTTCTAGCCAGCCGTTTCAAGCTCCACCAACGCGCTGCCTTCGGCCACCATTTCACCTTCCTGGCAGAACAGCGCCTTGACCACCCCGGCGTGGGGCGCTCGGATGCTGTGTTCCATCTTCATGGCTTCGAGCACCACCAGCTGAGCGCCGGCTTCAACGGTTTGACCCAGCTCTACGAGCACTCGCACGATGCTGCCGTTCATCGGTGCGGTGAGGCCGCCCTGATGAGATTGACTGGCCTCGACCGCCGCAATCGGGTCGAACAGGCTGACGGCATGCATCTCGCCGTCCCAGCGCAGGTACAGGCTGCCTTCACTGCGCACCGCCAGATGAGCACGGCGCACGCCCTGATGTTCAGTCAGCAACTGTTCGCCGCATAACTGTGCGGTGTGCCCCGCCAGCGTCACCAGCCGATCCTGCCCATTGCAACTCAGGTGCAGCGACACCTCGGCAGGCAGGCCCGCGCGAAAGCCCTGGTGACTTGCCCAAGGCCCGTCGCCCACCGGCAAGCTCTGCATAAACGCCGCGCCCGCCGCCTGCCAGAACTCATCGCTCAAGGCCCCTGGCGTCGGCAACAACTCATTCTGATAGCGCGGGATAAACCCGGTGTCCAACTCGGCCGCGGCAAACGCAGGATGCCCGATGATGCGCCGCAAAAAGCCCAGGTTGGTCTTGAGCCCACCGACCGCAAACTCATCCAGCATGCTCAATAAGCGCAGGCGCGCTTGTTCGCGGTCTTCACCCCAGGCAATCAACTTGCCGAGCATCGGGTCGTAGAACGGCGACACGCTGTCACCTTGCTCGACGCCGCTATCCACCCGGCGTCCAGGGCCTGGGCTGGACTCGCGGTATAGCGCCAAGTGCCCGGTAGCGGGCAGGAAGTCATTGGCCGGGTCTTCGGCATACAGCCGTACTTCAATCGCATGACCGTTCAACGCGACCTGCTCTTGCGTGATCGGCAGCGCCTCGCCCTGGGCCACCCGAATCTGCCAGGCCACCAGGTCGAGGCCGGTAATCGCTTCGGTCACCGGGTGCTCGACTTGCAGCCGCGTGTTCATCTCCATGAAGAAAAACTCGCCACGGGCATCCAGCAAAAACTCCACCGTGCCCGCGCCGACATATCCGATGGCCTGGGCAGCTCGCACGGCTGCTTCGCCCATGGCCTTGCGCTGCTCCACACTCAAGCCGGGCGCTGGGGCTTCTTCCACGACCTTTTGATGGCGCCGCTGGATCGAGCAGTCGCGCTCATTGAGATACAGGCAATGACCCTGCTGGTCGGCAAACACCTGAATCTCCACATGCCGCGGCTTGAGCAGGTATTTCTCCACCAGCATTTGCCCGTTGCCGAAGGACGACAACGCCTCACGCTGGGCGGAAGCCAGGGCTTCGGCCAGCTGGCTGACATCCTCGACCACCTTCATGCCCTTGCCACCGCCGCCCGCCGTGGCCTTGAGCAGCACCGGGTAGCCGATACGTTCACAGGCGGCGCGGAAGGTCTCCAGGTCCTGGGCCTCGCCGTGATAACCCGGCACCAGCGGTACGCCAGCTGTTTCCATCAGCGCCTTGGCCGCGGATTTGCTGCCCATGGCGTCGATGGCCGAGGCCGGCGGGCCGAGGAAGATCAAGCCTGCCGCCTCGATGGCTCGGGCGAAGCCGGCATTCTCCGAGAGGAAGCCGTAGCCGGGGTGAATCGCCTGGGCGCCGCTGGCGTGGGCGGCGGCAATCAGCTTGTCGATTTGCAGGTAACTGTCGGTGGCTTTGCTGCCGCCCAGGTCGACGCGGATATCGGCTTCACGGCTATGGCGGGCATCGCGGTCGATGGCGCTGTGCACAGCCACAGTGGTCAACCCCATGGCCTTGGCGGTGCGCATGACCCGGCAGGCGATCTCGCCACGGTTGGCCACCAGTACGGTGGTGAGTGTGCTCATGAACGCGGCTCCTGGGTCTGCCAACTCGGCGCACGTTTTTGCAGAAAGGCGCGCAAACCTTCCTGGCCCTCGGCGCTTACCCGGATGCGTGCGATAGCGTTTTCGCAATAGCGGCGCAGTGCGGGGGTGAGGGCACCGTTACCCACTTCACGGAGTAAATCCTTACTGGCGCGCATGGCCGCCGGGCTGTTTTGCAGCAGGTTGGCGACCCACTGGTCCACCTGTTGATCCAGAGTCTCGGCGGGATAACTTTCCGCCAGCAAGCCGATCTCCCGTGCGCGCTGGCCGCCGAACCGCTCGGCCGTCAGGGCATAGCGACGGGCCGCGCGTTCGCCGATGGCCTGCACCACGAACGGGCTGATCACCGCCGGTGCCAGGCCGATACGCACTTCCGACAGGCAGAACTGCGCATCATCGGCGCCGATGGCCATGTCACAGCAACTGATCAGGCCCAGCGCGCCACCGTAGGCCGCGCCTTGCACCACCGCCAGCGTGGGGATTTTCAGCTTGGACAGGTTGTACATCAGCTCCGCCAGTTCCCGGGCGTCGTCCAGGTTGGTGTGGTAGTCCAGCTCGGCCGACTGCTGCATCCAGGCGAGGTCGGCGCCGGCACTGAAGTGCTTGCCACGCCCGCGCAGTACCAGGAAACGCAGGGACGGGTCGCCTTGTACGCGGTCAAGAGCCAGGATCAGCTCGCGGATCATCTGGGCGTTGAACGCGTTGTTCTTGGCTTCACGGCTGAGCCACAGCGTGGCAAAGCCACGGCGGTCAGTGATCAGTTCGAGGGTGTTGAAGTCGCTCATGCAAGGAGCTCCATGATAATGAGAGGCCTCCTGTAGGAGCGAGCTTGCTCGCGAAGATCGTCAACGATAACGCGGGGCTTGAGAATGACCGCGTTGCCCTGAGGTTCTTCGCGAGCAAGCTCGCTCCTACAGGTTACATGCGGAACACGCCAAAGCGGCTCGGCTCGATGGGGGCGTTCAGTGCGGCGGACAAGGCCAGGGCCAGCACGTCGCGGGTCTGCAGCGGGTCGATCACGCCGTCATCCCACAAGCGCGCGCTGGAGTAGTAGGGGTGGCCCTGGGTTTCATACTGGTCGAGAATCGGCTGTTTGATCGCGGCTTCCTCCTCGGCACTGAAACCGTTGCCGGCGCGCTCAGCCTGTTCGCGCTTGACCTGCACCAGGACTCCGGCGGCCTGCTCGGCCCCCATCACGCCGATACGTGCGTTGGGCCACATCCACAAAAAACGCGGGTCGTAGGCGCGGCCACACATCCCGTAGTTCCCCGCACCAAAGCTGCCGCCGATGATTACGGTGAATTTCGGCACCTTGGCGCACGCTACGGCGGTGACCAGCTTGGCGCCATGCTTGGCAATGCCACCGGCCTCGTACTTCTGGCCGACCATGAAACCAGTGATGTTTTGCAGGAACAGCAGGGGAATTCCGCGCTGACAGGCCAGTTCGATAAAGTGCGCGCCTTTTTGCGCGGCCTCGGCGAACAGGATGCCGTTGTTGGCCAGGATCGCAATCGGGTAGCCATGCAAATGCGCAAAGCCGCATACCAGGGTTGTGCCGAACAGGGCCTTGAATTCATCGAACACCGAGCCGTCCACCAACCGTGCGATGACTTCGCGCACATCAAAGGGTTGCTTGGCATCCGCCGGGATCACGCCGTACAGCTCGTCGCTGCTGTACAACGGCGCTACCGGTGGGCGTTGCAGCAGCTCACCTTGCTTGCGCCAATTGAGGTTGGCCACGCTGCGCCGCGCCAGGGCCAGGGCGTGTTCATCGCTGTCGGCATAGTGGTCGGCCACGCCGGAAATCTTGCAATGCACATCGGCACCGCCCAGGTCTTCGGCGCTCACCACTTCACCGGTGGCGGCTTTCACCAGCGGCGGGCCGGCGAGGAAGATGGTGGCTTGCTGGCGCACCATGATCGCTTCGTCGGCCATGGCCGGCACGTAGGCGCCGCCGGCGGTGCACGAGCCCATGACCACGGCAATCTGGGGAATGCCCTGGGCGCTCATGTTGGCCTGGTTGAAGAAGATCCGCCCGAAGTGCTCGCGGTCGGGGAATACCTCGTCCTGGCGCGGCAGGTTGGCACCACCGGAGTCCACCAGGTAGATACACGGCAGGCGGTTCTGCTCGGCGATGGTCTGGGCGCGCAGGTGTTTTTTAACGGTCAGCGGGTAATAGGAGCCGCCTTTGACCGTGGCATCGTTGGCCACGATCATGCATTCGACGCCTTCCACTCGGCCGATGCCGGCAATCACTCCGGCCGCCGGGACGTCTTCGCCATACACCTGGTGAGCGGCCAGTTGGCTCAGCTCCAGAAACGGCGAGCCCGGGTCGAGCAGACGGTTGATGCGCTCGCGGGGCAACAGCTTGCCGCGTGAGGTGTGGCGTTCCTGGGCCTTGGCGCCGCCACCTTGGTGGACGTGGGCAAGCAGGCTGTGCAGGGCGTCGACCTGTTCAAGCATCGCCGCGCGGTTGGCGGCGAATTCCGCCGAGCGCGGGTTGAGCTGGGTATGCAGGGTAGCCATGGGGCGCTCCTTCAGCGGGTTTCGTTGAACAGTTCGCGACCGATCAACATCCGCCGAATCTCACTGGTGCCCGCACCAATTTCGTAGAGCTTGGCGTCACGCAGCAGGCGCCCGGCGGGGAATTCATTGATATAGCCATTGCCGCCCAGAATCTGGATCGCATCCAGGGCCATTTGCGTGGCGCGCTCGGCGCTGTAAAGAATCACGCCCGCGGCGTCCTTGCGCGTGGTCTCGCCGCGCTCGCATGCCTGGGCCACCGCGTAGAGGTAGGCACGGCTGGCGTTGAGTTGGGTGTACATATCGGCGACCTTGCCCTGGATCAGCTGGAACTCGCCGATGCTCTGGCCGAACTGCTTGCGGTCGTGGATGTAGGGCACGATCAGGTCCATGCACGCCTGCATGATCCCGGTAGGCCCACCGGAGAGCACCACGCGTTCGTAGTCCAGGCCGCTCATCAACACTTTCACGCCGCCATTGAGCACGCCGAGGATGTTGTCTTCGGGTACCTCGACATCGTCAAAAAACAGCTCGCAGGTGTTGGAGCCGCGCATGCCCAGCTTGTCGAATTTGTTGCTGCGGCTGAAGCCTTTCCAGTCGCGCTCGACGATGAAGGCGGTGATGCCGTGGGGGCCTTTTTCCAGGTCGGTCTTGGCGTAGATCACATAGGTGTTGGCGTCCGGGCCGTTGGTGATCCAGGTCTTGCTGCCATTGAGTACGTAATGATCGCCGCGCTTGTCGGCGCGCAGTTTCATCGACACCACGTCAGAACCGGCATTCGGCTCGCTCATGGCCAGGGCGCCGATGTGTTCGCCGCTGATCAGCTTGGGCAGGTACTTGAGTTTTTGTGCGTGGTTGCCGTTGCGGTTGATCTGGTTGACGCACAGGTTGGAGTGCGCGCCGTAGGACAACGCCACCGAAGCCGAGCCGCGGCTGATTTCTTCCATGCTCACCACATGGGCCAGGTATCCCAGGCCAGCACCGCCGTACTCCTCGGGCACGGTGATGCCCAGCAGGCCCATGTCCCCGAACTTGCGCCACAGGTCAGCGGGGAACAGGTTGTCGATGTCGATCTGGGCCGCGCGCGGTGCGATCTCCTTGGCCACGAAGGACTGCACCTGGTCGCGCAGCATGTCGATGGTCTCGCCGAGGGCGAAGTTCAGGGACGGGTAACTCATGGACAGGCACCTTAATGTGAGCTTTGTTGTTGTGTGGGCGGGGCGCGGGAGGAGGGCGCTCACCTTTACGTTAACGTAAGCTTGCGTTACGACGCTGTCAATCGTAGTTTACGTATACGTCAACCTACAAAAAAGATAACAGGGGTCGTTATGGATCAACCGCACCCGAGCTACAGTCGTGGCTCCCAGGACAAGACTTTGCTGGCCATGACCATTGGCCAGGCATTCGATCACACTGTCGCGCAATACCCAGATGGCGAAGCCTTGGTGGTGCGCCACCAGCAGCGGCGCTACACCTGGCGGCAACTGGCCGAGACGGTTGAGCTGCACGCCCGCGCATTCCTCGCCCTGGGTATGCAAACCGGCGACCGCCTGGGTATCTGGGCGCCTAACTGTGCCGAGTGGCTGATCTGCCAGGTGGCGAGCGCCAAGCTCGGGGTGATCCTGGTCAATATCAACCCGGCCTATCGCAGCAGCGAGTTGGATTACGTGCTCAAGCAGTCCGGCTGCCAATGGCTGGTGTGCGCCGGTTCGTTCAAGAGCTCCGATTATCACGCCATGCTCCAGGCGCTGAAACCCGAGCTGCGCGGCCTCATCAGCCTCGACCCCAGCCCGCCGCCGGAATTCATGCCCTGGTCGCAGTTGGCGGCCCTTGGCGCAGGCGTGTCGCCCGAGCAACTGCACAGCCGCCAGGCCAGCCTGCATTTCGATCAACCTGTGAATATCCAGTACACCTCCGGCACCACCGGCTTCCCCAAGGGCGCCACCCTCAGTCACCACAACATCCTCAATAACGGTTACATGGTCGGTGAAAGCCTGGGCCTGACGGCAGGGGACCGCCTGGTGATCCCAGTGCCGCTGTACCACTGCTTCGGCATGGTCATGGGCAACCTCGGTTGTATCACTCACGGCACCACCATGATCTACCCCAATGACGGCTTCGACCCGTTGCTGACGCTGAGCGCCGTCGCCGAAGAACAAGCCACCGGCTTATATGGCGTGCCGACCATGTTTATTGCGCTGCTCGATCACCCACGCCGGGCCGAGTTCGAGGTGTCCAGCCTGCGCACCGGGATCATGGCCGGGGCGACATGCCCGATCGAGGTGATGCGTCGGGTCATTCATGAGCTGCACATGGCAGAGGTGCAGATTGCCTATGGCATGACTGAAACCAGCCCGGTGTCGCTGCAGACCGGCGCAGATGACGATATCGAACGGCGTGTCACCACGGTGGGCCGCACCCAACCGCAACTGGAAACCAAGATTGTCGACGAGGCCGGTAACACCGTGGCCCGTGGCGTGATCGGTGAACTGTGCACCCGGGGCTACAGCGTGATGCTGGGTTACTGGAACAACCCTGAAGGCACCCGTGAGGCCATCGACGATGCCGGCTGGATGCATACCGGTGACCTGGCGACCATGGATGAGGAGGGTTACGTGTGCATTGCCGGGCGTAACAAGGACATGATCATTCGTGGGGGGGAGAACGTTTACCCGCGGGAGCTGGAAGAGTTTTTCTTTACTCACCCGGCGGTGGCGGACGTGCAGATCGTGGGCATCCCGGATGAGCGTTATGGCGAAGAGATTGTTGCCTGGATCAAGTTCCATCCCGGTCAGGTGGCCAATGAGTTGGAGTTGTTGAGCTGGTGCAAGGACCGCATCGCCCATTTCAAGACGCCCAGGTATTTCAAGATCGTGGATGAGTTTCCGATGACGGTGACGGGCAAGATTCAGAAATTTCGGATGCGCGAGATTTCCATCCAGGAGCTGCAAGCGCGCTGACAACGTCAAACCCTGGTAGCTGGCTTGCCTGCGATGGCGGCCTGACTGCCGGCCCACATCTACCTGATACCCCGCGAACCTGCTGTGCCACCCAAATAGTGAAACCCAGAAAGCACAAAGGGGACCCGAAGGTCCCCTTTAATTTGTCGTTGCGTGCTCTTTTCTTATTATTGAGGGGCGGCCTGTTGTTGTTTTTGGTAGCCGTGGCCCGTACCGCTTTTTTTGGCGACCCCCATCCGGGGTCAAGAGCAAACGTATTTTTTTGAACGCTGACCTGCTTCTTCGTAAACGATCCAACCAGTGGGTAGCTACCTGAGGTAGTTTTATTTTTCTCTATCCGGTTGCGGGTTGCGGCATGCCGTACCCTGGGAAGCACATCTTCTCCAAAAAAATCTGTTAGCTGCGTCTCTGCCGTGTTGTTTTTGTTATGTCAGAGTCGTTTCGTCTTATTTTTATTAGGTTTGGCGCTTTTTATTCTTGTTATGCCATAGAGATAGCAGAAGGCGTGCCAACTTTTTAAAAGCCTTTAAAATCAACGAGTTGGTTTTTTGTCAGTATTTTCTTTCAGTTTGCACGGCGGATTTTGTTCCCGCGTTACCCGTTATGCCGGGAAGCGGTAACACATTCTCACAGCTGTGCTACTCACCTGCGTTACGCACCTTCGCCACGCGGGAACCCGTAGGCCGTCCCAGCACCTGGCTGATCTGCTGGCCGGCGCCAATCAAGCGTTCCAGGTCGATGCCCGTGTCGATGCCCAGGCCGTTGAGCAGGTACAGCACGTCCTCGGTGGCGACGTTACCGCTGGCGCCTTTGGCGTAAGGGCAGCCGCCCAGGCCTGCGATTGAGCTGTCGAACACCGTGATGCCTTCCAGCAGGCTGGCGTAGATGTTAGCGATGGCCTGCCCGTAGGTGTCATGGAAATGCCCGGCCAGCTTGTCCCGTGGCACTTGGGCGCCGACCACTTCGAACAGGCGCCGGGTAGCGCCCGCCGTGCCGGTACCGATGGTGTCGCCCAGGGACACTTCATAGCAGCCCATGGCATACAGCTCGCGGGCGACGGCCGCCACTTGCTCCGGGGCGATCTCGCCTTCATAGGGGCAACCCAGCACACAGGACACATAACCGCGCACGCTGACGCCGTGCTGCTTGGCGGCGGCCATGATCGGTGCGAAGCGCTCCAGGCTTTCGCTGATGGAACAATTGATATTGCGCTGCGAGAACGCCTCGGACGCCGCCGCAAACACCGCGACTTCCTTGACCCCGGCCGCCAGCGCATCCTCGAACCCACGCAGGTTCGGTGCCAGTGCGCCATAGGTCACGCCGGGCTTGCGCTGGATCTGCGCAAACACTTCGGCTGAACCTGCCATTTGCGGCACCCATTTGGGCGAGACAAAACTACCGACTTCGATATAGCTCAAGCCAGCGGCGCTCAACGCGTCTACCAATCGGACTTTATCCGCCACGCTGATGGGCTGGGCTTCGTTCTGCAAACCGTCGCGCGGGCCGACTTCAACCAGGCGTACGTGGGAGGGGAGGGACATGGCAGTTACCTTCTGTTCAATGGCCGGCTTGGCTGATGGTCTGCGCCAGGGCCTGGGTGCAACGCTCTTCAGCGGTGTCCAGTTCCAGCTTCATCTGTTCGATATCCAGCAGTTGTTGTTCCAGCTGTTCACGGCGTTCGGCGATCTTGGCCAGCATGCTGTTGAGTTGGATCTGGTTGCCGCCGGTGGGGTCGTAGAGTTCGATCAGTTCGCGGCATTCGGCCAGGGAGAAGCCGATGCGCTTGCCACGCAGGATCAGCTTGAGGCTGACCTTGTCCCGCGCCGAGTAAATGCGCTCCTGGCCCCGACGTTCGGGGGCCAGCAGGCCTTGTTCTTCATAGAAACGAATGGCGCGAGTGGTGATGTCGAGCTCGCGGGCGAGGTCGGAGATGCTGTAGGTGGTGCTCATGGCAGTGCTCAAGAAAGTCTTGGCGCTAAGCTAATTGCAGGTTGACGTAAACGTCAAGGCTGCTGGGCTTTCTTTTCCTGGGCCGTCACCTGCTGGCACAACTCGATCATCTGTTCACGCATCCAGCGGTTCGCCGGGTCCTGGTCGGTGCTTTCGTGCCAGTACAAATGGGTTTCCACCGGCGGCACGTTGTTGACCGGCAAATGGAACCAGTGCAGTTCATGACGGCGAGCGAAACGCTCGGGCACGGTCATCACCATGTCGGTCTGTTGCAGCACCTGGGAGGCCATCAGGTAATGCTGGGAACGCAGGGCAATCTTGCGCTGGATGCCCATCTTGCCCAGGGCCAGGTCCACGTAACCCAAACCGTTGCGGCGGCTGGAGATATGGATATGGGTCAGTGACAGGTAATCATCCAGCGTGAATTTGTCCTTGCCCGCCATCGGGTGGCCCTTGCGCATGGCGCACACGTAGCGGTCTTCCATCAGCTTGACGTGACGCACCTGCGGGTCGGTGTTGAGCGGCGCATCCACGGCAAAATCCAGGCGCCCGGCGGCCAGTTCCTTGGTGGTTTCGCGGCGTTTGGACAGGAAACTCTCGATCACCACGGTCGGCGCCAGGCGGCGCAGGCGCTGGAACAGCGGCGGCAGGATCACGGCTTCGGTCAGGTCGGTCATGCTGATGCGGTAGGTCTTGGCCGCCTGCTGTGGGTTGAAAATTCTGCTTTCCTGCACCGACACCCGCAGCAACGACAACGCATTGCGCACCGGGCCGATGATGTTCTGCGCCATGGGCGTGGGTACCATGCCTTGGGCGGTGCGCACGAACAGCGGGTCGTTGAAGGTCTCGCGCAACCGTGCCAGGGCGTTGGACACCGCCGGCTGGGTGATGCCGACGATCTGCCCGGCGCGGGTCAGGTTGGCTTCGGTGTAGATCGCATCAAAGACGATGAAGAGGTTGAGATCGACCTTGCTCAGATTCATTTCGTTGCGCTCTTATTGTGAGGTGCCCATGCGCCGATCATATATCGGTGATGAATGTTAATACACGCCGAGAATAGGCTAGGTAAATTATCAGCGCTGTTCTAGCATCGAATGCATGACCTAAACAACCTCTCAGAGAAGGGAGCCGCTCATGGATTTCGCCTATTCGCCCAAGGTTCAGGAACTGCGTGAACGCGTCACTGCGTTCATGGACACTTATGTCTACCCGGCCGAACCGGTGTTCGAACGCCAAGTCAGCGAAGGTGATCGCTGGCAGCCCACGGCAATCATGGAAGAACTCAAGGCCAAGGCGAAGGCCGAGGGCTTGTGGAACCTGTTCCTGCCGGAATCCGAACTGGGCGCCGGCCTGAGCAACCTGGAATACGCACCCTTGGCGGAAATCATGGGCCGCTCGTTGCTGGGCCCGGAGCCATTCAACTGCTCCGCTCCCGACACCGGCAATATGGAAGTGTTGGTGCGCTACGCCAACGAAGAACAGAAGCAGCGTTGGCTCGAACCCTTGCTGCGCGGCGAGATTCGCTCGGCTTTTGCCATGACCGAACCGGACGTGGCGTCCTCGGACGCCACCAACATGGCCGCCCGCGCCGAACGCCAGGGCGACGAGTGGGTGATCAACGGCAAGAAATGGTGGACTTCTGGCGCCTGCGACCCGCGTTGCAAGATCCTGATCTTCATGGGCCTGAGCAACCCCGATGCACCGCGTCACCAGCAGCACTCGATGATCCTGGTGCCGGTCGATACCCCAGGCGTGAAAATCCTGCGACCGCTGCCGGTATTCGGTTACGACGATGCGCCTCACGGCCATGCCGAAGTGCTGTTCGACAATGTGCGCGTACCCTATGAAAACGTATTGCTGGGCGAAGGCCGTGGCTTCGAGATCGCCCAGGGCCGCCTTGGCCCAGGCCGTATCCACCACTGCATGCGTTCGATCGGCATGGCCGAGCGTGCATTGGAATTGATGTGCAAACGCTCGGTCAGCCGCACCGCCTTCGGCAAGCCCTTGGCGCGGTTGGGGGGCAATATCGACAAGATCGCCGACTCGCGCATGGAAATTGACATGGCCCGCCTGCTGACCTTGAAAGCGGCGTACATGATGGACACCGTGGGTAACAAAGTGGCGAAAAGCGAAATCGCCCAGATCAAGGTGGTGGCGCCGAATGTGGCCTTGAAGGTTATCGACCGCGCAATCCAGATGCACGGCGGCGCCGGGGTCTCCAACGACTTCCCGCTGGCCTATATGTACGCCATGCAACGCACCCTGCGCCTGGCCGACGGCCCGGACGAAGTACACCGCGCGGCGATTGGCAAGTTTGAGATCGGCAAGTATGTGCCGCGGGAATTGATGCGCGGCGGGCAGTAACACCGCGTCGCCTGTGATGATCGTTGATGATCTGCGATCGTTCCCACGCTCTGCGTGGGAACGCCTCCCGTGACGCTCTGCGTCACCCTTTCAAGAGCGGACGCGGAGCGTCCAGAGCGGCATTCCCACGCGGAGCGTGGGAACGATCCTCAGTATACCCACACCTCCACCCGCCGATTCTTGATCCGGCCCTCATCCGCCGTATTGGCCGCCACCGGCATCTGCGCGCCAAACCCGCGAATATCCTTGAGCACCACGCCGCTCTTGACCAGCTCCCGGCGCACTGCCATCGCCCGCAATTTCGACAACAAAGCTGCACGTTGTGGGTCATTCTTGGTGTCGCCAAACCCCACCAGCGTCACCTGTTTATCCAGCTTGCCGTGGCTTCTGATATAGGCCACCACCCGCTGCACATCCTGGCGCGCCTTGTTGTCGAGGCTGGCGCTGCCCTCGTCGAAGCGAAAATTCACCGTCAGGCGCTGAGCGTCGCGGGCGATGGCCTGGTAGTCGTCGGGCATCGACGGGCGCGGCGCCACGCCAATCGCTTGCACCTGCTGGGCGATAAAGCCATTGGCGGCCACAATCGCCTGGCCCTGGCTGCCTTGGGTAAAGTCCACCAACGCCTTGGCCCACGGGTTGGGGGAAGAGGGCGGCAAGTAGAAGAACAGCCGCCGTGACAGCGGGTAATCCTCGGTGGCGATCAGGCTGGTCAGCGGCAGCATCGGTTGCGAGTCGCCGTCGACAATCGCCACCGCCTTGGCCTGGCGCACAGAGGGCAGGCCGATAAAGCCGATGCCCTGGGGGTCTTGGCTCACCGCATCGGACAGCTGTTCGCTGGATTCAAAGCGCTTGGCCGACGGCGCGAGCGGTTGGCCGCGGCGGCTCAGCACCAGTTCCCGGAAGGTGTCGAAGGTGCCGGACTGATCATCCCTGGCATATAAATGGATGGTCCCGCCTGTACCTCCGAGTGCCTCCCAGGTGCTGACCTCGCCGTTGAAGATCTGCGCCAATTGCTCGGTGTTGAGGCTATTGAGCGGGTTGCGCGGGTTAACGATGATTGCCAGGCCATCAATGGCGATCACATGCTCGGCGCCTGGGCTTTTCAAGTCGCCCAGGGGATCGAGGTCCACCAGCTCGCTGTCTTTGATCGGGCGGGACGCTGCGGCGAGGTCGGCGCGGTTGTTCTTCAGCGCCGCAAAGCCGGTGCTGGAACCGTGGGCCGCGACCTCGATGGTGACCGTCTGGCCGTGGCGCGTCGTGCCGACCACGCGCTGTTCATTCGCCCCGGCACCCGCTTCAGCGTGTACGTCCTGCAAGCCCTGATGCTCCATCAAACCCTTGACCAGCGACGGGCCGAGGGCCGCGCCGATGGTGTTGGAGCCCTGGATGCGCAGGGCCGGGCCTTGGTCGGGAATGGGGAGGGAAGCTGCCACCGCGGGGAGAGCGAGTGAAAAACACAGGAACAGAACGCGCAGCATCATGCCGGCACCTTCTCAAGCCAAGGGAGTGCCGGGAGATTAAGTCAGTTGGATTGCAGCCATATGACCAACACGGGCGCTGGCAAACCCTGATGCCCTGTAGGAGCGAGCTTGCTCGCGAAGAGCGTCAACGATAACGCAGCGAATCTGTTTTAACGCGGCGCTTTCAAGTTCTTCGCGAGCAAGCTCGCTCCTACAATCTATTTTTGAGGTCAGCTCAGTTCCAACCAGATCGGCGCATGGTCCGACGGTTTTTCCAGCCCGCGCAGGTCGTAATCCACCCCCGCATCCTTGACCCGTGGCACCAACCCGGTGGATGCCATGATCACATCAATGCGCAGCCCGCGCTTGGGCTCGTCCTCAAACCCACGGCTGCGGTAATCGAACCAGCTGAAGCGGTCGGTCACATCCGGGTTGAGGTGGCGGAAGCTGTCTACCAGGCCCCAGTTCTTCAGGCGCTCCATCCACTCGCGCTCTTCCGGCAGGAAGCTGCACTTGCCGGTTTTCAGCCAGCGCTTGGCGTTGTCGGCGCCGATGCCGATGTCGCAGTCTTGTGGGGATATGTTCACGTCGCCCATCACCACCAGCGCCTGGTCGTTGCTGAACTGGGTTTCCAGCAGGTGCTGCAAGTCTGCATAGAAGCGCTGCTTGGCCGGGAACTTGGTTGGGTGGTCGCGGCTTTCGCCCTGGGGGAAGTAGCCGTTCATGATGGTTACCGGCTGGCCGTTTTCGTCGGCGAAGGTGCCCCAGATAAACCGGCGTTGGGCGTCTTCTTCATCGCTGGCAAAGCCTTTGTGCACGCTCAACGCTTCTTTGCGCGAGAGCAGGGCCACGCCGTAGTGGCCTTTCTGCCCGTGGTAGTACACGTGATAACCCAGGGCCTGCACTTCGGCCAACGGGAACTGATCATCGTGGACCTTGGTTTCCTGCAAACCGATCACGTCCGGTTGATGCTTTTCAATCAGCGCCGCCAACTGATGAGGGCGAGCACGCAGCCCGTTGATATTGAAGGAGACGATTTTCATGGTCGGCAGTCCAGTCTGGCAAAAGGGCGATGCTAGCCGACAAGTCGGACGGGGGCCAGCGTGGCGGTAGGATGAATGCGCTGCTAATGTGGGAACGACTGGAGCTGTGCAGGTTCGTACCCATAAGAACGCCATGTTTGAGTGGCGCCCAGGGAGATTGATTGTTATGCCAGACACTTCGACGGCCACTGCCGAAATCCGCCTGCTCAATAGCGGTTACTCCCGCGAAGCGCGATCCCTGCTGTACCAGGCGTATCGCCATGAGCCGACCTTCGCCTACATCTTCGAAGCCGAGCGGTCGGGCTATGAGCAGCGAGTACGTGCCACGGTGCGCGAACTGGTCAAGCAGCACTTCTTTCAGAAACTCCCGGCCATCGGCCTGTTCGTCAACGACCGGCTGATCGGCATCGCCTTGATTGCACCGCCCCAGCGGCGCCTGGGCATCACCGAAAGCTGGGCGTGGCAAATCCGCATGTGGCTGAGTACCGGCGTGCGGGGTACGCGGCGTTACCTGGAATACCATCATGCCGTCATGGCATGCCTGCCCACCGAGTCGGTGCATGTGCTGCCGCTGCTGGGCATTCACCCGCAGTTCCAGGGCAAGCACCATGGTGAGCAGTTGCTGGAAGCGGTACACAATTGGTGCGCCGACGACCCGCATTCATCCGGCGTGGTGCTCGACACCGGCAACTCGCGCTACCTGGATTTCTACAAGCGCCAGGGTTATGAGGAAATCGGCGAAGTCGCCGTAGGGCCGGTGCGCGAGCATGTGTTTTTCCATCCCAATCCCCAGGCGTTACATCCTGCAACGGCTTAGAACAGAATTATTCAGACTAATCCTGGTTCAAAGTTCCTCTCCCGCTCGTGTAGCATCCGCGCCTATGAAGTTTCCAGGAAGATTTACCAGCGGCTTGATTCTGCTGTTCACAAGCTGCGGCGCCTTGGCGCAAAGCGAACTGGACGTGCGGATCAAACCCTCAAACGACGCGCTGAAAGCCAACATCGAAGGCTATATCGGCGGGGTAGGCGATCGTGATGAAGAAGCTTTGCTGCGGTTCAGCCGTGGCGCCGAGGAGCAGGCGCGTAAAGCCGCGCAGGCCTTGGGCTACTATCAGCCACAGATCGCCAGCGATGTGAAAGGCGGCAAGAACCCGCGCCTGACCCTCACCATCGACCCCGGCGAACCGGTGCATTTGCGCAACGTGACCCTGCGAGTCGATGGCCCGGCTGCGAGCCTCAAGGCCTTTCGCGTGCCCGCCAGCGACGACCTCAAATCCGGCGCCGTGCTCAACCACGGCCATTACGAAGACGCCAAGCGCCTGATCCAGAACCAGGCCTCGCGCTACGGGTTTTTCAGTGGGCGCTTCACCAGCCAGAAACTTGCCGTAGACCCTCAAGCGGGCGTGGCCGACATCGAACTCATTTACGACAGCGGCCCACGCTACAGCATGGGCAAGGTCAGCTTCACCGGCGACACGCCCTTTGATGAAGAGCTGTTGCAGCGCATGGTGCCGTTCAAACCCGGCACGCCCTATGACTCCGAACTGGTCGCCGAACTCAATCAGAACCTGCAAGCCAGCGGCTTCTTTGAAGGCGTGCGCGTCGACGCCAGCCCCACCGCCGCCACCGATGACGTGATCCCGGTGGCGGTGCAACTGGACACCCGCAAGCCGCGCACCATGGGCCTGGGCCTGGGTTACTCCACCGACGTCGGCCCACGGGGCAAAGCCAACTGGACGCGCCATTGGGTCAACCCCCAGGGCCACAGTTATGGCTGGGAAGCCGAACTGTCGGCGCCACGGCAGAACGTCGGGCTGTGGTACGACATCCCGCTCGACCCGCCGCTCACCGACAAACTGCGCTTTGCCGGCGGCTACCAGAATGAAGAAATCGCCAACACCGACACCCTGAGCAAGCTGCTCACCATCGGCCCCGAATGGCACAGCAAATTGCCCAGTGGCTGGACCCGGGTGATCTCCCTCAAGTACCAGCGCGAAGAATATCGTCTGGGCAATGATTCGGGTCTGAGTAACCTGCTGATGCCGGGCGTGAGTTATTCCTACCTGCGCAGCGACAACCGCATCGACCCGCACCACGGCTACCGCCTGATGTTCGACACCAAGGTCGCCAAGGAGGGCGCGGGGTCCGACACCAACCTGCTTTACGGCACGGCGACTATCAAGGGCCTGACCACCTTGTGGGACAACCACCGCTTCCTGGGCCGTGCGCAATTTGGCGGCAGTGCCACCAATGGCTACAAATCCGTGCCGCCTTCCTTGCGCTTCTTTGCCGGTGGCGACCAGAGCGTGCGCGGCTACGAGTACCAGACGCTGTCGCCCGAGAACGATCGCGGCGACCGCATCGGTGGCCGCTACATGGTGGCCTTGAGCGCCGAGTATCAATATTCCATCACCGATAAATGGCGTATCGCGACCTTTGTCGACCAGGGCAACTCCTTCAACAACCTCGACTTGCCCAGCCTGAAAACCGGCGTGGGCGTCGGCGTGCGCTGGGTGTCGCCAGTGGGGCCGATTCGCCTCGACCTGGCCCATGCCCTCGAAGATCCGGGCGGCGTTCGCTTGCACTTTTCCATGGGGCCTGAGCTGTGATGCGTGGTTTGAAAATAGCGGGGCTGGCGCTGGTCGCCATCCTCGCCTTGCTGTTGTTGGCGCTGTGGTCGGTGCTCGGCACCCAGGCGGGCAGTCGCTGGGCCCTGGGCCAGGTGCCAGGTTTGAGCGTGGAAAATTTCCAGGGCCGTTTGGGCGGGCAGTGGAGCGCCGACCATCTGCTGTGGCAGCAGGATGGCAGCCGCGTCGAGTTGAATGCCCCTACGTTTGAATGGTCGCCCGGCTGCCTGCTGCGCATGACCCTGTGCATCAACCGACTGGATGTGGAACAGGTCAGCCTGGAATTCGCCCCCAGTGCCGAAGAGAGCGACAGCGGGCCGATTCAACTGCCCGACCTGAAGCTGCCGGTTGCCCTGCAGTTGGGCGATGTGCGCATCGGCAGCCTGCTGTTCAACGGCAATGAAGAACTCAAGGGCCTGCAACTGGCGGCGCACTGGACTACCGCCGGCCTGCAGATCGACGCGGTGCATCTACAGCGCGATGACCTGGTGCTGGACCTCGCCGGCCTGCTGCAACCCAACGGCGATTGGCCGCTGAATGCCACCGGTAACCTGAGCTTGCCCTATGCGCCGGGCGGAGCACCCTGGACCATCGCCCTCAAGCTCGACGGCGACCTGCTCAAAACCCTCAAGCTCGACGCCGACAGCAGCGGCTACCTGCCGGCCAAGCTCACTGGCGAGCTGCAACCCCTGGCGGAAAACCTGCCGGCGCAGGTGCACATCACCTCCGAGTCGTTCAAACCCAGCGCAGACCTGCCCGATACCCTGCAACTCAACCAATTGGACCTGAGCGCCAAAGGTGACCTGAGCAATGGCTACCAGTTGCTGGGCAAGGCCGTGCTACCGGCCGAAAAAGGCCCGGTGGATTTACTGCTCAAGGGCAAGGTTGACGCCAAGGGCGCGCAGATTGCCGGCCTGGACCTGACGGCGAGTGACAAGCAAAGCCTCAAGCTCAGTGCCAACCTGGACTGGCAGCAAGGCTTCAGTGCTGACGCCAAGATCGACTGGCTGGACTTCCCCTGGCATCGCCTCTATCCGGTCATCGACGAACCGCAAGTGGCCTTGCGCACCTTTAACGGTGAAATCTCCTATAAAGACGGCAACTACCTGGGCAATCTCAAGGCTGACCTCGACGGCCCGGCGGGCAAGTTCAATGTGGTCACCCCCTTCAGTGGCGACCTCAAGCAAGTCTTCCTGCCTGAGCTGAAGCTGAGTGCCGGCCAGGGCAAGGCCGAAGGCCACCTGAACCTGCAATTTGCCGACGGCATTGCCTGGGACACCGCGCTGGATCTGTCGGCGCTGAACCCGGCCTACTGGATCGCGGAGCTGCCCGGCACCCTGGCCGGGCCACTGCGCAGCAAAGGCGAGTTCAAAAATGAGCAGCTCAAGCTCAACGCCGACCTCGACCTCAAGGGCCGCCTGCGTGGCCAAACCGCTGTGCTCGCGGCCAAGGCCGAAGGCGCTGGCGAACAATGGACCCTCGCCAACCTGGACATCCGCCTGGGCGATAACCGCATCAACGGCAGCGGCAGCCTGCAACAGCGCCTGGCCGGGCAGATCGACATCAAGCTGGCACGCCTGGCCCAGCTCTGGCCGCAACTGCGTGGGCAAGTCAACGGGCGTGTCGAGGTGGCCGGCACCTTGAAAGCGCCTCAAGGCAAGCTCGACCTCAAGGGCCAGCAACTGGCCTTTGCCGACAACCGCCTGCAAAGCCTCAACCTGGACGCCAACCTCGATAGCGCCCAGCGCGCCAAGCTCGACCTCAAGGCCAACGGCATTCAAAGCGGCGAGACGCAAGTCGGCAACCTTACCGCCAACGCCCAGGGCGACATCAAGAACCAGAAGGTCCAACTGGCCCTGACCGGCCCGCTGGTCAAACTGGCTCTGGCCCTGGATGGCAACCTCGACAAAGACAACTGGCGCGGGCGCCTGGCCAGTGGCGACGTGCAAGCCGGTGGCCAGGACTGGCGGCTGCAAGCCCCGGCGAAGATCGAACGCCTGGCCGATGGCAAGCTGACCTTCGGCGCGCACTGCTGGGTCTCCGGCGGCGCCAGCCTGTGTGGGGAAGACCAGCGCCTGATGCCCGAGCCGAAGTTGCGTTACCACCTCAAGCAATTTCCCCTCGACAGCCTTGCGGCATTTTTGCCCAAAGACTTCGCCTGGCAGGGCAAGCTCAATGCTGACGTGCAGCTTGACCTGCCTGAAAGCGGCCCAAAGGGTGTGGTAGCGGTAGATGCCAGCGGTGGCACCTTGCGCGTGCGTGACAAGGGCCAATGGCTGGATTTCCCCTACAACACCCTGAAGCTGGAAACCACCCTCAATCCCAAGCGCATCGACACTCAGCTCAACTTTCATGGCGGCAAGCTCGGCGAGTTGCTGTTGCAGGCGCAGATCAACCCGCTGCCGAACAACAAGCCAATCACCGGCAACTTCAGCCTTACTGGCCTGGACCTCGCCGTGGCGCGGCCCTTTGTGCCAATGGTTGAAAAACTCACCGGCAAGCTCAACGGCAGCGGCCGCATCTCCGGCGGGTTGCTCGCGCCGCAGGTCAACGGCAACCTGAACCTGGTGGACGGTGAAGTCTCCGGGCCGGAGTTGCCCATCAGCCTCGAGGGCCTGAACCTGCAGGCGCAGATCGCCGGTGAAAGCGTGCAGCTCAACGGCGGCTGGCACAGCGGCAAGGCCGGGCAGGGCAGCCTCACGGGGCAGATCGACTGGGGCCGTGCCCTGGTGGTCGACCTCAGCCTCAAAGGCTCGCAACTGCCAGTCACCGTGGAACCCTACGCCAAGCTGGAAGTGGCGCCCGACCTGAAGATCAGCCTCAAGGACGACAAACTGGCGATTGCCGGCAAAGTCCACATCCCCCGTGGCGACATCACCGTGCGCGAACTGCCGCCTTCGACGGTCAAGGTGTCCGACGACACCGTGATCATTGGCAGCCAGACCGAAGAGGGCAAAGCGCCGATGGCCATGGCCATGGATATCGACGTGGAGGTAGGCGAAGACCAGCTCAACTTCGCCGGCTTCGGCCTCACCGCCAAGGTCCAGGGCCATGTGCATATCGGCGACAACATGGACACCCGTGGCGAGCTGTGGCTCAACGACGGCCGCTACCGTGCCTACGGCCAGCGCCTCAACGTGCGGCGTGCACGGCTGTTGTTTGCCGGGCCGCTGGACCAACCGTTCCTGGATATCGAAGCTGTGCGCGTGGTGGTCGAATCGTCGCGCACCGTGACCGCCGGTATTCGCCTGAGTGGCAGCGCCGAACAGCCCACCACACAGATCTTCTACGAGCCGACCATGGCCCAGGAAGATGCGCTGTCGTACCTGGTGCTGGGCCGTTCGCGCACCAACACCGGCGAAGACAACAACATGCTCGCCGAAGCCGCCCTGGGCCTGGGCTTGATGGGCAGCGCCGGGGTGACCACGGATATCGCCAATAAGCTGGGGATTCAGGATTTTGATCTGGACACCCAAGGCACCGGCAACAGTACTGCGGTGGTGGCCAGCGGCAAGATCAACGAGAAGCTCAGCCTGCGTTATGGGGTAGGGGTGTTCGAACCGGCCAACACCATTGCCTTGCGCTACCTGCTGAGCAAGAAGGTGTACCTGGAAGTGGCGACGGGTGTGGCCAGCTCCCTGGATATCTTTTACAAGCGCGATTTCTAAGCCTTGCCCGGTCAAAAAATGTAGGAGCGAGCTGGCTCGCGAAAAACGTCAACGATAACGCGTGCATCCTGAATGCACGCGGCGCCCGTGAGTTTTTCGCGAGCAAGCTCGCTCCTACAAAAAGCCTTAACTGGACTCTCCCTGAGTTGATTGCTGCCCAAGGCTCTAAGTTACTCAACTACCAAGCAACCTAATTATTCCATTTGACATTCGCTGCCTAAGCAGTAACATCTCGTCACACATTCACTGCCTAGGCAGTAATAAGGTGACTTTCGATGCCTCACTTCACCCCTGACAACTTCCACAACTGCCACCTCGGCCTGTTGCTGGGCCGCGCTGCGATTCTCAAGGACCGCATCATCGACACCCATATGGAACCCCACGGCATTACCGCCGCGCAGTTCAAGGTGTTGATCATCATGGCCCAGTTCGGCGTCGATACCCCGGCGGAGCTGTGCCGCAACCTGTCCCTGGACAGCGGTTCGATGACGCGCATGCTCGACCGGCTGGAGCAAAAAGACCTGCTCAGCCGCAAGCGCTCCGAGCTGGACCGGCGCCAGGTGCAGTTGGTGCTGACCACCGAGGGCCAGCGCCTGGCGGACATGCTGCCGCACATTGGCGCCAAGGCCCTCAACCAGTTGGCCGGCGTGCTTGAGCCGGGCGAGCTGGAAACCCTGGAGCGGATCCTGAAAAAAATGCTGATCGCTGCGGGTGACCCCATCACGATCCAGCGGGTAGGTCGATCATGAATACACGCGCATTCAGCCTGGTGCTGGCGGCGATGACGTTGGCCGGTTGTGCCAACTACAGCGGCCTCGACACCCAGGGCCAGCGCCTCGACGCCAATACCCTGCACACCGGCAAATCCCTCAGCGGCGTGACGCTGTCGAGCGCGGCCTGGCCGGCCGCTGACTGGTGGAAAAGCCTGGGCGACCCGCAGCTTGACGGCCTGATCCAGGAAGCCCTGCAAAACAGCCCCGACATGCAAGTCGCCGACGCCCGCGCCCATCAGGCCGAAGCGGCGGCCTATGCCGCCAACGCGGCGCGCATGCCGACCCTGGATGCCAGCGCTGGCGTGAGCCGTTCGCGCCTGGCCAAGGACCAGGACCCTCGCGGGCAGGGCGATGCCTATTCGACCGTGCGTAACATCGGCGCCAGCTTCAACTACAACTTCGACCTCTGGGGCGGCCAGCGCGCCGCGTGGGAAGCCGCGTTGGGCGAGGCCCGCGCGGCCGAAGTCGACCAGCAGGCTGCGCGCCTGACCCTGGCCGCCAACGTGGCCAAGGCCTACAGCGACCTGGGCCAGGCCCATATCGTGCGTGACCTGGCCGTCGATGACCTCAAGCGCACCCGCCAGATGCTCGACCTGAGCAAACGCCGCCTGAGTTCCGGTATCGACAGCGAATACCAGTTCCAGCAGACCGAGAGCCTGGAAGCCAGCTCCCAGTCGCAACTGATTGACGCGGAAAAACAACTGCAAAGCGCCAAGATCGCTCTCGCCGTATTGCTCGGCAAAGGCCCGGACCGTGGCGACGAGTTGGCCCGCCCAGCGGTGCTCAAACCCAGCGCCGTGGCCGTGCCCGCGGTGCTGCCTGCCGAGTTGCTCGGCCGTCGCCCGGACCTGGTTGCCGCACGCTGGCGCGTAGAGGCCGCGAGCAAGAACATCGACGCCAGCAAGACCCGCTTCTACCCCAACCTCAACCTGAGCGCGAGCGCAGGTGCCGAGTCGTTGCTGGGCGATGCGATGTTCGGTTCGGCCAGCCGCTTCTTCAACATTGCGCCGACGATTTCGCTGCCGATCTTTGACGGCGGCCGCCTGCGTGCTGATCTCGATGCCCGCGACGCCGACTACGACCTGGCCGTGGCCCAGTACAACAAAACCCTGGTGCAAGCCTTGGGTGATATCGGCAACAGCCTTTCGCAATTGCGTGATACGGGCCGGCAGATCCAGGCCCAGCAACACGCGGCCGACATCGCGCAGCAGTCCTACGACACCGGGGTGCAACGCTACAGCTCAGGCATCGGTAACTACCTGGATGTGCTCAGCATCGAGCAGCAATTGCTGCAGGCCCAGCGTCAGCTGGCCACCCTGAATGCGGCGCAGATCGACCTGTCGATTCAATTGATGCAGGCCCTGGGTGGCGGGTACCACGCCAACAGCGTGGCCGCGACCACCCCCGCAACACGCACGGAATAATTTGAGGTATTTGTCATGGCCACTGCCGACAGCAACAACGCAACCGAACAACCCAACGACACCAACCCCCGCAAACGCAAAGTGATGCTGATCGGCCTGGCGCTGATCGTCATCCTGAGTGTGGTGGGCGTGTGGGCCTGGTATGAGTTCTACGGGCGCTTCAATGAAAGCACCGATGACGCCTATGTGAACGGCAACGTGGTGGAAATCACCCCGCTGGTCACCGGCACCGTGGTCAGCATTGGCGCCGACGATGGCGACCTGGTCCACGAAGGCCAGGTGCTGATCAACTTCGACCCCAACGACGCCGCCGTCGGCCTGCAGAGTGCCCAGGCCAACCTGGCCCGCACCGTGCGCCAGGTACGCGGCCTGTACAGCAACGTCGATGGCATGAAAGCCCAGGTCAATGCGCAGAAAGCCGATGTGCAAACCGCCCAGGACAACTACAACCGCCGTAAAACCCTGGCCCAGGGCGGCGCGATTTCCCAGGAAGAACTGTCCCACGCCCGCGACAGCCTGACCGCCGCCAAGAACGCCTTGACCAACCTTGAGCAACAACTGAAAACCACCAATGCGCTGGTGGATGACACGGTGATTTCGTCCCACCCCGACGTGCAAGCCGCCGCTGCGCAACTGCGTCAGGCGTACCTGACCAATGCGCGCAGCACCTTGATCGCGCCGGTTACCGGCTACGTGGCCAAGCGCACTGTGCAACTGGGCCAACGCGTGCAGCCTGGCACCGCGCTGATGGCGGTAATCCCGCTGGACCAGCTGTGGATCGACGCCAACTTCAAGGAAACCCAACTGCGCGATATGCGCATCGGCCAGCCGGTGGATATTGAGTCGGACATCTACGGCAGCGACGTGAAGTACAGCGGCACCGTCGACAGCCTCGGCGCCGGCACCGGCAGCGCGTTCGCCTTGCTGCCCGCGCAGAACGCTACCGGCAACTGGATCAAGATCGTGCAGCGGGTACCGGTGCGCATCCACATCAACGCCGAAGAGCTGGCCAAGCACCCGCTGCGCGTGGGCTTGAGCACCGTGGTCAACGTCGACCTGCACGACCAGAGCGGCCCGGTGCTGGCGCAACAGGCGCCGCAAAAAGCCTCGTTCACCACCAACGTGTATGACCGCCAATTGGCCGAGGCCGATGCCATGATCAACCAGTTGATCCATGACAACAGCGTCGCCGCTCCCAAGGCTGCGCAACGCTGATGAGCAATAACGCCTCGTTCACGCCACCCAGCCTGTTGATGGCCACTATTGGCCTGTCGCTGGCGACCTTTATGCAGGTGCTCGACACTACCATCGCCAACGTGGCGTTGCCGACGATCTCCGGCAACCTGGGGGTGAGTTCGGAGCAGGGCACCTGGGTGATCACTTCGTTTGCGGTGAGCAACGCCATCGCCTTGCCGCTCACCGGTTGGTTGAGCCGGCGCTTTGGCGAGGTGAAGCTGTTTTTGTGGGCGACCCTGCTGTTTGTGCTGGCGTCGTTCCTGTGCGGTATCTCTACCTCTATGCCTGAGTTGATCGGCTTTCGTGTGCTGCAAGGCTTGGTCGCCGGGCCGTTGTACCCGATGACGCAGACGCTGTTGATTGCGGTCTACCCACCGGCCAAGCGCGGCATGGCCTTGGCGTTATTGGCGATGGTCACGGTGGTAGCGCCGATTGCGGGTCCCATCCTCGGTGGCTGGATCACCGACAGTTACAGCTGGCCGTGGATCTTTTTCATCAACGTACCCATCGGGATTTTTGCGGTGATGGTGGTGCGTGCGCAGCTGAAAAAACGCCCGGTGGTCACCAGCTACCAGCCGATGGACTACGTTGGGCTGCTGAGCCTGATTGTCGGGGTGGGGGCCTTGCAGATCATCCTCGACAAGGGCAATGACCTGGACTGGTTCGAGTCCAACTTCATCATCATCGGTGCGGCCATTTCGGTGATCGCCCTGGCGGTGTTCGTGATCTGGGAGATGACCGACAAGCACCCGGTGGTCAACCTGCGGCTGTTCGCGCACCGTAACTTCCGGATCGGCACCATTGTGTTGATCCTTGGTTATGCGGGCTTTTTCGGCATCAACCTGATCCTGCCGCAGTGGCTGCAAACCCAGATGGGCTACACCGCCACCTGGGCCGGGTTGGCAGTGGCGCCCATCGGCATTTTGCCGGTGCTGATGTCGCCATTCGTGGGCAAGTACGCGCACAAGTTTGACCTGCGCCTGCTGGCGGGCCTGGCATTCCTGGCGATTGGCTTGAGCTGCTTCATGCGCGCCGGTTTCACCAACGAAGTGGACTTTACCCACATCGCCATGGTGCAGCTGTTCATGGGCATCGGCGTGGCGCTGTTCTTCATGCCGACCTTGAGCATCCTGATGTCCGACCTGCCGCCGCACCAGATTGCCGACGGCGCGGGGCTGGCGACCTTCCTGCGTACCTTGGGCGGCAGCTTCGCGGCGTCGCTGACCACCTGGATCTGGATCCGCCGGGCCGACCAGCACCATGCCTACATGAGCGAGAACATGACCGTCTACGACTCGACCACCCGCGATGCGTTGCAGGCGCTGGGCGGGGCAGGGCAGAAGGCCTATACCCAGCTGGACCAGATTCTCACCAGCCAGGCGTACATGATGTCCACCGTGGATTACTTCACGTTGCTGGGGTGGATGTTCATGGGCTTGATGTTGCTGGTGTGGCTGGCCAAACCGCCGTTTACCGCAAAAGCGGGGCCGGCGGCATCGGGGCACTGATCCGCAAAAGTTGGAATGCAATCAAGTGTGGGAGCTGGCTTGCCTGCGATGCAGACACCTCGGTGTATCAGATGCACCGAGGTGATGCTATCGCAGGCAAGCCAGCTCCCACAGGTTGATCGGTGTTGTGCCAGAGGGTTATGCGCCAGGCAGCGCCAACTGCGGATTGACGAAGTCAAACGCCGCCAGTTGAAAGCCTTGCTCATCCACCTGCAATGCCCAGCCTTGCTTGTCCCAGTCCCCCAGCACAATGCGCTTGGCCGCCTGGTCGCCGATCTGCAACTTATGGATGGCGGGGCGGTGGGTATGGCCGTGGACCAGGGTGCGCACGCCAAACTGCTGCATCACCCGTGGCACTTCTTCAGGCGTGACATCGACGATGTCATTGGCCTTCATGCGCACCTGGGCGCTGCTCTCACTGCGCAGCTTGCGCGCCAGTTTATGGCGGGTGCCCAAGGGCAGGTGGCGCAGGATAAACAGCACAATCGGGTTACGCAGGATGCGCCGCAGCTTCATATAGCCGAGGTCGCGGGTGCAGAGGCTGTCGCCGTGCATCAACAGCACAGGCTCGCCATACAACTGCACGACAGTCGGGTCCTTGAGCAAGGTGGCGCCTGCCGCTTTGCAGAACGCCTTGCCGATCAGGAAGTCGCGGTTGCCGTGCATGATGAAAATCGGGGTGCCGCTGTCGCTCAGCTCACGCAAAGCCTCGCAGATGGAACGCTGGAAGGGGGTCATGCCATCGTCGCCAATCCAGGCTTCGAAGAAGTCCCCCAGAATGTACAACGCCTGGGCCCCACGGGCGCGGCCGTGGAGCAGATCCAGAAACGCCCGGGTGATGTCCGGGCGTTCCTCTTCCAGATGCAAATCTGAAATCAGCAATATCACGCTTCGATGATCTCGGCTTTCTCGACGATCACGTCTTCGGCTGGAACGTCCTGGTGACCGGCCTTGGAGGTGGTCGATACGCCTTTGATCTTGTCGACAACGTCGGTGCCTTGGGTGACTTTACCGAACACCGCGTAGCCCCAACCCTGCACGTTTTTGCCGCTGTGGTTCAGGAAGGCGTTGTCGGCGACGTTGATGAAGAACTGCGCGGAGGCCGAATGCGGCTCCATGGTACGGGCCATGGCGACGGTGTACTTGTCGTTGGAAAGGCCGTTGTCCGCTTCGTTCTGGATGCTTGGACGCTTGTCTTTCTTTTCTTTCATGCCAGGCTCGAAACCGCCGCCCTGGATCATGAAGTTACCGATGACACGGTGGAAAACGGTGTTTTCGTAGTGGCCGGCTTTGACGTATTCGATGAAGTTGGCGACGGTGATCGGCGCTTTATCGGCGTTCAGCTCGATGACGATGTCACCGTGGTTGGTGGTCAGTTTGACTTGAGTCATGTTCACTACTCTTTTCAGGGAATTCGTGGGTGTGGGCGCGTGGGCACCTTACCTGTCTGGCTAAACGACGGCCAAGGCGCGCAGTTTAGCCTGCCCGGCAGGAATTTCGAGGTGGTTTTTTACCAGTGGTGCGTTAAATGCACCTGAGCCCTGTCAGCGCCTTGACAGCATCAGCTATGATAAGCCCTTTGTTTTGTCTGGCCCCAACCGGCCATGAACCTGTCTGTTCAAGGATCCTATGAGCAAGCCCACTGTCGACCCTACCTCGAATACCAAGGCCGGACCTGCCGTCCCGGTCAATTTCCTGCGCCCGATCATCCAGGCGGACCTGGATTCGGGCAAGCACACGCAGATCGTCACCCGTTTCCCACCTGAGCCCAACGGCTATCTGCACATCGGCCACGCCAAGTCGATCTGTGTGAACTTCGGCCTGGCCCAGGAGTTCGGTGGCGTCACGCACCTGCGTTTCGACGACACCAACCCTGCCAAGGAAGACCAGGAATACATCGACGCCATCGAAAGCGACATCAAGTGGCTGGGCTTCGAATGGTCCGGTGAAGTGCGCTATGCCTCCAAGTATTTCGACCAGTTGTTCGACTGGGCCGTCGAGCTGATCAAGGCCGGCAAGGCCTATGTGGACGACCTGACCCCGGAGCAGGCCAAGGAGTACCGGGGCACGCTGACCGAGCCAGGCAAGAACAGCCCGTTCCGCGACCGTTCGGTGGAAGAGAACCTGGACTGGTTCAACCGTATGCGCGCCGGCGAATTCCCGGACGGCGCCCGCGTGTTGCGCGCCAAGATCGACATGGCCTCGCCGAACATGAACCTGCGCGATCCGATCATGTACCGTATCCGCCATGCCCACCACCATCAGACCGGTGACAAGTGGTGCATCTACCCCAACTACGACTTCACCCACGGCCAGTCGGACGCCATCGAAGGCATCACCCACTCCATCTGCACCCTGGAGTTCGAGAGCCATCGCCCGCTGTACGAGTGGTTCCTGGACAGCCTGCCGGTACCGGCGCACCCGCGTCAGTACGAGTTCAGCCGCCTGAACCTGAACTACACCATCACCAGCAAGCGCAAGCTCAAGCAACTGGTGGATGAAAAGCACGTACATGGCTGGGATGACCCGCGCATGTCCACACTGTCGGGCTTCCGTCGCCGTGGCTACACCCCGGCGTCGATCCGCAACTTCTGCGACATGGTCGGCACCAACCGCTCCGACGGCGTGGTCGATTTCGGCATGCTCGAATTCAGCATCCGTCAGGACCTGGATGCCAATGCACCGCGCGCCATGTGCGTGCTGCGTCCGTTGAAAGTCGTGATCACCAACTACCCGGAAGGCCAGGTCGAGAACCTCGAACTGCCGCGTCACCCGCAGAAAGAAGAGCTGGGCGTGCGAAAATTGCCGTTCGCCCGCGAGATCTACATCGACCGTGACGACTTCATGGAAGAGCCGCCAAAAGGCTACAAGCGCCTGGAGCCGAACGGCGAAGTGCGCCTGCGCGGCAGCTACGTGATCCGTGCGGACGAAGCGATCAAGGACGCCGACGGCAACATCGTCGAACTGCGCTGCTCGTACGATCCGGACACCCTGGGCAAGAACCCTGAAGGCCGCAAGGTCAAGGGCGTGGTCCACTGGGTACCGGCCGCTGCCAGCATCGAGTGCGAAGTGCGCCTGTACGATCGTCTGTTCCGCTCGCCCAACCCTGAAAAGGCTGAAGACAGCGCCAGTTTCCTCGACAACATCAACCCTGACTCCCTGCAAGTACTCACTGGTTGTCGTGCCGAGCCATCGCTTGGCGACGCACAGCCGGAAGACCGTTTCCAGTTCGAGCGCGAAGGTTACTTCTGCGCGGATATCAAGGACTCGAAACCTGGTGCTCCGGTATTCAACCGTACCGTGACCTTGCGAGATTCGTGGGGCCAGTGATTTAAGGGAAACATCGTGCTAACGATCTACAACACGCTCAGCAAGACCAAAGAAGTCTTCAAACCGCTGGACGGCAACAAGGTGCGCATGTACGTGTGCGGCATGACCGTGTACGACTACTGCCACATCGGCCACGGCCGCAGCATGGTTGCCTTCGACCTGGTGACCCGTTGGTTGCGTTTCAGTGGCTATGACTTGACGTACGTGCGCAACATCACCGACATCGACGACAAGATCATCAACCGTGCCAACGAAAACGGCGAGTCGTTTGATGCGCTGACCGAGCGCATGATCGCCGCCATGCACGAGGACGAGGCGCGCCTCAACATCCTCAAGCCGGACATGGAGCCGCGTGCCACGGACCACATCCCTGGCATGCACGCGATGATCCAGACCTTGATCGACAAGGGCTACGCCTACGCCCCGGGCAACGGCGACGTGTACTACCGCGTCGCCAAGTTCATGGGTTACGGCAAGCTGTCGCGCAAGAAGATCGAAGACCTGCGCATCGGCGCGCGTATCGAAGTCGACGAAGCCAAGCAGGACCCGCTCGACTTCGTGCTGTGGAAGGCCACCAAGCCGGGCGAGCCAAGCTGGGAGTCGCCCTGGGGCGCCGGGCGTCCGGGCTGGCACATCGAATGCTCGGTGATGTCCACCTGCTGCCTGGGCGAGACCTTCGACATTCATGGCGGCGGCAGCGACCTGGAGTTCCCGCACCACGAAAACGAAATCGCCCAGAGCGAAGCCGCCACCGGCAAGACCTACGCCAACGCCTGGATGCACTGCGGCATGATCCGCATCAATGGCGAGAAGATGTCCAAGTCCTTGAACAACTTCTTCACCATCCGCGACGTGCTGGAAAAGTACCACCCGGAAGTGGTGCGCTACCTGCTGGTGTCCAGCCACTACCGCAGCGCCATCAACTACTCCGAAGACAACCTCAAGGACGCCAAGGGTGCCCTGGAGCGTTTCTACCACGCGTTGAAAGGCCTGCCCGCGGTGGCGCCTGCTGGCGGCGAAGCCTTCGTGGCACGCTTCACCGAAGTGATGAACGACGACTTCGGCACCCCGGAAGCCTGCGCCGTACTGTTTGAAATGGTGCGCGAGATCAACCGCTTGCGCGAGACCGATATCGACGCAGCGGCGGGCCTGGCGGCACGCCTGAAAGAACTGGCCAGCGTGCTGGGCGTGTTGCAGATGGAGGCTGATGACTTCCTGCAAGCGGGCGCTGAAGGGCGTGTGGATGCCGCTGAGGTAGATGCACTGATCCAGGCGCGTCTGGCGGCTCGCAGCAATAAAGACTGGGCGGAATCCGACCGTATCCGCGACCAACTGACCGCGATGGGTGTGGTGTTGGAAGACGGCAAGGGCGGGACGACGTGGCGGTTGGCTGACTGACCGTTGATAGCTGCACGCTGAACAAAAAACGCCCCGACTGGTTCGGGGCGTTTTTTTGCACACTGTTTAACGTTTCACTCGATCCACTGTGGGAGCTGGCTTGCCTGCGATGACGGAGTGTCAGTTACCGAAAATGTTGGCTGACCCGCCGCAATCGCAGGCAAGCCAGCTCCCACATTTTTTACCGTGCCCACTTTGCGAACTCTTCGGTTTCAGATTTATATGTGAGTTGGATGGTCTTTGAGGCTTAGTGTTTTATCCACCATTAACTGGATCCCCTCCAGCATCCGACAAATCCCCAGGGCGACGCTGCGAGGATTGCCTTCGATCTCAAAAGCCAAGTGGCTTGCCAGTGCATGAACCGACGCTAGATCCTCAGATGCGTTGACCAGCAGCGTCTCGACGTCTAGTCCTTCGCGCACGGTAAACAAGCCATGGCCCTCAGCAGACGGCTCTGGTTTCTCAGACGGGTTCAGATAGTGGTTGATTGCTCGATGAGCAGCAGTGTGAAGCGTGATTGAATCTGAAGGCGGATTAGGATTGTCTTTAATCATGGCGAAGCTCCTAGAGTATTGGAGTCACCACCCATCGCTGCGAAACGATATTGGGGTGGCAGCTGTACGCAGGTTCGCAGACCGGGACTCTAGGCACCCGGCATACCCGAAGGTATCCCGCGCACAGCCGCCATAACATCAGGCATAAAAAAGCGCCCGCTATCTTGAGGTGGACGCTGTGCGTCTAGAGTTTAACCGGGCTGCGAAACCCGGTCGCTGAATTTGCAGCGACCGCCGAAGATTAGGCAGGGATCTTCCGAGGGGCAACCCTAAAACGCTGTCGGAAATTTCTGGCTGGAGCTCAATGCCTGGATGGATCAGGTGCCAGCTGAGGTAATGGTTATCACCAAGAACCGTTTTACTGATCGACCGGGCGCTCCCCGGTGTGGCGCGTAGCGGGATGATGCTGAGCTGGCGCAATGGGCGGCGCGTATCCGCTCGATTGCCTGGCGCCAAACCAAATGTGGGAGCTGGCTTGCCTGCGATAGCGGAATTTCAGTCAATGATGCTGTGACGGATAAACCGCTATCGCAGGCAAGCCAGCTCCCACATTTTTACTGAATTCGCCTGAAGAATCAGCGGCGGCTGCTGACTTCGGCGGGGACGTCATCACCGGCCATGCGTTTGCGGAACAAGGCCGTTCGCGCCAGCAGCAGTGTGGTGACCGGCACGGTGATCGCGAGCAAAATCGGAATCAGCCAGCCATGCAACACCGGCCCGGACTTGAGCACCGAAAAGTAGATGATCGACGCCAACGCCACGCTCCACGCCCCCAGCGTCGAGGCCAGTGCCGGTGGGTGCATGCGTTGGAAAAATTCTTTCATCCGCAGCAAGCCAATCGCGCCAATCAAGGCAAACAGGCTGCTGAGCAGCAGCAACGCCGCCACGATAATTTCAACCCATAACGGCATCATTCAATCACCTCGCCACGCAGCAGGAATTTGGCCAGGGCGAACGAGCCGACGAAGCCGAACAGCGCGATCAATAGCGCCGCTTCAAAGTAAGTGTCGCTGGCATAGCGAATACCCAGGGTCAGCATCATCAACATCGCCAGGATGTACAGGTAGTCCAGCGCCAGTACCCGGTCCTGGGCCGAGGGGCCTTTGAACAGGCGCACCAGGGTCAGCACCATGGCCAGGGAGAACAGGAACAGGCTGAACAGGATCGCATTGGCGAGCAGGGCGCTCATTCGAAGATCTCCATCAGGGGCCGTTCGTAGGCGTGCTTGAATTGCTGGATAAACGAGGCCTCGTCATCCAGGTCGAAGACGTGCAGCAGCAGGATGCTACGGTCCAGGGCCAGTTCCGACCACACGGTGCCGGGGGTCACGCTGGTGATCATCGCCAGCACGGCTAGGCCGTTGGCGTCGCGCAGGTCCAGGGGGATCTTGATAAAGCGTGAGCGCGGTGGGCGTGAGCCACAGGTGAGTACGCCCCAGGCCACGTGCAGGTTGGAGATGATCACGTCGAGGCCAACCCGGAAGAACAGGCGCACGATCACCCCAGGGCGACGGATGCGGATCGGCAACGGGCGCAATGGCGCCATCATCAGCGGCGCGAGAAAGCCCAGCAGTGCGCCCAGCAGCAGGTTGCCAGGGCTGATTGACAGGTTCAGCACCAGCCACAACACCCACAACGCCAACGACAACCAGGGGGCAGGGAACAGACGTTTCATGGCTGCACCTCCAGGGCGGCGGCCTTGGCTTCAGGGCTGGGCACTGGCCGGGTCGCGAGCACTGCCATCACGTAGTGTTCCGGGTTGTTCAGGCTTTCGGCGGTGGCCTGGGTGTAGCGCATCAGCGCTTCGGCCTTGAAGGTCAGCGCTATGCTCAACCCCAGCAGCAGGAAGATCGGCACACACTCGTAGCGGCGCAGCAGCGGTGATGGGCGTTCTTCCGGGGTCCAGAAGCGTTGGATGCCGAGGCGGGCGAAAGCGATGAGCGAGGCCAGGCCAGAGAGAATCAGCAGCGCCACCAGGCCCCAGGCCGCTGGGCGGATCGATTCGTCCACGGCGTTGCCCAGGCCCAGTGGATTGATCAGCGCGCTCAACAGGCTGAGCTTGCCGATAAACCCGGACAGCGGTGGCATGCCGATAATCAGCAGCGCGCAGGCGATAAAGCTCAGGCCCAGGAAAGCCATGGTCCAGGGGATGACCTGGCCAATCACTGCTTTTTGCTCATCGTCCAGGTTCACGCCAGGACGCGGATGCAGCGATTCCATGGCTTTGGGCAGCGCATCAATCTCCTCATCCAGCGGCAGGTCGTTGGCCGAACGCGAACGCTCGATCAGCTCCGCCAGCAAAAACAGCGCACTCAGTGCCAGGGTGGAGCTGACCAGATAGAACAGCGCCCCAGCGGTCAGGCTCGGCTGGGCAAACCCGACGGCCGACAGCAGGATCCCGGCCGAGACCAGGATGCTCAGGCTGGCCATGCGCTCCAGGCGCTGCGCCGCCACCATCGCCAGTGCCGCGCAAATGATGGTCGCCATGCCGCCGTACACCAGCCAGTCGCCGCCAAACAGCGCCGAGGCGCCGGCCTGGCCGGAGAACAGCAGGGTCCACAGGCGCAGCACGGTGTACACGCCGACCTTGGTCATGATCGCGAACATTGCCGCCACCGGCGCGCTGGCCGAGGAATAGGCGGGCGCCAGCCAGAAGTTCAGCGGCCACATGCCGGCCTTGGCCAGGAACGCCGTCGCCAGGATCGCTGCACCAGCATGCAACAGGCCGCGATCGGCCTCCGGCACCAGCGGTATTTTCAACGCCAGGTCGGCGAAGTTCAGCGTACCGGTGACGCCGTAGATCATCGCCGCGCCGATCAGGAACAGCGACGACGCCAGCAGGTTGATCGCGATGTAATGCAGCCCCGACGACACCCGCGCGCGGCCTGAACCGTGCAGCATCAGGCCGTAGGAGGCGGCCAGCAGCACCTCGAAGAACACGAACAGGTTGAACAGGTCGGCGGTGAGGAAGGCGCCGTACAGCCCCATCAGTTGGATCTGGAACAGGGCATGGAAGCTGGTGCCCGCACGGTCCCAGCGTGCCATGGCGAACAGCAGCGCGCTGACGCCTATCACCCCGGTAAGCACCAGCATCATCGCCGACAATTGGTCCACCACCAGCACGATGCCGAACGGCACCTGCCAGTTGCCCGGCAGGTACACGCCAATGGAGCCGGGGCCGCCTTGTTGCGTCCAGTACAACAGCAGGATGGCCACGCCCAGGCCGACGATGCTGGAGCACAGATTGATCTGGGCTTTGAGCGGGCGGCGTTTCTCGCCCAGCATCAGCATCAGCCCGGCGGTGAGCAGCGGCAGCAGGATCGGCGCGACGATCAGTTGATTCATCCACGTCATTCCTTGGGCTCCCGGCCGTCTACATGGTCAGTGCCGGTCAGGCCCCGGGATGCCAGCAGCACCACCAGGAACAACGCGGTCATGGCGAAGCTGATCACGATGGCCGTGAGCACCAGGGCCTGGGGCAGTGGGTCGGTGTAGTTGAGCAGGTCTTGGGGCACGCCGTCCTTGATGATCGGCTCCTTGCCGATAAACAGGCTGCCCATGCTGAAGATGAACAGGTTGACGCCGTAGGACAGCAGGCACAAACCCATGACCACCTGGAACGTCCGTGGCCGCAGGATCAACCAGACGCCGGAGGCCGCCAGGACCCCAATGGCTATTGCGATGACTTCTTCCATCAGGCGGCTCCTTCGGTTGCAGCAACCACTTTGGGCTGGTTGCTCGGTTTATGCGCGCGTACCGACTGGTGGCCGAGGGCGGTGAGCATCAACAGGGTCGAGCCCACGACCATGGCGTACACGCCGACGTCAAAGAACAGCGCACTGGCGATATGAATATCGCCCAGTAGCGGCAGGCTGAAATGCCAGGTATGCGTAGTGAGGAACGGGTACCCGGCGAACAGCGCACCCAGCCCGGTCAAGGTGGCCGACAGCAGGCCGAAGCCCATCCAGCGCATCGGCCGCAGGCTCATCTGCGCCTCGACCCACTGGGTGCCGGCAACCATGTATTGCAGGATAAACGCCACCGACATCACCAGCCCGGCGACGAAACCACCACCCGGTTGGTTGTGGCCACGCATGAACAGGTAGAACGACACCACCAGCGCGATCGGCAGCAGCAGGCGCACCAGCACCGCCGGCACCATCATGAAGCCCAGGGCGGTGTCGCTGGCCTGGCGCGGGTTGACCAGGTCGGTGGCCACGTCCGGTGCCAATTGGCGCTGTTGCGCCGGCAACTGCATGCTTTCCTTGGACGGGCGGAAGCGGCGCAGCAGGGCGTAAACAGTCAACGCCACGGCGCCGAGTACGGTGATTTCGCCCAAGGTGTCGAAGCCACGGAAATCCACCAGCATCACATTCACCACATTGCTGCCGCCGCCTTCGGGCAGGGCACGGCTTAAGTAGAACGAGGAGATATCGTTGGGCGTCTGGCGGGTCAGCATCGCGTAGGACAACAGCGCCATGCCGCCGCCGACTACGGTGGACAGCAGCAAGTCACGCACCCGGCGAATTCGCGCCTTGCGCAAGGTGTTGGGCAATGGCCAAACTTCCTCGATACGCCGTGGCAGCCAGCGCAGGCCAAGCAGGATCAACACGGTAGTGACCACTTCCACCACCAATTGGGTGAGGGCCAGGTCCGGCGCCGAGAACCACACGAAGGTGACGCAGGTCATCAGGCCGCACACGCTGACCATGGTCAGGGCCGCCAGCCGGTGGTACTTGGCTTGCCAGGCGGCACCCAGTGCGCAGGCAATCGCCAGCAACCACAGGGTGACGAAGACGATGGAGCCCGGGATTTTCGGGCGGTCGCCCCAACTGAGGCCACTGTTGATCATCGGGATCATTGCGCCGATCACCGCCAGCAGCACCAACAGGAACAACTGGGTTTGCAGGCGTTTGGTGCTGATGCGTTTCTCGATGCGGCGCACGCCGCGCATCATCACCACCAGGCAGCGCTCGAAACCGCGCTTGCCGTTGAAGTAGCCGATCAGCGGCGGGTATTCGAAGCGGCCACGCTTGAGTTGCTTGCGCAGCAGCAGGTACAGCACCACGCCGCCGGTCATCGCCACCAGGCTCATGATCATCGGTGCGTTCCAGCCGTGCCAGATCGCCAGGCTATATTCCGGTAGCGTACCGCCCACCACCGGCAGGGCGGCAGCGGCGAGGATCGAACCGACCACCTGGGCCGGGAAAATCCCCACCAGCAGGCAGGTGAACACCAACAGCTCAACCGGGGCGCGCATCCAGCGCGGCGGCTCGTGGGGCGTGTGCGGCAAGTCGGTGGCGGGCGGGCCGAAGAACACATCCACGGTAAAGCGCAAGGCATAGGCCACGCTGAACGTACCGGCGATGGTCGCGATCAGCGGCAGGGCGATTTCCACCCATTGGGTCGACGAGATAAACACGGTTTCGGCAAAGAACATCTCTTTGGACAGGAAGCCATTGAGCAACGGCACCCCCGCCATGGACGCGCTGGCGACCATCGCCAGGGTCGCGGTAAACGGGATCAGGCGCACCAGCCCGCTGAGCTTGCGGATATCCCGCGTGCCGCTTTCGTGGTCGATGATGCCCGCGGCCATGAACAGCGAAGCCTTGAAGGTGGCGTGGTTGAGAATGTGGAATACAGCGGCAACTGCAGCCAGTGGGCTGTTGAGGCCCAGCAGCAGGGTGATCAGCCCGAGGTGGCTGATGGTGGAATAGGCCAGCAGGCCCTTGAGATCGTTTTGGAACATGGCGCAGTAAGCGCCGAGGAGGAGAGTGAGGGCGCCGGCACCGCCGACGATCCAGAACCATTCTTCGCTGCCGGACAGCGACGGCCACAGGCGGGCCAGCAAGAACACGCCGGCCTTCACCATCGTCGCCGAATGCAGGTAGGCTGAAACCGGAGTGGGCGCCGCCATGGCGTGGGGCAGCCAGAAATGAAAGGGGAATTGCGCGCTTTTGCTCAAGGCGCCGATCAGCACCAGGGCCAGCATGACCGGGTACAGCGAGTGCGCGCGAATCTGATCGCCCGCCGCCAGCACCTGGTCCAGGTCATAGCTGCCGACGATATGCCCCAGCAGCATCACTCCCGCCAACAGGCACAGGCCACCTGCGCCGGTGACCATCAGCGCCATGTACGCACCCCGCCGCGCATCGGCACGGTGGTGCCAATAGCCGATCAGCAGGAACGAAAACAGGCTGGTCAGTTCCCAGAAAAACACGATCTGGATCAGGTTGCCGGAGATCACCAGGCCAAGCATGGCGCCCATGAACGCCAGGAAAAACGCAAAGAAACGCGGCACCGGGTCGTCCGGTGACATGTAATAACGCGCATACAGCGACACCAGCGTGCCGATGCCCAGCACCAGCATCGAGAACAGCCAGGCAAACCCATCCATGCGCAACACGAAGTTCAGCCCCAGGCTGGGCAACCACATGAATTCTTCGCGGATCACGCCACCGTGGGCGATCTGGGGGTAGAGCAGGGCGACTTGAATAGTACCGACCAGTGCCACAAGGCCGGCCAACAGGGATTCGGTGTTACGTGCGTTATGCGGCAGCAAGGCCGCCAGACAGCTGCCGATAAAAGGCAGAAGCAGTAGAACTATCAGGGACATAGGCTTCTAATCTGCGGGAGTTTGGGATGCATCATACGTGCCGCTTTCACGATCACCAAACGGCAAGATGTGGCAGGATCCTACAAGGTAGGCTGAAACTTCCCATTTGGCACTGTTTGGACCTGCCCTTGAATTGAAATGCCGACCTCTGTGGGCGCCGTTATCTGCAGCGACGCCGTACCTGTGGCGAGGGAGCTTGCTCCCGTGACGGCCTGACAGTCGACGCTTGTCTCCCTGACACCCACGATCCAATTGTGGGAGCTGGCTTGCCTGCGATGGCGGCCTATCAGCCGACACTTCTCTACCTGACACCCCACAATCCAACTGTGTGCGGGCTTGCTCGCGAAGGCGTCATGGCAGTCAACACAGTTGGATTGTGTACATATCCATTGCTGCGGTAACGGCCACTTAG